>JASFEV010000130.1:0-12109 GCA_050124655.1 Desulfobacterales bacterium
ACCTCTGACTTTTGTTTTCTAAAGCTGGTAATCGAATAATAAACGTTGCGCCTTTATCAGGCTGGCTGTGGCATTCGATGGCACCGCCCTGACGTTCGATATAGGTCCGCATCCACCACAGTCCAAATCCGAGGCCTTCATCGCTGGGTTGAAATAAATTCCATAAATGCTTTAATTTATTATAAGATATCCCCTTGCCTGTATCACTAATCTCAACCCTGATCCAGGGCAGCCCATCAACCTGCTCCGATCGGCTGCTGACCACGAGCTGTCTGAATTGTCGACGCTCCATGGCTTTGCAAGCATTGGTAATGAGCTCAAGAAAAATGTCCAGCAAGAGCAAACTGCAATTTACCAGGGGCAGCTGTTGATCATAGTGACAAACGACCTCAACATCATCGGGTATGTCGGCAGAGTCTAAAGCTTCGTTGAGCATTCGGTTTACATCAAATCGCGTCGGTGGACCGGCTTCTTTAAATGGCCTGAATAGCGCTTCGCTGAGCTTAAGAATAAATTGCGCATTGCGATTAATGCGCTCAAGATTAGACTGGGCCCAACGATGGTCTGCTTCAGGTAGATCCAGCTTTGCTAATATTCGCAAAACTTCGTTGGCGCTGACCGGCACGATCCCCAACAGGTTATTGATGCGATGCGCCAGGGCAGTCGCTGCTTGGCCCATGACTGCCCATTTTTCGGCAGCCAAACGTCGTTCTTGCTCCGCTTTGAGTTTTTGAAGTTGAGTGGCGTTTTGGATGGCAATGACTGCTTCCTGGGCCAATGCTTCCAGAAGCTCAACATCCTGCTCATCAAAAGCGGCCTGACGGGAACTCTCTAAAAGTAAAACTCCGATGAAATGATCTTTTTGAGATTGTTCATCTGAGCTGTACAACAAGGGCACCGAAATGCTCGAACGCATATTTTCAAAAAGAACGACATTTAAAGGATCCTTACGAACGTCCGGGCTCAAATAGGGCCTTTGATGCTCAGCCACCCAACGGGCAATCCCCTGTCCGATACGCGGGGTATACGCCAACTTTTCTGCTGTCCACCCCTCGCCATAATGCGCCTTGAGGACCAGATGGCCGGTCTCTGTTTCCAGGTACCGCAGCGAGCCGTGCTCAGCATTGACCAGTTCGGCGGCTTTTTCAAGGATCAGATTCAGAACATGATCCAATTCAAGGCTCGATGTCAGCGCTACATCGATGGTGTGCAAGGTGCGAAACTGGGTTGTCATGCGTGCCAGCCGTTCATTTTGCTGGGCGACCGATGCCGTCAGGTCTGCCAGAGATTGGATCAAGGCGAGATCTCGCTCTCGAAATGTTCGTCCAGGCTTGCTATCGAAGACAATCAACAGCCCGCGAACGGCTTCCTGCCAGACCAGCGGTGCCGCCATCAAAACCGAGTGATCCGGAAGCGTTTTGACAATGGCTTGACGAGAATTGATCATTTCCTTTAAAAGCACCTCATCCCAGGGTTCTCTGGGCAAGTTCTGAGTGGCCAGCAAGGTCTTCTGACCGCTATCCGGATCGTACAAGTAAAAACCACTGCCTTCGGCCCGACATTGAAACGTCGCCTGCCGGACAACGCTCTGGAGCAGGTTCGGATCCAGAATTTCAGTCGTGGACATATCCCGTTGCATGATAGGCGGGCCGTTTGTCTTTTAGGTTAAGTTGAAATTCTGCGCTTCCATGAGAAATTATCTCAAACGACGGCGCTTAAAGATGGCTCGCAATGAGCGTTGTCAGATCTTGAATCTTCAGATTGAGCTTATTCTCCAGCTGAGGGTCCTGCTGGGCGCAACGAAAATGAATCTGGCATTTGATACAGGCCGTAATCATTCGGTTGACACCTGTGCGCGATGCTTCCTGCAACCGCTCAATTTGAATATTTTTGCTGACCTGTCCGCAAGACGTCCAGCCGGTTGCGCCGCAGCACAGACTAGCCGCTCGGGTCCGTTCCATTTCCCTTAGCTCCAGTCCTAACGCGGCCAATAATGAGCGCGGCTCGTCGTAGATATTTAAATAGCGACCCAACCGGCAGGGGTCTTGATAGGTAACGTGTTTATGATTTTTCGCCACCAGCACCAGATTGCCATCGGCAACCGCCTGCGCCACATACTGTGTCAAGTGATAAACCGCCATCCCGTGATCTGCGACACGCTTCGGGTATTCCCGGCTCAAGATGAGGGCACACTCCGGACAGGTGGTGATAATGATTTTAGCGCCGGTGGCACTGAGGTGCTCAAGGTTGAGTTTGGCCAATGCCTGAAATGTCTCCATCTCGCCTTCCCACAGCTGATCGTGACCGCAGCAACGCTCATCAGCCATGACCTGCGGCGCGATCCCCAGATGGTTCAAAATCTTCACCGCTGCCCTGGCAATGTCGACGCCTTCAATATCCAAATGCTTGAATAAGGCATCATAGTAGGGCAAGCATCCACTAAAATAGACGACCTCCGAATCATCGGATACCAGAAGTTCCGGCGTGATCCAGTCCAAGCGGTGCTGCTCCAGCCCCGGATCGGTCATCATTTTGCCCCAGTTTTGAATAGCCGCTCCATGGGTGCATTCGCCGGTTTGTCCGCACCCTCTGGCCAGGGTTCTGGCCTGCTGTATGAATTCAGAAAAATAGACATCCGCTGGACACAACAAACTGCAACGCCGGCATGTCAGGCAGGACCAGAATAATGGGTCCTGCATGATCTCTTCGGGTTGATGATCGATGGCCTTCTCCACCAGCAACCGCGGGCTGCTATAGGACCGCGTTTCCCAGCGGGTAATGGGGCAGACGGCACTGCATTTGCCGCATTCCTGGCAATACCACGCTCGACAGTTTTGGATAATGTCTTTTAGGCTATCCATGCTGCTGCCGGCTCCCCTTCAAACCATCCATAAAGATTTGTATTTTTGATACCCAGGATTCTGTCTCGTCAGCCGCGATTCGATCCATTACCAGGCACTTATTTGAATATCCCAACAGCTGCATTAAGCGGCGGGTCAAATCAAATGTATCTTGGGCCCGCTGGTTGCCAAATATATAATGGCATTCATCCGGCGCGCAGCCCAGCAGTAAAACACCGTCAGCCCCAAGATGAAAGGCGCTGAGGAGGATTCCGGGACTCAACCGACCCAGGCACATGACTTTTAGAGGATAAATACAGGGTGTGTAGGATGCATGCAGCCGGCCTGCGGCTTCAAGCCCCCGGTAAGCATTCCAATTACACGTAAAAACCACTATTTTCTGCCGGTCATTCAAATCATTTGTTTGCAAGACCGCTGCGAGCATGGCTTCCAGTTGTGCATCCGTTGCATAACCTGCCGTGATGGCGTTAGATGGACATTGCGCGGCACAACTGGCGCAACCCGAACAAATCATCGGATCGATCCAAGCGTGACGCTGCGGTTCTTCTCCAACTATTTGCGGCGCACCCAGATCACAAATATCGATACAGGTTTTGCACGCCCGGCAGCGGTGCGGATCCACCGACGCCGCTATGGGTTTGGGCTGTCCGTTTAACTGATGCAACCAACCGGTCACCTTGATGGCTGCGGCGGCACCGGTCGAGTGGCCATCTAATGGGTCACAGTAAAAAACGCCCGGCAACAGCGTTTCGACATCCGGCGGCTCTGGCATGATTCGCTGGAGTTCACCGGATGTCGCAAAGGCACTGCATAACAGATCCGCCGCGACCGCGTCCTGCGGTGCCAGCACGACGGCCGTTGCGTGCTGAACGGTTTGCGGATTTGTAACAGCATATTGCCCCTCAACACGTCTAATTTGATGAGGCAGCTGCTCGACGACGCGGGTAACAATATGCCTCTCATTGAGTAGATTCTGACAAATCCGTGCCGCTGTGCTGCTGCCTAAAATCAACACGGACCGCTCAGCGTTCATCGACCGGGCTTCGGGGGGGGATGCCATCTTCAATTTGACGGCAGCGGCTGCAATTAACCGATCGGCCTTGGCAGCCGCGGCCTCCGGATTATCCGCATGTACCCAGGCACAGTGCTCGCGGATATTCACAAATTCCCAGATCAGATTGGATAAATTCCCAGCTGACAAGCGATCTTTTGGACTGTGTGCGCCTTGAGGTCCAGCCGCGAACAGCCCTAGGTTATCTTTGCAGCGAATCCGCTGATACGTGCAACTGAAACAAACTTGATCCAGTGAACAACAGCTGCAGGCAGCCAAAAGCACCCGGTTCAGATCATGCTCCGCCACAGCGTTGCCGATGAACTCAGCCGCTTCCGGCAAACAAGCCTGGGGAATCACAGCAGCGTGGATAACGCCAGGTAAAACGGCTGATTGCTGGTGCAGTGCATCCGTATCGACAAAACGAGCGATATGATCGCCGCACTGGCAAATAAACACACCCATGCGCGCAGGGATTTCCGGATACGCCCCCACCCGAAGCGATGACGTCGCCAAATGCGGCTCGACACGTGTGTGGCACATGGCGTGGGCGGCCGCAACCGATCCCGCAAATGCCTCTTGAGGAGATATTCGATAAAGGCCGGGTCCTTCTTGCAGCTCGAATTGCGCAAATGTTGTCAGACCATCAGCCAGTATAATGGCACCCATATCGAACTCGACGATCTTTTCACGCTCAGCATGGTTTATCGCTTCTGCTTTGCACGCCTCGACACAGGCCATGCATTCACTGCAAGGACCACATGCCAGGCAGCGCTGGGCTTCGGCAATGGCCTGTTCCTCTGAATAACCCAACTCCACCTCGCGAAAACCGCTTAAACTTTCAGCCTTTGGCAGAACCGGCATGGATATTCGCGGCTTGGGGACCCGCTCTGCTTGGGTCAGGGGTTGCTCGGAAATGGGCAGCTGATCCTTATGCTGCGATTTACCGCTGAACGGTTGGTCATTGAAATCATCATTGGCGGTGATGACATCCGGCCACTGGTTGATGCGCTCCGCTTTTGAATCGAGCTGGTTAAGATACCGATCGATACTTTCGGCAGCCTGTTTACCGCTGGCAATCGCCTCTATAACGCTCTTGGGTCCAGAGACCGCATCCCCGCCGGCAAATACCCATGGTATGCTCGTTTGCAACGTTTCCGGATCGGCTTGAATGCCACCCTGGGGTGAACGGATAATGCTCTCTGCTTCTAAAAAGTCCTTTTCGGCGCGTTGGCCTATGGCCATCATTGCCGCTTCCGCTTCCAGGATATTGAGTTCATTTTCATCATACTGGGGATTAAAATTGCATTGATCATCAAAAACGCAGGTGCAGCGTTTAAATTCAATTCCGGTAAATCGGTTGTTTTTGCCCAGGAAGCGATTCGGCCCAAAACAATTGATAATTTCCACGCCAGCTTCCAGGGCCTCTTTAATCTCTTCATCGCGGGCCGGCATTTCTTCGCGGGTCTCAAGACAAACGATGGTAACCGCATTTGATCCCAGACGTCTGGCAGTGAGCGCTACATCGATGGCCACATTACCCCCCCCAACAACGATAAGCTTTTTAGCTGTCGACACCTTTTTGCCCAACGCAACATCACGCAGAAAAGAGACCCCATCAAAGACGCCGGATAGGTTTTCGCCGGCGACTCCGAGTTTGCGGCTGCCGTGCAGACCGGTGGCCAGAAAAAGTGCTGAATATCCTTTTGATCTCAGCGCCTTGATATTAAGGTCGGTGCCAAAAGCAATTCCTGTCCTGATGGTAACGCCCATTTCCTCGATGGCACTGATTTCCCCTTTTAGAATATCCCTCGGAAGACGATAGGATGGAATGCCCACTGCCATCATACCGCCTGCAACCGGGAGCTTTTCAAAAACCGTCACCTTGTAATTTTTAAGGGCTAGGTCATGCGCTGCTGTCAGCCCGGCCGGGCCTGCGCCAACTATAGCTATTCGTTTGGCTTCGACAGCTGGCGACGGTATTTTCGATATTTTGCGCTTTGACGTGTTGGCCTGTTTGAGTTCCCAATCGGCAATAAATCGCTTAAGGTGCCGAATGGCCACCGACTGGTCTACTTCGTTACGGCGGCAATTGACTTCGCAAGGATGGGTGCATATTCGGCCGCAGATACCTGGAAAAGGAATTGCTTCTCGCACCAGGTCTAATGCTTCTTGAAAACGCCCCTTAGCGATCAGCGCTACATAGCCTTGGACATGGATACCCGCCGGACAGGCATGCGAGCAAGGCGCAAGGCCCATTTTATCGATGACGGCAGACTCCGGCTGATGGTCATCACGCAGGTAGATGGCTTTGTGATCATTTCCTGGCACCTGTACCGGACAGACTTCGAGGCAATCCCCGCAGCTTGTGCATCGGTTTAAATCGACAAATCGTGGTCGCATTTCAAGTCGGACCTTGAACGCATCCGAGGTCTTCTTGGCACTTTTTATCGCTGTGCGGGTCAATAGATGAATACGGGGATGTTTGGCGGTCGCCAGAGCATGTGCACACGAAATAGAGTGGAGGGGCTTGCAGACCGGATCGTCTCCAATGAAAGGTGAGATTTCTGTCAAAAGGACTTCAATCCCGGCTTCGGCCAGATCCAGGGCTGCTTGGCGCCCTGCAGGACTTCCACCCAAAATTAGAACGCCTGGGTTCACAGAAGCTTTCCTCCTTGGTCATGGCTTCCGGACCTATTACGCGTTGCTGCCTTGGTAGCGCAAACCTTTTTTGAAACCCGCCTCAAAAGCGTTTAAATTGACCTCTACGGTCTTGGGGGGCACAGCATCTGTCACAGATCGCTGCATGGCTGATTCTGTGACCGCTCCGATAACGGCGGTCCAGAGCCCCAGCATGACGGTATTGGCCGCTCGTGAATTGCCCAGTTCTTCCGCAATTTGGGTAGCTGGAATCCCATAGGTTTTCACATCCGGGCGGTGGTCCGGTGGCAATTTTACGAGCCCATCGTCAATCAGCAGGGTCGCGCCGGTAGCTAATTTGGGAACGTACTTGGTATAAGCCTCCTGGGACATGATGATCGCGTTTGTGGGTTCAATCAGATGGGGATGATGAATCGGATCGCTGGCGATGATCACTTGAGAGCCCGCCGCACCACCCCTTGCCTCCGGGCCATAACTTTGTGTAAAGCAGGCCTCCAACTTGTCATAAATAGTTGCCGCCTGGCCGATAATCCGACCGGCACTCACGATACCCTGTCCCCCAAATCCGCCCAGCTGAACTTCAGTTCGGCCAATACGGTCGGTCCGCGTCGGTATTTGAGATCGTTCATTCAGCTTCTTTTTTGTTGCTGCCCAGCGTTTCTTGGCAATCTGTACTTGTTCATCGATGGCGGTCTGAAAATCCGGTTTGCGTTCATCACTAAAAACACCTTCAACGATTTCGACTATCGCACCGTCTTGATCGACTTTAATGGCGGCATCTTTGGGGTGCGTGCCGTGAGCGACCTTACCGATCGTTTGGTAATGTTTCATGAGCTCCAATCCCCGTCGCCTGAGTTTTTCGGGATCCAATCCGCGACCTTCCGGATTCCAACGCGCATAAGACGTGGAGCACGGGGCAATCACTTCAACAAAGCTGTATCCGGGATACATCATCGCCTCGCGCAGCGTCCACTCCAGTCGCCGGGCATGGATGACGGTCCAACGTGCCAAAAAAGAAGCCCCACTGGCTGCTGCCAAATAGGGCAAATTAAATGGATACTCAAAATTACCGTACTGGCTGGTAACGGCCTTAGCACCGTGCGGGGTTGTCGGTCCCACCTGGCCGCCGGTCATGCCGTAGTTAAAATTGTTGACGCAAATCACCGTCATGTCCAGGTTTCGTCGCGCAGCATGGATGAAATGATTACCGCCGATACCGGCGATATCGCCATCCCCAGAGATGACGACAACTTTCAACTCGGGATTGGCGAGCTTAAGACCAGTGGCAAACGGAATGGCCCGACCATGGGTGGTGTGAAAGGAATCCAGGCGAACGTACCCGGCAATACGACCGGTGCAGCCGATACCCGATACCACAGACACCTTGTCCAGATCCCAGCCCTGGTTTGTTTCGAGCCATTGGAGAGCGCCGATAAAAGTCGTCAGAGCCGTACCGAGCCCACAGCCCTGACACCAAATGTGCGGCAGCCGTTCGCCTCTTAACAGCACATCCATAGGATGCAAGCCGGTAACCCAGTCGCTGTCACCGACAGATTCGGTGCCGGAGCGTTCGAATTGATTCGCATTGCTTATGTTAAAATCAGCCATGAGGTCATCTCTCTTTCGAAAGGCTCAACCCTTATCTGCTTTGGCTGTATTCGGCCTACCGGCAGCCCTGCGCAGAGCGCTCAGAACCCGTTGCGGTTCTAATATGTCTCCTCCCAATCGATTCACTCCGATGACTTGTGCCCGGCCGGCCGTACATCTTTCCACCTCACGCAAAATTTGGCCATTGTTGATTTCGGGTACCACAAAGGCTCGAATTTTTTTTGCCAATGCCCGGATGCGCTCTTCCGGAAATGGCCAAACGGTGATGAGACGCAGGTAGCCAATACGGATACCTTCCTTGCGTGCCTGCTCAATAGGCCATAAGGAAGTACGTGCCGAAATACCGTAGGATACAACAATAATCTCGGCGTCTTCCAAATGGCGTTCTTCTACCTGGATAATTTCATCACGATGCAAGCGAATTTTTTTAACCAGCCGCTTGATGTTCCATTCACTGGCCTCGGCGTTCATCGCTGGATATCCGCGCTCGTCATGCGTCAAACCGGTAATATGGAAACGGAATCCCTCACCGGCAATGGCCATGGGTGCGACTTCGCCATCATCGTGGCGCTTCGGATCGCGATAGATTCGAAAATGATCCGGCTCCACGTCTCCTTTTCGAACCAGCGGGCGCTGCACGAGCTCGATTTCTTCCGGTGGTGGTATGATAACCCTTTCCGTCATGTGACCCACTTCTGCGTCGGTCATGACCAGAACCGGTGTGCGAAACTTCTCAGATAGATTAAAAGCGCGTATGGTCAGATCGAAAAGCTCTTGAGGGGAGTTGGGTGATAAAGCGATGATTTCGTAATCGCCGTGGGAACCCCAACGGGCCTGCATCATATCTTGCTGCCCCACTAAGGTGGGTAATCCGGTGGAAGGTCCTCCCCGCTGTACATTGACCAGCACACATGGGGTTTCCAGCATAATCCCTAATCCAAGATTCTCCATCATTAAAGAAAATCCGGGGCCACTGGTGGAAGTCATTGATTTGGCGCCTGACCATGAAGCGCCTAATATAGCGTTCATCGAGGCCAATTCATCTTCCATTTGAATGTAAATGCCGCCGACCTGCGGGAGTCGTGTGGACATCCGTTCGGCGACCTCAGTGGCGGGGGTAATGGGATAACCGGCAAAAAATCGACATCCGGCCATAATCGCCCCTTCGGCGGCGGCATAATCTCCTAATAGAAAATGCTCACCGATTAACAGGCCTTCATGTGAGCGCATAGATTGCATTTAACCTATGGATCTTTCTCTTGCTTGTTCTTTTCAGAAACCGCACTACTTTCAACATATATAGCAAAATCCGGACAAAGCAATGTGCACAGACCACAGTCTGAGCAAGCTTCGCCATCGACGACTTCAGGCGGATGATACCCTTTGGAATTGGTTTGTTTGGACATCACCAAAACAGTGCGCGGGCAGAACTCAACGCAAAAACCACAGCCTTTGCATCGCTCTTCAATGATGTGAATAATACCATGGGGAATCTGAATTTGATCCTGGTCTAGCGGCTGGCGCCAAAATTTCATGATGGCTCCTGAAATTTTGTTAAAAGCGTCTGAGGGTTAGTGGTTATCGTCGAGTTGCCCTATAGGACAGGGTGTCTGTATTTGATATCAATACCAAGGCGATCACTAAGATGATTTTATACCACAAATGGGTTTAAATGTCATTGCTCTTTGCAAACAGATGGGCTCATGCCTTTGTTTTTAGGAATTGATGCTCGCGCCGACAGTCGCGGTGCATCAAACGACGGCAATTTAGACAAATCAATAGATGGCTTCAGCAGACGATTATTAAATTTTTTAATTTTATTTCAGCAAGTTAAGTTTATTATGGGTTTCTTTAAGGCCGTATAAAGTCCAGGCAGCAACGGCAGCCTGCTTTGACAACATCGGGTTATTTTTAATATGCTTATGGGTAGCCGGACGCAAACCCTGCTGATTGAATTCATCAAGCGTGTGTCTGTCAGTAGATCCGGCAAACCGAAGGGGAATGTCATATTGAAAAAATTTCTGTTTCTAACAGCCATTATCATGGTGTTGATCGCAGGCGGCGTGGTGGCATTTTTCCTGCATCTGCACCATTATGCGCATACCCCAGCCAGCCAAAAAGCTGAGGATAGGGTCATCACCATTTCCGCCGGTCAATTATTCAGCGAGACGACGGCAGCACTTGCCAAAGCCCATATCATCAATGATCCGTATAAATTCAAGATAATTGCCCGTTTGAAGGGATATGACAAAAAGCTCCAGGCCGGTGAGTATGCGCTGTCGGCCGCCATGAGTCCGATACAGATTCTGCAGAAAATGGTGTCCGGCGAAGTCAGGCTTTACAGGCTCACTGTCCCGGAGGGACTCAATCTCTATCAGATCGCCGATCTGGTGGACAAGGCCGGTCTGGCGTCCAAAAACGATTTTATAGCGGCAGCAAACAGCGCCGAATTTGCAAACCAGCAGGATCTGGATGCCGACACATTCGAGGGGTACCTGTTTCCGGAAACCTATTTTTTCCCCAAAAATATACCCGTTAAAAAGATCATCTCCACCATGGTGAGCCGTTTTCGACAAATATTTAATCTAACCTGGCAACAAAGAGCCAAACAGCTGGGTTTTACAGTTCATCAAGTCGTCATTCTAGCATCGATCATCGAGAAGGAGACCGGAACCCCATTCGAGCGACCGATAATTTCGTCCGTATTTCATAACCGTTTAAACAAAAAAATGCGACTTGAATCAGATCCAACGGTCATATACGGGTTAAAGAACTTTGACGGTAATCTGAAACGTAAACACCTCGAAACACCCACGCCCTATAATACATACAAACGCAGCGGCCTACCGGCCGGTCCCATCGCTAATCCCGGAAAAGGCTCACTGGAAGCGGCCCTGTATCCGGCCGATACAAAATTCATTTACTTTGTATCTAAAAAAGACCAAACCCATCAATTCTCCACAAATTTAGAAGACCATCACCGCGCTGTGCAAAAATACCAGCTGCGGCGCCGTTAACTATTTGTAACCCGAATTACCAAATAGTGCTTATTCTGCAGGCCGCTCCGCTCCGCAGTCGACCCCAAAATCTATCGGCTTGACATTCGACCCAGCAGAAGCTAGGTTATACGAGGGAATATGACCTCCCTACGAAACGATGGAGATATACAGGAGGATGACATGACCCATGCGGATAAAAATCGTTTAAAGACCATCATAGATCTGGAAACGCTCAACCGTGTCAATGATGAAGGATGCCCAGCCTGTGGACGGAAATTTACACTGGGAGAGCCGGTGGTGCTGGCCTGTGGCGCTTGGGAAGGCGAACCAAAGTACGTTCATGAAAATGAAGCTACATTTGATCCGGCTACAGCAACTTACATTGAGAATCGCTGCTACGCGTCACGTAAAGGTTAAAAACGACCTGCAGCTCCGAGGTGATCGATACCATACCCGTTGGAGCACTGCACCGCTTTTGGCACCATTCCGCAACACCCTTTGCCAACCTCGCAAAATAGGACCGTGATAATATATTGGGGTATCTGTTGGTTTTCATTTTGCCCCGTATTCCCGAAAGATTTGCCCAAAGAGCTCAAAAATACCATCATCAGCGCTCCTAACACCTGCTAAGCAGTGTTATCCATCCTTTTTGGGCGCAAAACAACGTTCACCGTTGTCTGATGTCAATCAAGCGCTCCAGATTGAATCTTAAGTTTTTCTCAAAAGCTGCCGATATATATCGAGAATATCTCTGGGCGCGGCGTGGTGGTCATTTAATCGATGAAAAGTTCATCAACCCCCAGATGCGTCTTGAAAGGACACAATTACAGCGGTTAACGCATTTAGAGGTCGGAAATGAACAAAAAGAAGCGCTTCCTCAACCTGGACAATATGGGGCTGATCATTATCGGGGCCGGTGTTTCTTTGTT
>JASFEV010000131.1:0-12090 GCA_050124655.1 Desulfobacterales bacterium
CGGTTCAATAACCAACATGTGTGTTTATCATGTAAAACGAATCCCCGCAGTTTAGCCAAATTCAAGACATCATTCGAAAATCCATTCAAGTATCCTTCCCAACCTGCCGATATATAGGCCAGATTTCGGATGAATAGATGGTTCGTGACCACTGCCTCTGACAGCCGATGGATCGCTTCCGCCGGGCTTAAAAAGCATACACTCGGCGCTGGCTGTGGCTGTCATCGGTGTATTCTCACCTGCTGTCGCAATCCTGGCGGATGATTAACCTTTACGCGCTGAGGCTGTAGAGTCGACGATTAAGGATTATGCGGATCAGATGGAAAACGTTGAAGCCAAACAATTAGGTAAATACCAGTTGCTGCAAAAAATTGCTGTGGGCGGTATGGCCGAGCTCTATCGTGCCAAAGTCACACGTGATCACGGTTTTGAAAAACAGGTTGCCATCAAAAAAATTCTGCCACACCTCTCAGATGAGGGCAATCTCGTCAAAGCCTTTATTGATGAAGCCAAACTCGCAGCGCTGCTTCAACATGAAAACATTATCCAAATATATGATTTTGGCAGTATCGATGGCGGATATTTTATCGCTATGGAGTATCTTTTTGGCAAAGATTTACGAAAATTAATCAACAAAGTCAAAAAAGCCGGCAGCCCTTTGGATCTGGAAAATACGCTTTACATTGTTTCGCGCATCTGCGCCGGGCTTGATTATTCCCACAAGCTAAAAGACCTGCAAGGCAAACCCCTGAACATCATTCATCGGGATATCAACCCCCAAAATATCTTTCTCACCTATGAAGGGCAGGTCAAAATCATTGATTTTGGCATCGCCAAAGCCGCCAGTCATAATAGTACCACCCACGAGGGTTTGATTAAAGGCAAAGTGGCATACATGTCACCCGAACAAGCTTTAGGCAACACTATCGATCACCGCTCGGACATTTTTTCCACCGGCATTATTTTGTACGAATTGCTGGCCGGTCGGCGAATGTTTGAAGGCGAAACGATGCATATTTACAACCAGGTGCGCGAAGCCCGCTACGAACCGTTGAATAAGTTGCAACCGCATCTTCCTGAAAAACTCAATGGGGTCGTTGACCGCGCACTGGCAAAAGAACCCGATGAGCGCTATCAGACCTGCGGAGAAATGCTTGCGGACCTGGAGGAGTGCATTTTTGAGGTGTCGGTGCGAACCAACAGTCGGCGTTTTGCTAGTTTTATTAAAGATTTCTTTAAGGACGAATTTGCAGTAGAGGAAACGGCCCTTTGGTCCAACACGCAGGATGACAAAGACCCGCAGCGTCTTGCAAACCACGCTTCATCTATGGATAGCGACAATACCGGGAGCACGGTTTTTTTGCCGGAAACCCGACCGGAGCCGTCCTTTCAACACACCATTTGGCGGTTTGTGCCGGCTGCGGTGATGGTCATTTTGGGCTTTGTGTTTAATCTCAGTTTGGCTGAATTGCCGTTTACGCCCTCAGACCGCTCAGTTGCAGCATATTCGATCATATCAACGCCTGCAAAGGAGGCTACCAATCCGCATGCAGACCCAATTAAAGCCGCCCGGAAGGCGCTGGAAGCCAAACAGTTTGCCTCAGCTGTGGCGCTGTTTGAATCGGTCGTGATGACGGATGCTACAGCCCTAAATGGAATTTCAGCAGAGTTTTCAGCCGCTTTGTTCGGAATGGCTGAAGAGTTGCTCGCAACAGATCCGCCGGCGGCTAAAAGCGCCTTACTCAAAGTTTTGGAGATACAGCCTGACAGTGTGACCGCAATGTCGAAACTGGGCTACCTTTATGTTCAGGAAAACAAATACCCGGAGGCGATCGAGAGTTATCGCAAGGTGGCTGAATTCGAGCCGCACCAGCCGAGTTCATATTTTAACCTCGGTTACATTTACGCTATCACTGAAGACTACCAGCAGGCAAAAGAGATGTATTCAAAGGTTGTCAATATGGAGCCGGATTTCATGGACGAAGCGTTGGTTAATCTGGCCATTGTGCAGCAGGAATTGGGCGAACGCAATCAGTGTGTCCAAAATCTCAAACGGGCCATTAAAATTAATCCGGCAAACACGTCGGCTGCCGATTTGTTGGCGCAAATAACCGAAGACAAGGAGTAATTCCCATGACCGCACCGTTTAACCATAACATCGCCAAAGGTATCATCAGCGGGATGATCATACTGCTGCTGTTTGGCTGTGCCAGTGTCAAAGAAGCGAATTTCAGCCAAAAATACGAAAATTCAAAAAATTGGTTTAAAGACAAGTGGCAATCAGTGGAAGCCAAATTTTCATCTTCCGATGATGACGCATCTGCGCTGCAACCCTATTCACAAAATTCGGAATACCTGATCTACCGAACCCAGTGGTCGTACGAGACGCTCCCCGGCATTGCCGAATGGTTCACGGGCGACTCTGATAATTGGAAAGTGTTGGCCGCCGCCAATCCAAAGATTGAGCCCAAACATATCCCTGCCAATGAGCAGATCTTGATTCCAGCGAATCTGGCTAAAAAGAAGACACCGCCAACAGAGGCTTTTGCCGCCAAGCATCGCGTATCTTATTTTGTTCATCAGGTGAAATGGCGCGGCGAAACCTTGAGTTTGATCGCCAAATGGTATACTGGGCATTACGGTAACTGGAAAGCTCTGGCGCAAGCAAACCCAAACCTCAATCCAAATCGCATTGCGCTCGGCAACCGGATCTACATTCCACCGGAGCTAATAAAAACCAAAAAGCTTTTGCCTCGCAAAGTGGTCGCCAAAACCCTGTCCGGATATTTTGCCCATACGGTCACAAAAACGGACGAAAAATTATCAGATATTGCCGAATGGTACACCGGGAAAACCAGCAACGAGAAAGCCATTGCCGATGCCAATCCCGATATTAATCCCAATTTACTGCTGATTGGCAACGAAATATATATTCCATCGGCTTTGCTGAAAACCGACAAGCCCCTGGATCAAAAACCCGTTCAGAAGACCGCCAAAGCGGCACCGAAAAATTCCAAAACCGAGAAAGTCACTCCTGCGCCCAAGAAAAAAAAGATCCAGCTGTTTGGTCCCAAGCAATTTCCGGCCAATTAATGCCCTGCGATATAGGTCTTTGTGCCACCAAAAGGCCGGTCATCTTAGGCAGGGTTGGTTGTTTATATCAGTTTAACGGACGCACATCCCACGCGTAAGCATTGCCCAACCTGTTGAATGATCATTCATTATAGTGCCTTTTCGCAAGCGCGCACCCCCTAAACCACTGCTTTTATATTTTAATTATTATATTATAAATAAAAATAGTATTTTATAACAAATTGATTTAATCCTGAATCGGGCCATAAAGGTTTTTATTGACAGATGTCCCCCCAATCTGATAGATGAATGAAGATTCATTCATTTTTATCCCAACTCAAGGAGGAGGCCATCATGCCAAGGAAGATCAGATCGGTCGCGGTGATCGGTTCCGGAATTATGGGTGGCGGTGTTGCCGCTTTGCTGGCTGGAGCCGGTCTAAAAACGCTATTGCTCGATATTGTGCCCCCGGATTTAAAAGCGGAAGAAAAAAATGATCCGGTGGCCCGCAATCGGATTGTTAAAGCCGGTCTGGATACGGCCCTGGCGACCCAGCCCGCTTTGTTCATGGCACCTAAAGATGCAGAACGCATTTCAATTGGTAACCTGGCGGATGATCTCGATAAGATTGCCGAATGCGATTGGATTGTTGAAGTTGTCGTCGAAAATTTAAAGATCAAGCAGGATTTGTTTACACGCATCGAACCCATACGAAAAAAAGACAGCATTGTTTCGTCGAATACCTCCGGTATCCCCTTAAAGGCCATGTCCAAGGGTCGCAGCAAGGCCTTTAAACAGCACTTTCTGGGAACCCATTTTTTTAATCCGGTCCGCTACATGAAACTGCTTGAAATCATTCCCGGTGAAGAAACCCTGCCTGAGATCCTGGAATTTATGGCTGATTTTGGCGAACGGATTCTGGGTAAAGGCATTGTCTGGGCCAAGGACACCCCGAACTTTGTTGGCAATCGCATTGGCGTGCAGGGTATGGTGAAAGTGATGCAACTGATGCTGGAAGAGGGAATCTCTATTCCCGAAGTGGATGCCCTCTTTGGGCCGGTCATGGGTCGTCCACGGACCGGGATGTTTAAAACCGCCGATATCGTTGGCCTGGATACCCTGGCGCATGTGGCTCAAAATACCTATGAGCTGATTACTCATGATGAAGATCGGGAAAGCTTTGTTTTGCCGGAATTTGTGAATACCATGATCGACAAAAACCTGCTGGGCAAAAAAAGTCAGAGCGGCTTTTATAAAACCGAACTCACGCCGGACTGGCAAAAAATCCGCAAAGTCCTTAACCCGGCAACATTTGAGTATAAAGAGGCTCAACCGGTGGAACTGCCCTGTTTGGCTGAGGCCCAAAAAGCCAAAACCCTGCCCGAAAAGATGTGCGCTGTGGTCTATGGAAACGACAAAGGGGCCCAGTTTGTCTGGAAGGCGGTGGCCAACAATCTGATTTATGCGGCCAATCGAATCCCGGAAATTGCCGACACCATCGTGGACATTGACAATGCCATGCGCTGGGGTTTCAATTTAGAGATGGGACCGTTTGAAACCTGGGATGCCATCGGTCTGGAGAAGTCGGTGGCCCGCATGGAAAAGGACGGATTTAAGATACCGCCCCAAATCCAGAAGATGCTCGAGGCCGGACATACGGCTTTTTATAGAATGGAAAAGGGGTCCGTATTTTTCTATGATTTTGCATCCGAAAGCTATCAAGAAAAGGTGGTCAGCCCCAATATTATTTCACTGGCCGCTTTGAAAGCCCAGGATGGGGTCGTTCAAACCTCCGAATCCGCCTCCCTGATTAATCTTGACGATGGGGTATTCTGCCTTGAGTTTCACACCAAGATGAATTCATTGAATCAGCAGATTGTAGAAGCCATCCATTCTGCCAGGGAGTTTGTCGACAACGAGGGTATTGGGCTGATCATCGGCAATCAGGCCGGTGGGATGCCGGGCGCTTTTTCAGCCGGTGCCAATCTGGCCGACATGGCTGCAGCAGCCAAAGCGGAGCGCTATGATGATATCGATCAGCTGATCAAAAATTTGCAGTACGGACTCCAGGAGCTGCGCTATGCCTCGTTTCCATTCGTGGCGGCGCCCTTTGGCCTAACGCTTGGAGGAGGCTGTGAGGTTTGCCTGGCGGCGGATAAGATCGTGGCCCATACCGAGCTGTATATGGGGCAGGTGGAAATCGGGGTCGGTCTGATTCCGGCCGGCGGCGGTTGCCTGAACCTGATGAAAAAATGCCTGAGTGCGTTGCCCGCGGTGGTCACCGATTTTGATCTGGCCAAATTTTTCCTGCCGGTGTTTATGGCGATTGCCATGGCTAAAGTCACGACCTCGGCGGCCGATGCCCGCGCCAACGGCTTTTTAGGTCCCTGTGATCGGATCGTTTTTAATCGTGATTATCTGATCGGCGAAGCCAAAAAAGAGGTTTTAAAGATGGTGGACGAAGGCTATGCGCCGCCGCCCAAACGTAAGATAAAGGTACTCGGCCAGGCCGCCCAGGGCATGGTGAACGCAGAAGTGTCCAATATGCTGAGCGGCAAGTTTATATCCGAGTATGATGCCTTGCTGGCCAAAAAGATTGCTTATGTGATCAGCGGCGGAGACGTGCGAGACAATGCGCAAGTGGAGGAAGATGTGATCTTGACGCTGGAACGCGAAGTTTTTATTGAGCTTTTAAAAGAAGAAAAGACGCTGGCGCGCATTGATCATATGCTCACTACCGGCAAACCCTTACGTAATTAAAAGAAATGGTTCTTTTTCCGATCAGCTGCGTTCTCCGCGGGTTTATGCCTTCAACGTACTTCAAGTACGCCTCAGGCATAAACCCTTGTGCGGCCTTGCTGATCGAAAAAATTCCTCATTTCTTAACAAAATTAGTGTTTGGAACACACTTGAATTAATTGGAATGAGATAACGGGTGTAGCGTTTTGTGGGAGCGGCTTTCAGCCGCGAAAGTCATAATAGGAGGAATGACCATGAGAGATGCCTATATCGTCACCTCGATAAGGACACCGGGTTGTAAAAGAATCAAAGGGGCCTTTAAAGATACCCGGCCGGAGGATTTGCTGTCGTTCATTCTGGAGGCGGCTGTTGAAAAGACCAAAGGACTCGCAAAAAAAGATGTGGAAGACATCATGATCGGCTGCTCGTTTCCGGAAGCCGAGCAGGGCCTGAATATCGGACGGATCGCATCTCAGATTGCCGGCTTTCCGGTGGATGTGACCGGCGCCACCGTTAACCGCTTTTGCGCCTCGGGTCTGGAAGCCATTGCCCAATCCGCGCTACGGGTCATGTCCGGCTGGTCGGATGTTGTCATCGGCGGCGGTCTGGAGTCCATGACCTATGTCCCTATGGGCGGCAATCTGCCGCGGCCGCACCCGGAATACACTAAAAAATTGGCCGATCTGTATGCCTCCATGGGCATTACCGCTGAAAACGTGGCCCACCGCTATGGTGTTGCCCGGGAGGCCCAGGATGAATTTGCCTATCACTCCCAGATGAAAGCAGCTGAGGCCAAAAACAAAAAGTTGTTCAAAGAACTGGTGCCCACCCCGGCCACCCGCTATGTTCCGCAAAAGAATGGAACCTATCAAAAAGAGACCTTTATGCAGGATTTTGATGACGGCATCCGGGAGGATACGACCCTGGAGGCACTGGCGAACCTGAATCCGGTGTTCGCCGCCGGCGGATCGGTTACCGCCGGTAACGCTTCCCAGATGACCGACGGGGCGGCGGCCAGCATCATCATGAGCGAAGACAAAATCAAAGCGCTGGGGGTCCAGCCAATTGCCAAATTTAAAGGCTATACCACCGTGGGCTGCCAGCCGGATGAAATGGGTATCGGACCGGCGCTGGCCATCCCCAAACTCATGAAACTGACCGGTATGGCGTTAAAAGACATTGGTCTTTTTGAGATCAACGAAGCCTTCGCCTCGCAGGCGCTTTACTGTATCGATCAGCTTGGAATCGATCAGCAAATCGTCAACATCCACGGCGGCGCGATTGCTTTAGGCCATCCGCTGGGGTGCACCGGCGCTAAGTTGTGCGCCACGCTGCTCAGCAATATGCAGCAGCAAGATGTCAAATATGGCGTGGAATCCATGTGTGTCGGTGGCGGCATGGGCGCAGCTGCATTATTTGAGCTATGCGATTAAATGTTGTACCCGATTATACACAGAAAAAAGGCTGCCCGTTTGGGCAGCCTTTTTTATTGCCATTTGTGAATCGGATTTGTCTATAATGGCCTATCAGATTTAACCTGCAAAGAGATTTCCGGGTCTGTCCATGTCACGCTTTCCAACTCAGCAGCTTTTATATGGCGGTCATCTAATTGTACGGATGAACATGCTCTCTTCAAATCTGCCAGATGGCGCGACAGAAAATCTTGAAACTTTTGGGTAGGGATCAGCACGCCATTGCCCAGAAATAGGGGACCCAACTCTTTTAAGATCATATTGAACAGTTTTATTTTGACGCGGGCAACGCGGTGTTCATGCGACGTTTGAACTTCACTGTAAGAAATGGTATTTCGCATTGCTGCCAGAACACCGCCTTTGCGCAGAGTGGCGCCGACAAGACCCGGCATCGCGCCTGAAAGGGCCAACGTTGCATGGTTTGGGATCACCGCTTCGGTGACATCATCCACCGGCATCCCGTTTAAAAAGAGCGTTTGAATCCGGTTTTGCAGATAATCTTCCCCAACGCCCAATTGATTGCAGAGCAGATCTTTTACACTGCAGCCAGTTTCAGCATTGACGACAAAACCCTGCTGTAAAAGTTTGAAGAATATGGGCAGCAGTCCATCCTGAATTACAAGTCCAAGTTTCCTCATCGGGTATTCCTTTGATCCGCGGCACGAAAAATGGGGAGACCTTCCGCAGCTCTCCCCATTTCGGCTATATGGCCTGTCCGATAATTACCAGTTGAAGACCTCATCAAGTTCTTCATCTTTAACCATAAAGGTAATATCGTGCGGCGGCAGTTTCTCCTTTTTAAAATATTCAGGCAAGCGATCATCTTTAGACGTCAAACCGGCTGCCAGGTTAAATTCGCGCTCATTTTTAAGAATAGATTTGCCCAACTCGGTGACATCGTCGGCTGTCAGGCTCAAGCCATAGAACGCATTGATCATATCGATCAGGGCCTGAAATGTTTCCGGTTGATCCAGCACCGGAAAAGCAACAAAAAGGCACATGCCGGTAGCATCAACAGCTGCCGTGGCAATCTGCAGGTTTCTGGAAAGCTCGATTTGCCCTTCGGGTTTGAGGGGATCCACGGATCCGCCGACGCCCATGATATTGCTGGCAACGGCGTAGCCGGCGGTATGGTCTGCGCCCATGGTGGCTGTGGCGTAGGTGACACCGATGCCCTGCACGCCGCGGGGGTCATAAGCCGGCATGGCCTGTCCTTTGACAACCGGGACTCTTTCGACACCAAATACCTTGCCCGTGACAGCAGCGCCGCTGCCAAGGACACGGCCCAATGGGGTTCCTTCACCGACTTCTTTAACCAGTCTGATGGCGGCTTCGGCATCGCCAAACTCAGCCAGACCGGCTTCCATGGCCACCGCTATGGTAGCCCCCATTTCAATCGTATCCAGCCCGAAATCGTCATCCAGCCGATCCAGCATGGCGATGGCATCCAGGTCATCGATGCCGCAATTGCCGCCATGGGCCCAGACGGTTTCGTATTCGGGTTGTTTGGTCAGATAATGACCGTCTTTGTTCAGATATGTTCCGGAGCAGCGGATGATACAGCCGCGATGGCAACCGTGGGTGGCGGCGCCCTTGCCGCCGCGCTCTTCTTCAACCGCGGCCTGGGTTTCCCCACTGATCTTATCGCAATTGTCAAAGCGTCCCCACATAAAGTTTTTGGTGGGATAGGCACCGGCTTCGTTGATAACATTGGTTAACACATTGGTACCGTATGCCGGCAGGCCTTCACCGCTGACCGGATGTTTTTTCAGCCCGGCCACCCATTCTTTGTTGGCGGCTTTGAATGCCTCCGGGTCCTGGGGTTGTCTCATTTTCATGCCGTCATCATCAATGACAATGACCTTGACACCTTTGGCGCCCATGACCGCGCCGACACCGCCGCGGCCGGCATGGCGGGTGGGTCTGAGTTCCATATCGGTGCAGGCGATGGAAGCACCGGCTAATTTCATCTCGCCGGCCTGACCGATGGAGATGCAAGAAATTTTTTTACCGTATTCAGCCTTCATTTTATCGACCAGGTCATAATTGCCGAGCATGCACAGGCTGTTGTCTTCCAGAATGTCGATATTGTCTTTGTTGATGATAATTTTGTACAGTGTTTTTTCTTTAGGACTGCCTTCCAACACGATGGCGGCATATCCCAAACGACCCAGCATTTGTGAGGGTTGTCCGCCGGCATTGGCTTCTTTGATGCCACCGGTCAACGGACTTTTGCAGCCCACCGATAAGCGGCCGGACACCGCAGCGGTTGATCCGCTCAACAGCCCCGGCGCGATGACCAGTTTGTTATCTTCCCCCAGGGGGTGGCATAATGGAGGAACTTCCTTTGAGATGATGGCCGAGGTCAGTCCACGCCCACCTGCACCGGCATAGTCTCCCAGAGGCTCGGTTTTGATCGACGGGCCGCCATCCGCGCCCATGTTGATTCTTAGAATCTTGTCCATGTGCACCTCCTTTTTAAGTTAAAGGGTAAATTCCACAGATCTGTTCGTTTTAACTATAATGACAGGTTGATTCTTGAATACGTATCGGCGAATGAATTCATAAATTTCATATTCGGATTGAACTGTAATGTCAAGGTATTTACGGTAAGTGCTTGCCAAGATCGCCTAAAATTCATTATAAGTAGCCAACAGCGTTCAGGATGGATGGCTACAGAAGCTATTTCGAAGCAGTTGGTTTCACTACCAGGTTTGCCGGTTGCCGGTTTAGCCGGTTGTGCCCGTTAAATGAGGAATCCGGTCGAATCTAATTTATTTTAACCGGCAAACGGGCCAACGGGTAACGGGCTCAACCAATAGGAAGGATAAGCCCATGAAAATTTTTAATTATCCGTCGCGTTCAGCTGAGCAGCGGGTTGCCCGGATTATCAATCGCGGGCTGGTGTTTCAGAAAAAAGATCTGGCGGCGGTCAGCCGCATGTGCGAAAATGTCCGCAAGCACGGCGACCAGGCGGTTATTGCCTACACCCAGCAGTTTGATTCAACCCGTGTGACCACCCGGTCGATGCGGGTGACTGAAAAAGAATTTTCAGCAGCCGCCCAAAAAGTCGATCGGGCGTTTATGCGGGCCTTGAACCGGGCGGCTGCCAATATCAAAAGCTTTCATGAACAGCAGCGGCGACGGTCCTGGATGCAAACCGATCGGCCCGGTACCTTGCTGGGCCAGCTGATTCATCCGGTCGATGCCGCCGGCGTCTATGTACCCGGCGCCCGGGGAGGGGAGACACCGCTGGTGTCTTCGGTGCTGATGGGCGTAATTCCGGCCAATGTGGCGGGTGTCAAAAAGATAGTGATGGTGACACCACCGACTAAAACCGGGGGGGTGAGCCCCCATTTGCTGGTGGCGGCCAGAAAGGCGGGTGTTGATGCAGTTTACAAAGCCGGCAGTGCCTGGGCCATTGCCGCCTTAGCCTATGGCACCGAAACAATTCCCAAAGTGGATGTCATTGTCGGCCCGGGTAACATTTATGTCACCCTGGCCAAGAAAATGTTGGTGGGTACGGTGGGAATCGATTCGATTGCCGGCCCCAGCGAGATTCTGGTGGTCGCCGATGACGGCGCCAGACCCGATTTTATTGCCGCTGACTTGCTGTCCCAGGCCGAGCACGATGTGTTGTCCTCGGCCGTATTGATCACCGATTCAGACAGATTGGCCCAAGCAGTCGCCCAAGAAATCAAAGGACAGCTCAAACACCTGGCACGCGTTGATATTGCCAAAGAATCGCTGCAAAAATTTGGTGCGATCATTGTGGTCAAAACGATGGGTGCTGCCGTCGAAATGGCCAACCGCATCGCCCCCGAGCATCTTGAGCTGCACATGCGGGATCCGTTTGAGGTGCTGGGCAACATCCGCAATGCGGGTGCCGTTTTTGTGGGAGACTATACGCCCGAGCCGGTGGGCGATTATATGGCCGGGCCCAACCACGTGCTACCCACCGCAGGTACGGCCCGATTTGCATCGGCCCTGTCGGTGGATAATTTTATCAAAAAAACCAGCGTGATTCAGTACACCCAAAAGGCTTTTCGACGCGAGGCCGCCGACATCATGCGTCTGGCGGAAATTGAGGGGCTGGGAGCGCACGCCCGGTCCGTCAAGATCAGATTGTAGCCTGAATTTTGCATAAAAATAGATGAGAATCTTTTAAAAATTTACAAATTACAACTCAGGGGACTCACACATAGTGGTCAGCGCTTCGATGTGATCGCTCTGGCCTTGATACAGCCTTGTCATTTCAATGAGAATACCTGCGATCTGGGCCAATGCTTGTACGAAATTAACATCATCTAAGGTAAATTCCCATTTCTCAGAGGTGTAGGCGCGGATTGCGCCAATGGCTTCATCGCCGACCATTATGGGTACTGAAAGAATGGAGGCAATCCCCTCTTTTAGTGCTGCTTCGGGATACTGGATACGAGGATCATCGCTAACGTCATAAACCGCTATTGGGCCATCTTCAAGGGAATCGGCAATAGAGTGCAAAGCGCTGACCGGCCCCTTGTTTAAGTACTCCGAACTCAATCCTTTTGAAGCCGCTACTTCCAGTTCTTTTGAACGCCGATCAATCAGAAACAAAGCACATCCTTTGATATCCAACGATGATTTAATGCTTTCCACTGTCATTCGGATGATTTCTTCTGGATCCTTTGATTTAGATAGGGATCTGGAGATTTTGATCAACGTGTCATAATTAAGCCTCAAGTTTCTCATTTTTACCCTCCTTATTTTGACGTGCTGATTTGGTAAAGGGATTATATTTTTAATATATTAAGCTCACAATTTGCAG
>JASFEV010000132.1:0-12088 GCA_050124655.1 Desulfobacterales bacterium
GAATATAAACTTCTCCTTCATCTTCAGGCAAAATTCAGGAACTGAATTCTAGAAACAGATTCGCATCTTCCCCGTCGATTTCCGGTCTATTTTTCATCCAGTTCAGAATCCGGCAACCGTCGGTGGCGCCGTTCGGGGTTGAGCAACTGATGTAGGGCATAATCGGATCACCGGCAATCGATTTGTAGTACAGCATGCGTGCGCGGTCGCTGGGAAATTCTTCCATTTCCAGAAGATGGACAAGATAAATCGCGCAGTCCCCTTCAAATAAATCGCTTTTTTCACGCGAATCGATGATGCGTGCTTTAAAAGATTCGACCGCTGCCTGGCTGTCTTCAGCCGCAACGATCAGGTTGAATTCTCCATGTCTTCTTTCCGATTCTTGTTCGGCCTGCTGATTGGTCATATGCAGAAATTTACCAATGTAAAACATCCTGAACCCTTTCTGTGCTCCAAGCGGTTTTATGCCAAAGCGGTGCCATTAATCCGCGATCGTTTACTTCTGACCGCCCGGCATCTTAAACCTTCCATATTGTTTTGTCCAGAGTCTAGCAAATTTTTAAATCCTAAGCAACTGTAGCGGTGTCCTTGCGCCTTTTTAACCAATCTTGGACCGCATGACCGGTCCCAAATTCCCAGGACCGAAATTTTTCCGGCGGCAGTATTTTAAATTCAACCAGGGACAGATTGTTGGCCTGTTTTTTCATCTCAAAAAAAACAGGCCAAAAGAAATATTCTCTGCGATCTCTGCGTCTTTGCGGTGAATAATAAAATATCAATCGAGAATGATGGTTTGGCCGTGTTGCAGCACCACAAAATCTTCCGGTGGAATCTCGTTTTCCTGTAAGGCGCTCGCCAGCCGCTGGGGCGGTTCATCCAGGGGTTCATCGGTCAAAATAAAAGTGCCCCAATGGATGGCCACCGATTTTTTTGAGCGAATGTCTTTGTGGATTTGAACCGATTCTTCGGGGTTCACGTGATGCTTCTTCATAAACCAGCGCGGTTCGTAGGCGCCGATCGGTATGGCCGCCAGATCGAAAGGTCCCAGTTTATCTCCGATGTCTTTAAAATACGGCGCATACCCGGTATCGCCCACAAAAATGAATTGAAAGGCCTCGGCTTTAATGATCCAGCCAGCCCAGAGGGTTTTATTGCGGGAAAAAACGCTGCGTTTGCTCCAGTGCTGCACCGGTATGGCAATGATTTCCAGATCGCCTTTGCGCTGTCGATCCCACCAGTCCATTTCAATGACCTGATCGACGCCACGAATGGCAAACCAGTCTTTCAATCCCAAGGGAACATAGAAACGGGTTTTTCCCCCGCCGGGTCTCTGGCGCAATTTTTTGATGGATGACTCATCCAGGGAGTCATAATGGTCATGCGAGATCACAACGATATCGATGGGCGGCAGATCCTCAAGCGCCAGCCCCAGGGGAGCCGCTCTTTTGGGGCCGGCCCACTGGATGGGAGAGGTCCGTTTGGAAAAATGAGGATCTGTCAGAATATTGGTACCCGCCATTTGGAGCAATACAGTGGCATGCCCGATCCAGGTCAGTGTGATCTTCTCGCGATTTTGCCTCAGGAAATCGGGATCGTTTTCCGCCAAGGGGAAATCATAGCTTTCCGGACCGGGGATATCCATTTTGGCGCGCTCGCGGCGCCATTTTATGAAATCGCTAAAACTATTTTCCTCATAGGCATGGACATTCCTGAAGCCGTTGGCGGTATGATGAGGTTTGTCGGCTGGAGAGGACTGGGCCACGCAGTTCAGCACAGATATACAGAATATACCGAGTATCAGATAGATTATCACGCAATTTGAATTCAACATGGAAATATTTGGTTCGGTTCGCCCGTTAACCGGTTGCACCCGATAACATCTGTTGTTGTTTCTTAAAGTCTGCTGCCGCAATACTTGCAGTACTTGGCGTCCTTATCATGCCCTTCGGCGCTGCACTCCGGACAGGCCTGGGTAGATATCTGGCGTTTAAACGCTTGCGCCAATTCCACTGTCACGATGCCGGTCGGAACGGCAATGATACCATATCCAATAATCATGATCAGCGAGGAAATCAACTGCCCCAAGATGGTCTGGGGTGAAATGTCCCCGTAACCGACGGTGGTCAGCGTCACAATTGCCCAGTAGATACTTTTGGGTATGCTGGTGAAGCCGTTGTGCGGATCCTCGACCAGGTAAATAAGAGCGCCGAATATGGTTACCAGCGTTAATACGGCAACTAGGAAAACAATAATTTTGCGCATGCTCGCCCGCAAAGCCTGAAGGAGCAGCCGGGCTTCACCGAGATATTGCACCAATTTTAAAATTCGGAAAATTCGCAGAACCCGTAATATCCGTATAACCAGCAGATACTGTGCCCCCGGGACAAAAATGCTCAGGTAGGTGGGCAAAATGGCCAAAAGATCGACAACACCGTAAAAACTGGTGGCATAGGCAACCGGCCGCCCGACGCTCAGCAGTCGCAACAGATATTCGATGGTAAAAAGCACCGTAAAAAGCCACTCGCCGGCCAATAAAATTTGACCGTATGATTTCTGAATGGCACTGACACTGTCGAGCAAAACCAATATGACGCTGGTCAAGATGGCCACAATCAATAGGACATCAAACCATTTCCCGGCCGGTGTGTCGGCTTCAAAAATGATCTCGTGCATCCTTAGCCGCCAGCTACGCCATGCACCATTTTCTTTCATAAGGTCCTCTATATTTCGTTAGAAGCTATCTCAAAAATAGGTGATCATGCTTTCAGGTTGGCCCGTTGAGCCCCAAATATCGGGGCACCTGCACTTTGCAATTCATAGCGCCTTCCAGAAAATGACATGACCGACGCTGATATTATAAACTATTCCCAGGACACAATACAAAACAGGGCCAGAAAACTGCTCCTATTGTTGTTTAACCGTATACCCCGCCTTCTTCAACAAATCGACAACACTTTCGGGGCCGACCAAATGGCCCGCGCCCACTACAAAAAGGACATTTTTATTTTTGCGCATGGCTGCTTCAACTTGACTCACCCATTTTAAGTTTCTTTGAATAAGCAGACGGTCATTTAAATCCGGATAATCCTTAAAGCTCTTGTGCAGCAGTTGATGCAGTTTTTCAGTATTGCCGGCTTTCCAATTTTTAACCATCTCACCGGCCAATTCACTGACCAACTCCAGGTCTTTTAAAGTCTGCCGTAAAAAGTCGTTTTGATCCTTCTTGGCCATGTTGCCCAGCAGATCAATCTGATACTCCGGCGGTTCCAAAAATCCGATTTCTTTATCACCGCTTTGGGCCTTGCCGAAAAAATAAACATCAATTCCGTATTGCGGGTTGTACCCCAGTCGCTGCAATTCCAAAGTGGTCAGCGAGAGGGCCACAAACCAAGGTTTAAACTGCGAAAATGCCTCCAGCGGCAATCCGAGCGCGCTCATTTTTTTCTCAAGCTGCCGACGGGTATCGCTCGTCAGGTTCTGCATCAGGTTCTGTCCGTCCGGATACATCCCCAGGGCCAGCATTTTGGCCTGCATGGCCGGCGCCTGCATGGCGGCGATATCGGTTTCAAAGATGATGTACTGGCTGTTGGCAAAAGCGCTTTCGATGGCGGGTGCCAACGGATACGATTCCTGTTTGAGGACGTGAAGGGAGCCCAGCAGATAAATTTTGTTCGATTGGGTTTGTATGGACCAAAGACAATTTTTGCTGGTCTGCTGGGTGGCAACCGATTTGGCCGGCACGTTTAAGGCTGTCGCAAACAATGTCGCCAGCACCATAGTAGCACATAAAACACAACAAAAAGTGGTTTTAATAAAATGGTGTTTGCGCATGAAGATTCCTTTCCAAAAGGGTTGATTTATTCATCAAAAGAACAAATTTCCAGTCGCGGTGGATGCGGTTCACCGGTTTTTAATGTATTCAAAAGCGTTTCTGTATTGGCGATAAATGTCAGACAATGATGGTATTGCTGCAACAGTGCATGGGCCTTCATGGCCAGGCTTTCAGCCGCCTGTTGGTGATCTTGTTCCAGATGGATAAAGACACCGGCGGCTTTGATCAATCCTTTCAACGCCTGGCGCTTGTCTCCGTCGGCCGCTTTCCAGATGGCTTCCAGATGATCGTGGAACTCGAAAAAAAGGCCCTGGTTCCAGATGACCAAAGCCTGCTGCAACGGATCGGTAACTTCGCCGGCGTGAATGGTATTCAGCACATCTTCGTAGCGTAAAAGACGATCCGCAATATAGCCGGCATGAACAGATGATAGGTTTTGCTTCCGCCATTGCCGGGCAATTTTCAGATATTCATGTGGATTCTCTGCGCCAATGGCTGCCACAAAAGCCTCGGATAGCGAGTTTCGAATATCCCGTGCGGTTCGATCCGTAAACGGATCAAATTTATCCTGACCTTGTAGCTTCTTTTCTTGTTCGTTCATCAGGTTTTAGACGTGTTCCCTGAATTCATCAATAAAATATTTAATTTTCTAAATAAACAAAACCTTTGAGATAAAGCTAAAAAATCGTTGCTGAAAGCCACTCCGACATCAACTCATCATCTGTGGTATTCAATAGATTTATTTCCATTCTTGGAGGATTTGGTTGACCATCTTCCCATCCGCCTGTTTGCCGAAATGCTTCATGATGGTGCCCATGGCCTGCATTTTGTTTTTGTATTCAGAAAAATCAATGTTGTCTTTAATCCAGGCAATGATTTCATCGCGGCCCGCCATGCGAGGCAAATACAGTTGAAGAATGCTGAGATATTCAGACGATTCTTGCGCTTTGGCCTCCAGCACCATCCGTTCCGATTTGGCCAGTCCCTGGATGATACCGACGATGTCATCGTCGGTGATCTCTTCACTGGTTTTGAGTCGGGTGGATTTTTTGCCGCTTTCCAGGGTGATTGGAACCGTCAGTTTCGGAAATTCAGCCATAATTTGCCGGATGGCACTGCGGGCGGCCACGTCTTTTTTCAACATGGACTGCTTAAGGTCGGCTTTGAGTTTATCCAGAAGAGACGTGTCCATATCTGAATTCCAGCCATACGTTTCATTAGGTGTTGCGCTCATGGGTTTCTCCTGTACGGTTAAAATAAAAAATGGAAACAATAACCACGAAAACACGAAAGCGGTAAAGCACAAAATTAATTACGCCCTTTTCTTGTTTTCGCATTTTCGTGCTTTCATGGTAAATGACGACCCTGCAGATACATCTTGTCCAATCAAATCTGTAAATACTACTTTGGTTTTATTCATTTCTAACCGGCGTACGATCTATTCCAAAAACTTCGGAGGCAGCGGTGGGTCAGCGTCAAGGGCCTTGCCGGGTAAGATGATCACCGTTGATGTCCCGTGGGCCAAGACCTTCTCCTGCTGATCTTTCACTTGTGCTTCGGCATAACCGAGGGTTTTTCCAACTTTAATTTGTCGCCCGCTGGCAATTAACTTGCCGGATACGGCCGGCGCAAGATAATTTAACTTCAAATCAACGGTGGTAATGCCGACATCCGGGTCTTCTATCCCGTAATAAACCGACCAAAAAGCGGCTGCATCGATGATCGAGGCAAACACACCGCCATGCACCACGCCGAACGGCTGTAAATGCTTCCGGGCCAGTTCTATTTCAAGCAATGAATACCCGATACCCACATCAAGCAATTTCATTGAAAGTAGGTCAAAATAGGGACAGTCATTCACGATTTCATTGATGCGCCTTATGTATTCAGGATTGGGCTTTTTCATCATTTGATTCGCTCATAAATATAAAACTCATATGGCTCAACGCCAGCTGCGGTAATGGTTTCGGATTCGATCACTTTAAATTCAGTTAGTGGAATCTTCGGAAAATAGGTGTCTCCGTCGATGTCTCTGGGTATGACCGTCAAATATATCCGGTCGCACATGGCAAATGCTGTCTGATACAACTGTCCGCCTCCAATAATAAACGCTTCATCTTCACCTTGCGGGCAGCTTTTTAGGGCCTGCCGAAGATCATTAGCGACGATGCACCCTTCGGCAACATAGTCCTGTTGACGCGTAACGATGATATTGGTTCTTTGCGGAAGCGGCTGTTTGAGGGATTCAAAGGTTTTTCTTCCCATAATCACCGCATGACCCAGCGTGATCCGCTTAAAAATCTTCTGCTCCCCCGGTATCTTCCAGGGGATATCGCCCTGCCGCCCGATGACCCGATTTTTGGCCATCGCCGCAATCAGCGAGATTTTCATTTACCCGCACCCTTTTTAGTACTTCAAGTAAGCTTACTTTCCAAAATTACATATTCTACTCACACCCAATTTCAGTTGAGCCCGTTAGCCGGTTGAGCCCGTTGAGCCCGTAAAAAAATCTTATCTTAAACAACGGTTAACGGGCAAACGGGCCTAACGGGACAACGGTCCCAACCTATTTATGTGAAGCCTCCGTTGACATGGATGCTCTGCCCCGTAATCCAGCGCGCATCGTCGCTGGCCAAAAACGCCACCGCATCTGCAATGTCCTGCACCTGTCCGAGGCGGCCCAGCGCGGCCATTTGAGTCATCTGTTGAATCTGTTCTTCTGATTTGCCATCACGGAAAAGATCGGTGTCCACTGGTCCTGGAGAAACGGCGTTAACGGTGATGTGTCGTCCGCCCAATTCTGTGGCCAACACCCGGGTGATCTGATCAACAGCGCCTTTGCTGGCGGCATAAATTGAATAACCCGGCAACATCATGCGCGTCACGGCCGATGACACATTGATAATTTTTCCACCATCGGAAAGCCGCTGAGCGGCCTGTTGACAGGCAAAAAATGTCCCTTTGACATTGATGGCAAACAGCCGGTCAAATTCAGCTTCTTGAATGTCAGCCAGGTTTTTGCTGATGCGGATACCGGCATTGTTAATTAAAATATCAAGCCGGCCAAAACGTTCAATGGTCAGATCAAAAAGCCTTTGAATATCATCGAGCTTGGCGATATCTGCTTGCATGGCGATGGCCGCACCTCCGGCGGCCTCAATACTCCCGACAACCTCTTGCGCGCTGTTTGCGTTGCTGACATAGTTGACCACTACCGAGGCGCCCTCGCGGCCTAATCGTTCGGCGATCGCGCGCCCAATCCCCCTGGATGATCCGGTAACCAGCGCAATTTTACCTGATAAAGTGTTAATGCCCAACGGACTCTCCTTTTATTGACGCAATTTCAGTTCAAAATATGACGCACTATTAAATGGTCTGCGCTATGCGCTTCAATGATTTGAATCATGGTTTTTATGCTGTAATTTGAGAACCTGAAACCACCTTTAAGCGGTTAAGCGTTGAAACAGCTTTAAATAATCCTCTTTGGTCATGGGGCGTGGATTGTCGATATTGCTGCCATTCTTAAAGGAATTCGCTGCCAGCTCCTCCAGGTCCTTTTCTTGAACACCCAGCGAGCCAAATTCGGGAAGGCGCACATCGGAAGCCAGTTGCTGTACGGCCGCGACCGCCTGGCGAGCGCCATCATCCACATTTTCGTAAGTCAGCCCCATGGCGCCGGCAATGCGGGCATATCTTTCTTGGCAGTAGGCCATATTGTATTCCATAACTGCCGGTAAAACGACCGCATTGCAAACACCATGGGCGGCATCATATTTCCCGCCGAGCGCTTCGGCCACACAATGAACGGCGGCGACATCGGAGTGGCTGAAGGCAATTCCGCCCAGCACGCTGCCCAGAAGCATACCGGCTCTGGCTTCCAGATGGTGACCGTCAGATACAGCGTTTCTGAGATGAGTGCTAATCAATTCAATTGCGTATAGTGCCGCTGAATCCGCTAATGGCTCTGACGCATTGGCTGTAAATGCTTCAATGGCATGCGTCAAGGCGTCCATGCCGGTTGCTGCGGTTAATTCAGGTGGCATGGTCAGCGTCATCTCTGGATCGACGAGCGCAACTTTTGGCGCGATTTTGGGATCCTTAATACTGAATTTGAATTTCTCGCCCGAATCCGTAATCACCGAGCTGAAGGTCACCTCACTGCCGGTGCCGGCGGTGGTCGGAATGGCAATTAGCGGCAGTACATCCGGACCTATTTTACCGGGGCCTTCATAGTCGCGAACGGCACCGCCCTGACGGGCCACCACTGCAATGGCTTTGGCACAATCGATCGGGCTTCCGCCCCCGATGGCGACAAGGCAATCGGCGCCAGAGCGGCTGGCAATATCAGTGCCTTCCTGCACGTTATAATCTTTGGGATTGGGTTCAACCCGATCAAATAGCGTCCATTGCAACTGGTGGGCTTCCAGTGCGTCGGTCACCTGCCTGAGCAGGCCTGAACGCGCGACACCCTCATCGCTGACCAGGAGCGGGCGCTTGAAATTATCCTTTTTGATCACATCAGCCAGGCTTTTGGCGACGCCGACGCCGTATTCTATCTTGGTCGGCAACTCGAAGCTGAAGCTATTTAATAAATTCATCGTCAATTTTCCTTTCAGCGGATTTGTTATCTTAATAAGGGGTATACAAACAGTATAGCAATCAAATTTTTAGCTTCTGGCTTCTGGTCACTGGCTCCTGGCCAGCCGCAAGAAGCGAGAAGCCAGCAGCCAAATACGCTAGCACCGGAAACCGACTTCATTCTAAGGCCGAAAATTCAATGCAAATACGATGTACCATTGAATTTCAAATCAGTATCATTTTATAAGCTAAAATGTTATATATGGCAATAAGGCAAAGATTTAGCAAGAAAACCGTACAAGGAGGCTACCTCTTTGGCGCAAAAGCAAACAGCCGCACAGGTTGCGGTGCCAGATGACACCAGTAGAGCGCAAGCTATCCGTAAGGTCACCTGGGTCGGACTTTTCGTCAATTTATTTCTCGCCGGTATTAAATTCACCGCCGGCATTTTGGGAAAGAGCCAAGCACTGGTGGCCGATGCCATTCACAGTCTCACGGATTTAACAACAGATGCTGCCGTGATTGCCGGTTCGCATTACTGGGACCGTCCACCGGATGACACCCATCCATATGGCCATAAGCGTTTGGAAACCCTGGTAACTGTTTTTATCGGCATAATGCTGGCGGCAGCAGGCATTGGTATCGGATGGAAAGCCGTCTCAACCTTGCATCAAAAAAGCATTAGCCCCCCGGGCTGGATTGCCCTTGTAGCCGTATGCGCATCTATTATTTGCAAGGAGGTCATTTATCGTTGGACGGCCCGAGCCGGAAAACGCCTTAAAAGCGCAGCCCTGGCGGCTAATGCCTGGCACCATCGAACAGATGCCTTGAGTTCGCTGCCGGTACTCATCGCCGTTGGCGGTGCCAAAATTTACCCTTCCTGGTCTTTTCTTGACCGCGTCGGGGCGGTGGTGGTTTCCATCTTTATCATTCACGCATCCATCAAAATTGTCTGGCCGGCTCTTGGTGAGTTGATCGACGCCGGGGCACCCGCAGAGATTCGCAAGAAGATCAGTGATGTTGCCTATAAAAACGAAAATGTTCTGCAGGTTCATGATATCAGAACCCGGTATATCAGCACCAGCATCCAGGTGGACCTGCATATCGTTGTTGAAGGCTTATTAACCGTGCGACAAGGTCATGATATCGCCGACGACGTCAGACAACGCATCATTGCAGCCGTACCGGAGATATTGGATGTCATTGTACATGTGGATCCACCGGAAAAGGCACTTCCAGGAAGAATGCTACAATAAAAAGTCTTTTGAAATAGACGCTTAACATCATCCATCTAGAGTGTTATACTTTAGTTGACGCCGATCGCTTTTGGCGGCCTATCAAAAAAATTTCGGAGCCACCGCGCCATGCCCGTTTATGAATACACCGCTTTAGATGCCAAAGGTAAAATGACATCCGGTATCATCGATGCAGATGGTGCCCGGGCCGCCAGACAGAAATTGAGAGCCAGCGGCATCTTTCCGGTCGCCGTCAAAGAATCCCAGGAGAAGCCGGAAAAAAAGACAGACCGAGTTACGGAATTGTCGCGATATTTGCGGCGGGTGAAACCGGCTGAAATTGCGATAATGACCCGACAGCTATCAACTTTGATCAGTGCCGGTTTTCCTCTGGTGTCGGCCATTGACGCCCTCGTTCCCCAGACCAAAACCCATCGACTCAAAACCGTCTTAGCCCAGGTTAAGGATGCCATCGTTGAAGGCCAGAGTTTTGCGCAGGCCTTATCGCAATATCCCAAAATTTTTCCACCCTTGTATGTTAACATGGTCCGTGCCGGGGAGACATCCGGCACTCTGGAAATTGTTCTCGAGCGACTGGCCGATATTACGGAAAAACAACAGGATTTGACCAATCGGATTCAGACGGCCCTGGCCTACCCGGTGTTTATGTGTGTGATTGGAACAATCGTATTGTTTGTGCTTTTGACCTATATCGTTCCCAGCATCACTGCCATTTTTTTGGACATGGGTCAGGCCTTGCCGACACCAACGCGTTTGTTGATTTTTTTGAGTGGATTTTTCAAGTCTTTTTGGTGGGTTATCCTAATTGTCCTTATCGGCGCCGCCATTGCATTGCACCGGGCCAAAAAAACCGAAAAAGGGCGATATGCATACGATAAAACCATCCTGGCATTGCCTGGGTTTGGGGTTTTAGCCAAAAAACTGGCCGTGGCCCGCTTTTCGCGAACTCTAGGATCTTTGCTTGAAAATGGCGTCTCCATGTTAATCGCACTGGATATTGTCAAAAATATTGCCGGCAATGTGCTGCTCTCCAACGCGGTGCAGCAAGCTGCGCAAGAGGTCGGTAAGGGACAGGCCCTATGGGCTGCTCTGAACGAGGCCCAAATTTTCCCGCAACTGTCCATTCAAATGATTCAGGTAGGAGAACAAAGCGGCGAATTGGAAGGCATGCTCAATAAAATTGCAGATGTTTATGAAAAAGAGGTCGAAAATAGTATAATGCGCTTAACGTCATATCTGGAACCGGTCATGATACTGGTAATGGGCTGTGTCGTCGGTTTTATTGTACTGTCAATTTGTCTTCCTATTTTTGAAATGAACCAGTTGATAAAATAATCGCTCTGACATCTTTCAACATGCCAAGAGAAGGGAAAAGCGATATGAGTACCACACTTAAAAATGACAACCGGGGATTTACATTAATTGAGTTAATGGTTGTTGTCATCATATTGGGCATCCTGGCGCTTTACGTCGGCCCCAAAATAATGGGGGAACCGGATAAAGCAAAGCGCGTCAAGGCCCAGATGGATATTGCCACTTTCGAGACCGCTTTAAAGATGTACAAACTCGACAATGGCTCATACCCGACAACCGATCAGGGGCTACAGGCGCTGGTCGAAAAACCCGAAACCGGTGCAATTCCCGGAAAATGGCGTGAAGGCGGTTATCTTGAGAAACGCAAAGTACCAAAAGATCCGTGGGGCAATGACTTTGTTTACATTTCGCCGGGCGTTAATGGTGACTTTGATATCATTTCCTATGGCAAAGACGGTGCTCCTGGCGGCGAAGGCGAGGATAATAAGGATGTTAACAACTGGGAACTAGAGTAGTTTTCGTTTTTAAATGCCTATTTTTCCGATGTGCTTTGTTCTCCGCAAGTTTACATCGTCGACGTACAGCAAAGTACGCCTCCTCGTAAACTTTTGTGCGGCCTAGCACATCAAAAAAATTTTGCATTTAAAAATCGAAAACTTACTCATTTTTGCACAAAATTACTCGCTTCTGACAGCAAACTCAATTTTGTTTACATCAAAAATTTCGCATTTAAAAATCGAAAACTTAAAATCAAATGAAAAATAAGTGTCTTTGATCTTTCGTTTACACGCATCGCGAAATGCTTGCAAAAGCTTTGAGGAAATATTTGAATCAACACAACGGACCACAGACGACCAACAACGAACATTTACGCGGCTTTACCCTAATGGAATTGATGGTTGTCCTGGCGCTGCTGACCATCATGCTCGTGTTTAGTATACCCCGCTTGCATAAAACCTTCTTTTTGGATGATAGCAAGAGCGGTGCACGCTGGATCATCGGTAAAATCCAGACGTTAAAAGAAACGGCGGTTAGAACCCAGAAACATCATACGCTGCATTTCGATCTGGATACAGACCATTACTGGGAAACCAATGAGTCCATGTCG
>JASFEV010000133.1:0-11967 GCA_050124655.1 Desulfobacterales bacterium
ATGTCTGCAAAAATGAACAACAATTATTAGAGCCTTTGGACCAAGCTATCTTAGACGTTATTAAAAACCCAAAAAAGACTCAAAAAACTGCCTGTATCGGAACGTTATTATGACAAACGCTCTAACTACCCTATTCATTTGACAACTGATACATTGTGGTATATACATCTTTTAACCTACGAATCCTGTGGGCTAGGCAGGTTTTTTCGCAATTTCTAAGATAGCGTAATAGGCTTATGCAGAAAGCTCAAGTGAGGCACATAGAGCCACGAAGGGCACGAAAAGATAAAGTTTTCGCTTCTTGTTCTTCGTGGTGAGAACCATATCAGGCATATTAAATTGGAGTTTCCCGGATAACCGCGTAACGCAATTTTTGGACGCGTAGTTGAAATCATCTGTAGAATAAATTGGCTCTCAGAAGGTTGCTTATCCAATATGTCTCTTTAGGGTGTCCCAATGTCCCACCTAAATGACTTCACATCCAGCACTCGGGGACAAAGAGAACAAATTGAAATTATATGCCTTTATTTACCTACCGGCTACCTTCTCAAGCAAAGGGCTGTCTCGCTACAGCTTTGATTGTCAATTGGCGGGGTGCATTATTATCGTTGACATAAACAGAATGTCGATCAATTTCAATTTACTACAAGCTAGCATGGCCGTCTTCATATCTTATGGCATGTCTATTGCTCTGTTAGAATTCAATTAGAATTGATAACCAACTAACTTAAAGGTAGATATATGGAGACTTGTGCTTATACTCATTTTGCAAATAAAAAATTTATTTTGGAGGCTATGAATCTGGCTGAAAAACTGTTGCGAACGGCCGAGGATGGGATTCTCACCTGCAAAGATGATAGCTGTCTGGCATTATACGGTGTTATCAGGGATTGCGGCTACAAAATCCGAAGAACAGTCGAACAAGAGCAGGACCAAAATCTGCAGAAAGGCAACCTGCGACATGTACTGCAATAGACCGAGTCGCCTCTTTGCCATCGCTTAGAGATTCTAAAATTTTAAACTCCGAAATCACAGCATCTTATCGCGAGACGTAAACATCTACTCAAATCTAATTACAGCGGTTTACGAATCATGAGCGACATATCCAAAGCTTTCAAGAAAGAAGACCTCGCCGGCGAAGTGCTGAATGCCCTTCCGTGTGGAATTCTGGTCATCAATAAGGATGGTAAGGTCGTGCGGCTAAACAATGTGATAGAGCACATCTTTGGTGTTACGAATGCTGATGTGATCGGGAATGGTTTCGGGCAGGCCTTATGCTGTGTTTATTCTTGTGATGACAACCAGACCTGCGGCACTAGCGATGGATGCAGTGATTGTGAAATCCGAAGACTGGCCATGACGGCCCTTTACAGCAAGCATAAGAAAAAAAGGCGTGTTTCGCTACAGGTCAATATCAACAGCCATATCAAGGATATCACCTTTCTGATGTGCGCATCACCTTTTCAATTCGGAAATGAGCGACTCAGTATTCTTACCATAGAAGATATCACCCATCTAAAATCCATCCTCCCGCAGCAAAGCCAGGAGGGATTCCGGGGTATCGTCGGCAGCGACCCCAAAATGAAAGCGCTGTGTGAGACGGTCAAGCAGATTGCGCCGACGAATGCGCCTGTGCTGATTCAGGGAGAGAGTGGAACCGGCAAGGAGTTGGTGGCACTGGCCATACATAAAGAAAGCCGCAGAGCTCACAGCCGATTTGTAACGGTCAATTGCGGGGCGCTGCCCGAAGGTCTGCTGGAATCCGAGCTGTTCGGGCATGTCAAAGGCGCCTTTACCGGAGCGCTTTACGATAAAAAGGGGCGTTTCGAGCTGGCGGATGGCGGCACCATTTTTCTCGATGAGGTCGCCGAGTTGAGCCCCGACATGCAGGTCAAATTTTTACGGGTTTTGCAGGACGGCGGCTTTGAACGCGTGGGCACGACGCACACCCGGCAGGTGGATGTGCGCGTCATCAGCGCCACCAACATTAATCTGGAACAGGCGGTGGCCGACGGCCAATTCCGCAAAGACCTGTTCTACCGGTTGTGTGTCATGCCCGTGACCGTACCACCGTTGCGCGAGCGCCGCGACGACATCGAACTGTTGACGAAACATTTTCTAAAAGAGTTCGGCCAGGAGTCCTATCGCAGCAATGTTAAACTGTCACAGCCGACCCTTTCAATCTTCCAAAAGTATGACTGGCCGGGCAATTGCCGGGAATTACAAAATGTCATTCAATATGCGCTGGTCAAATGCCAGGGCGATACAATCGAACCCGAACATTTACCGGCAACTCTATATAGCAATGGTCAAAACGGGTTTGTCCGGCATCGGCAGGTATCGAAGATTGATGAGCAGGCGGTGCTGTCCGCTTTACAAAAGGCAGGCGGTAACAAGCGCCAGGCTGCCGAGTTGCTCGGAGTCTCCAGATCCACGCTGTATCGCTTCTTCGACCGGCAGCGCCGGCAATCATAATGGGGCGGCGCGTCAATTTGTGACAACGCGTGATATGATACAGGCATGCTGCCCGCAGGCGCCAATATCCATCTTTGCTGTACCGTATGTCCCGTTTCGCTGTCCCAATGTCCCGCCTTTTTTTAATTTACAAATTTGCACGCATCAAGACAGATGGTAACTTTTAACTATTTGAAATAAAATGATTAATTGATGATATCCGTCATGCAAGCATGCCCCCCGGGCCGAATTACAATATCTATTCAAACCACAACCCAATGTCCGTTTTGCATCCCTCTTTTCTATAAAAATATAAAATACAGTTACTTATAAAATTCTATGCCTTTTTTCAGGATTTGGTATTAATGTTGCTATACATGTAGTTAGATATTGTGACTAAATGCAAAAATGCAAGGCCGTCTAAAGAAGATAAATTTAAATCTCATATGTAAATCTAAAAAAAAAGCCCCCCTAACCATTCACACATAAACCGATCGAAGCTTTTCTTATAACGGATAAGCTAGCGATACCTGTTGTCCTATTGGGATATATTAAAATGACCGATCAGAAAATCAATTGCTGGGAATTTAAAAGATGCGAAAGACAACCGGGGGGCAAGAAGGTTGAAGATCTCGGTGTATGTCCTGCAGCGGTCGATGCATCCTTTAACGGAATCAATAACGGTCAAAACGCCGGTAGAATATGCTGGGCAGTTGCCGGTACCTGTTGCGGTGGTAAGGTACAGGGAACATTTGCCGAAAAACGGCGATCCTGTGTCACCTGCGATTTTTATAAACACGTCCAGGAACAGGAAGAAACCTCGCTTGCCAATCAAAAGCTTTTAAAATTTTTCTCGGAAGATCGTACCGGTAAGTTGCTTTTGGATATGACGCAATGTCGATTCGTGAGGACCGGTGAACGGATTGTTAATCAGGGAGAAATTACGGATAAGGCCTTCATTATAAGGCGCGGCTCCTGTCTGGTCATTGTTGAAAAGGACGGCCGGCTGCACCCTGTGGATCACCGGGGCAGAGGAGACATTATCGGTGCGACCTCCTTGCTGACCGGTGAACCTCAAATTGCCCATGTCGAAGCTGAAACAGATGTAGAATTGTTGATGCTGGAAGGCGCTATGCTGAATAACATATCCTCAGATCACCCCGAGCTACTCGATTTCTTGACAGAAATAGTCGCAAGCCGGTTCGACACCACGCGGCCAACGGCCGACCGGAAAATCAGCAAGTACATCTCTTCGGATATCATCGGTCGGGGAGCGTTCAGCATTGTGTATAGTGGAATTCATGCCGATTTAAACATGCCGGTGACCATCAAGATGATGAAACATGATTTGGCCCTGAATACCGAATTTTTAAAAAGCTTTAAAAATGAAGCGAAAATCATAGCAAAACTGAACCACGAAAACATCGTTCGGGTGTACGACATTGAAGAGCGCTATCGCACGGTCTTCATCATCATGGAACGCCTCACCGGCACCACATTGAATGTGTTGCTGGATTCGGTTTACAAGTTGCCGCCCCAAAGGGTTGTCCATTATCTTTTTCAGATATGTCAAGGACTGCAATACGCGCATCAGCATGGAATTGTTCACCAGGATATAAAGCCGGCGAATATTTTTGTACTTCCTGATGACAAAATTAAAATTCTCGATTTTGGACTGGCATGTCCCATCGGTTCTGAAAATTTTTTGGCCGGAACCCCTTATTACATGTCCCCGGAACAGGTTCAGTGTTTTCCAGTTGATCAGCGCTCTGATATTTACAGCTTAGGACTCGTTGCTTACGAGATGTTAACAGGTAAAAGACCATTTGACGGAACGGATCAATGGAAAACCATGGAAATGCGTGCCAATACTGAGATGCCGGATCCTTTCATCGAAATGCCGGACTTGCCTCAATCATTGTGTGATTTTATCCTTAAGGCCTGTGCACGCGATCCATCCAACAGATATCAAAATATACCTGAAGCATTAGAAACCCTAAAAACGCTTACCCATAATTCCGGGTCAACAAACGGCAATGCTTCCAGAACAAATCGCCAAGTCAGGATGTTTTACTTGATCTACAGCGACGCGCAAAAACAGGGACTCAATAAAGCCATGGATGAATTTAATGCGAAAGTACAAAATTTAGGCATCAAACTCAAAGCAGGTGAATACATCGATCTATGAATGCGATGACTTATAAGCTGAATTTAAATGAGATTTGAAAACAACAAAGAAAGGATGCATATGATGAACATACTTGATTCCATCTGCAAATTTATCGAAAGCACGAAAGATCCATTAGAAAGTGAACAGGATTATCACGTTGAGGCGCAACCTGCAGAGACAGAAGACGGAAAGCATTTTGCCAAGTCGCCCCCCCGGGATGGCATGAGTCCGGAATCTGCCAAATTCGCCATCGGCCGGTGCGCGGGCAACAATCAATATGAAATACAGGGCATTGAAAACAAGGGTCGATATTTCACTGCTAAGATTATGGATTCAAAGGGCCACGAGGTGAATCAACTCCTGGTGGACAAATTAAATGGCAAGGTCCGCTTCCTTCGATAGTAAAAGGCCTAATTGCGCCAATTATGGTTAATTTGCAGCTGATCTGACCGCAAATTTTCAGTTGCCTTTTTCTCCTAATTTTAATTTCTTATCAATATACAACGTCTAAAAAAACACCACTGCGGTCATCTACCCAATTTGGTTGAAGTAGACCCCAATTTTTTAAACACAAACAAAGACGATGTCATCAATCGGCTGTATGACAACATCGACTCTCCCGTCATCGCTAAATCCAATTGGTCGTTCTGCGGGCAATGGATCGCCTATTCCCAGTCCAGCAAACGGTTTTGGCCCTCTAGTTTGCGGATGCGGGTCAGGTCCTGGCTGACCTCCAGACACCCTTTATAATAGCCGCCGGCATCCCGCACGGCAAAGTAGCGGATGTAGATGAATTTGCCACCCAGCTCGATCCAGAATTCGGCTGTGTCCCGTGAGCCGGACTTGAAGGCATCCAGGATCTGGTTGACCAGATGGACGCTTTTGGGCGGGTGGCAGTTGCGGACCTCACGGCCGATGATGGCCGGACTGCGGGGGAATATCCGCTCGGGCCCCTCGGAATAATAGGCCACCCGATCGTTTTCATCGACAAAAGTCAAGTCCACCGGCAGGTGGGTGAGCATCAGGTTGATCTGCTCCAGGGTCATGCGCCCGGTGTCCAGGCCCAGCGCCCCGGCCACGTCTTCAACGACCGCTTCGGGTTCAGGCGGTGCCCCTTCGGCTTCCTGAATGATATCTTCTGGCCAGCCCGTATCCGGGACCACCCAGGCAAAACCGATATCGGTCTCCCCTTCTTTGACCTTGAACCATTCCTGATCGGAAAGCATATCCAGGCTGGCCGGATATAGGATGTGCTCCTCTTTGTAGATCATATCCCGGATGGCCTGGATGGCTTCTTTCAGCGGTGCGATGGCGCCTTCGGGATCGGATTTTGCTAATGCCTCCCGTGCCTGCTTGAGGCCGGCGCGGATATCGTCATGGATCGACCACATCACCTGGGAGGGGCCGGTAAAGTGGTGGGCTTCCAGCATCGGGAAAAGCTGATTTTCCTTGCGCGTGTAGTGGGTATCGATCTCGGATAAGCGGTCTATAAGAGCTCCCAGCGCCGGGCTGTTTTCGTTGAAAGCTTCGGGTTTGGGAGGGTGCCCGATACGCCCCAGGAGCATACTGGTCTCAGACATGATCTTTTCCGAAGCGCGATTTTCTTTCATGAAGGTGTGAATCGGATGGCCCAGCGGTGGATCCGGTCGGTCCTGCTCCTCAAGGGCTTCTTTAAAAATTTCAACATGAACGTCGCACAGGCGTTTGATTTCTTCAGCCGGCAGGCCCTCATCCATCAGGGCCTGTTCCATCTTGGCAATTTCGGTTGCCTCAACCCCTTTGACCAGTTGATTGAATCTTTGTTTGACAACCGCCATGTCTTCACCGGCGTGCAGGGCCTTGATAATTTCTTTGAGCGCCTCGTGTTTTTCCTCTGGGTCGCTGATATCGTTTTCAGCCCCGTCAGGGGTCGATTCCATCGGTGTGGTTGTTTGGCCAGTTTGCCGGTCTATTTCTTTGGTCAGGGCAACTAAAAAATCGTCCAGTTCCAGACCACCGATATTGGCAACTTTGCCGAGGGTGGCCACCTTGCCGATGGTTTTGCGCAACATCGGATTTTTGAGGCTTTTAAATTTGGGCGACAAGGTGACCAGAAAATCTTCTAAAAAAGGATATTCTTTGAGCAAATCATCGATCTTGGTATTGGCGGTAATTCCCATGATGCAATCTCCTTCCCAGGATTTTTAAGCAAGTGAAACGCTCAACGTTTCATGTGGCTCTAGCGTGTATTATATTCAGTTAACTGAAAGCATTAAGGAGGAAAAAATGGCCATCGAAGTCATGATTAAAAGAAAGGTCAAACAAGGTCGTCAGGCCAAAGAGCTGGTTCCGCTGATTCTGCATCTCAGAGCCCTTGCCACCTATCAACCCGGCTATATTTCCGGCACCACCCTGAACAATGTGGAGCACCCCGATGAGTGCCTGGTAATCAGCCGGTGGGAATCAATTGACCACTGGAACAGATGGCGAAACAGCAAGCAACGCATGGCTGTTGAAGAAAAAATAGAGGCTCTGACAGGTGAGCAAACCGAATACAACATTTATGCACCCATGGTGGCTCACCCGACACCGGGACAGACGTTGCTCAAGGAACTGAATAAACTAAACAATTTATAGTAAACGTCATTCAGCCAACTTCGTTTTATGACCTTTCTTCCTAGCGCTGCTCAATGATAAATGCCAGTTTCAGCTGCGCTTTCGACCCCTTTACTGTGCGTGCCACATAGCTAAAGACCGGCATAAAAGCGCTATATTCAAAATGAAGGTTCTTTTCCAAGTTTTAAAGATTTCTAACAGTTCGTCGAGAAGAAAGAATTGACCTACATCAAGTATTTCATACTAAAATTCTAAGAATTGAACGAGGGGCGGATGAGAGGCATGCGTGGCAGGCATTGGCGTTGATGACAGCCTGAATCTGACCCTTGATCCTCTTCGACGCGACGGCCTCCGACTTGAGCTACTTTCGGCATGAGCGCTCAAGTCGAAGGCAGGCCAAAAGTAGCTCGTCGCAGGCCGTCAAGGGAGGGGAAACAAGTTATTGGACGGCATCTCCAAGATCACTGGGTATCCACATGAGCTGCGGGTTCAGCTGATCTGTCCAGGGAAGGCCCGCGTTTTTCCAGCCATTTTTAAATCGCTTACCGTAAAAGGAGCTGGCAGGGTCCTTGACGCGGTCACCTTCGAAACCTTCTGTTACCGAATAGGCGATTTTAAAGCCGGCTGCGGCCATGGCATTTACAGCCGCGGCGCTGCGATTGCCTGATCGACAAATGACAACAATGGTATCAGAGGTTTTGAATCTCTGACCGACTTCAGCAATAAAGTTCGGGTTGGCTGTCATCAAAGGCCCTTTGCCCCACGCCGCCATTTTATAATTGAACAATTGAAAGGGTATATTATGGGCCATGGGAGGATGACCGACAAAAACATACTCTTCCGGCGTGCGAACATCTAAGATCTTAATTTTGTTTTGGTCGGCCAGCCACATTTCATAGGCTTCTTTGGCCGTGACATAAAGGCCGAGGGCCGTCTGTTTCTGAGGCGGTATGGATGATTTTGCCAAGCATAATGGCAACCCGCTCAGCAGCATTATTATGACAATCACTATAGTAAAAAGCTTTTTGGACATACTTTTATCCCTCAGTTCATCTAAATATGCCGCTAAAAATTTTATCATCGGCGGACAAACATTGCGCTTTTAAAAGCTTGTACTTTTCAAGGAGGTCCCGACCCTCTTGAGATAAACGCGAGCCCTCTTTGCGGTCGGTATGCACGATACAGGTATTCAGGTGTTTTTCAGTGACTTTGATCTTGCTCCAGACGGCTTTATACGACATTTTCATCAATTTGGCGGCCTGATTCATAGAGCCCGTCTGATCAATGTGTTCCAGTATTTTTGCGCGGCCTTCTCCAATAATGATATTGTTGTCTTGGTCGACAATCCATTGGCTTGATCTGAGTTTGAGTTCTGCCATGTTTCTAATCCTGCATGTGTTTGAAGAAACTGTAATGTAACCACGAAGAACACAAAGGTTAAAACTCAAAACAAAATTCGCACTTTTCGTGTTTTCGTGGTTATAAAAATATTTTTGCCCTTGTAAAAGCGGTTTGAAAGCCTTAGCTCGGGCTCGAAGATCCTACAAAAGTTGCTGCCCACTTAAAAAAAATTAGAGCATAGAAGCGGTATTAGATGCTTAGATTGTGTTTGATAACAGGGCGTTGATTCGGATCGAAAGCGGAGCGTACACGGTAGTACGCAAGCATTTTGGTTCGAATCATAACTCCGCTATTGGACGCAAGACGAGTGTTCAAAATCATTTCTATTTGCCGAAGGGACAATGCGGATAGCTACATTCAGTACAATCACGACATAATCCGCCGTGTCCCAGAAACGCCAGCTCGCTTTTACCGATTTTTTCTCCGGCTAAAATGCGCGGCAGCACCAGATCCAGGACCGTAATGCGGTGAAACAGCCCGCAGGCCGGCACCCCCAGCAGCGGCACACCTTCCACATAAGCCACCAGAAACATGGCGCCAGGCAGCACCGACGCACCATAGTGCATCTCATCGGCACCGGCCGAGCGAATTCCCAGGCGGGTAACATCATCCGGATCAACGCTCATACCGCCGCTGAGCAGCAGTAAATCACAACCAGCCTCCAAATGGGAGCGGATGGCGGCACGGATCAGGCCGGCATCATCCGGCGCAAAAGCCACTGCAGCTACCTCCGAGCCCAGGTCTTGCATCTTTGCCGTCAATACCGGCTCAAAGCGGTCTTTGATCAGGCCGTTGTAAACTTCATTGCCGGTGATCACCAGGCCCACTTTGGCTTTACGGAGGGGCTTGACGGTAAGCACAGCCCCGTTCTGGCGGGCAATGGCGGCCGCCCTTTCAATGGGAGCGCGTTTCATGATCAGCGGGATAGCGCGGGTGGCGGCAACCAGTTCCCCTTTTTTGACAAGGGTGTGACGGTGGAGGGTGGCGCACATGACCTCATCGACCATGTTAAAGGCCGCCAGGGCAGCGGTATCAACACCGAGCAGTCCATCTTTTCCGGCCAGCAGCTTGATCTTGCCCTCCCGCGGCTCGTCTTTCCAGACAATGCCGTTACCGGCCAGGGCATCGGCTAAAATGGCGGCAGCCTGGTCCTCATGGATTTCATCATCTTCCAAATCGATGACGTAGAGGTGGTTTTTGCCCATTTTCTGAAGACGGCATAGATCGTCGTTGCAGACCGTGTGTCCTTTATAAAAGGCGGCACCTTTAAATTTACCGGGACGAATCTCGGTCACATCGTGAGCTAATTTAGTTCCGACAGCATCTTTGAGCTCAATTTTTTTCAGCATGGCTTCACTCCGTGTGCTTGCGCATTAGCATTTAAATGGAAAAGTGAAACTTTCACCACGAAAGCACGAAAAGGTGGAAACACGAAAAATAAAAATATTTTTGTTTTCGTGCTTTTAAAATTTCGTGTTTTCGTGGTTAAAATTATTACGAACTTTCATGATTTCAGTTCAGCAGATAAAGTTTAATAACAATTCGTTTCGATTTTCTTTGCGCCTTGGCGGCTTTGCGTGAGGCTGTCCACGCCCGCCTCGCCCTGCTCGCATGGCGGGCGGGTTTCCGGTTTCCAGTTCATATCCGGCCAGGTAATCTCGCGGGCATCTGCAAAATAGGTTTCCTGTGCACAGGGTTTGCAAAGTACCTGGTCGTTTTCAATGACCTCGCGTTGATCACGCACCACCTGGCCGCAGCGGTTGCAGCGGGCTCTGTAGCGAGTGGGCCCGGGCAGGTCACAGTCATCTATTTTGACCCTGACCTCCTGAACGCGAAAGAGCACGCTATCCGGCATGCGTTTATACGCCGCCAGCTGTTGCGGGTATTTCTCGGCAATCTCCGGTGCATAGACAGCGACCAGGTCGCGGGCCTCTTCGGTGGAAACCACGCGAAAGGCCTTGCCGGTTTCCAGATTGACAAAGGTAGCCGCCATAATGCCGTAGTCCATAAATTTCAGCGAGCGCCGCCCCAGTTTGACACCGGTCACATGGGCCACCGCATCGGCCGTGCAACGGTCCATCTCCACGTAAATGATCAGTTTTTTAATCTGATCGCGGCGCCTGGGCTCATCCAGTCCGATTAAACGGCAGCCCAGCATTGCCATGCGCACACCCACCACCTGCCCCGGGCAAAGGTGGCCGTGAGCGTCGGCGGAACTCTTTAGCAGTTCTTCAAAAGCTTCCATGGTCGGTGCTGTCCTTTCCTTAACAGTTTTCAGGTGTCAGGTGTCAGATTGCATAGTAAAATGGTTAATTAGTTGAATAGTCAATTTGTCAGAGGATTCAATCCATTTTAAACTATTTGACCATTCGACCAATTAACAAATTGACTATACTCAAGGGCCAGCTGCCAGAAGCCAGCGGCCAATAGTAAAAAACCCTGACCCTCTGAACCTGGGATAGCTTATGTTAAATTTAACATAACAGACCTTAAAAAAAATCAGAAATATAGGTCCCCGGAATATTTTTTAATAGCGCAATCGAGTGATATCCTTAATCTAAGTCAAAAATACCGGCGTACCGGATACCCAGTTGTTTTGACAATCAAGCGCCTTCTAAAACCTCATTGACCCAACCCAGGGCAGCGATCATATTCGGAAAACCAATGGTAGTCAATGACAATAAAACCACATGGGCGATTTCTTCCTGGCTGGCACCGGATTCCAGTGCTTTGCGGGTCTGCGACATGACCGCTCCCCGGGAATTCACGCCAATGGCGATACCCAGATTGGCAAGGTTCTGGTATTTTATCTCAAGCGGCCCGGCCTCCCGGCAGGTCTTGCCCAACTGTTGAAAATCTTTAAATACATCCGGAAATTGAGACGAGAACCTTTCGTAAATTTTGGGTAAGTACATGATTGTTCCCCTTTAGCGATAATTGAAATTAGATCATTATGCCATCATCATCAACAATGAAGTTTGCATATGCCACTCTCAATTTCAGGTCAAGAACTTTTCACAGCAAAATAGGGTAAGATTCTGAATTTAGGTAACAAAAAAGGCCCCCCCTTGATGGGCGAGCCATAGGTTGATGTATTTGACCTTACAGAAGCGCGCTAAAAACCTTACAGCTTCGGCAGATCTTCATTTTTTCCTTCCAGTCCTTCTGGATCACGCCGTCACAGATGGTTCCATTGATAAGCCAGCAAAGGTCACCGGCCCCAAATTCCCAGGCCGGGCAGCGATGTTTTTGTTCAGCGGTGCACTTTTTTATAGCCCAGCACGGCTTTGATTTTTTATCTTTACGGTGTAATCTGGATACCAAAAAAAAGACCTGACGTTCGACAT
>JASFEV010000134.1:0-11960 GCA_050124655.1 Desulfobacterales bacterium
TCAAAATGCTCACATACTATCGTGTATGCTGCGCTTTTTCGTCAAAGAGCAAGGCACCGGCTGACGAAAAAGCGCAGCATACACGATAGTATGTGAGCATTTTGAGGAGGTCGGTAACGCAGCTATTTGGCGTTAGACTCATTTTTGAGATAGGTTCTAATAACAGGTTGAGATCATTAAAACAAATTATATTTATTAAATGGATATATTCAACCATTGAATTATTATCAGAATTCGTTAAACTCTCTTTTACGGACGGGGATAAACCCCGCCCCTACACTACAGACCGAACAGCTTGTGTAGGGGCGGGGTTTATCCCCGCCCGATTACAGAGCCAGAAGCCAATAACCCACAAATTTATAAAAATATTTTCGAATACTTATGAAATTAAGTGAATTGAAGGTACTGACTTTTGATTGCCAGACCACCGGGGCCAATCCGCAAAAAGGGCATCTGCTTGAAATCGGCTGGGTGCAGACCTCCGCCGCAGCAACTGCAAAACCGATAGCTTTGACCGCAAGCGCCTATCGGGTGGCATTACCGGCAGATGTCGACATTCCCCCGGCAGTGCAACGCGTCACCGGCATTACCCCCGCAGACGCTGAGCAGGCAGTTCCGACAGCCACCGCCTGGCGCAAACTCATCCGGGTCACCAACCAGGTCGCTGCGGCCGATCGGATGGAAAAATGCCCCGTCATCATTCATTATTGCCGTTTTGAAAAATCGTTCCTCGAGCACCTTCACGCCCAGACGGGACAACCGGGTACCTTACCGTTTCACCTCATCTGTACCCATGAAATTGCCCAACGTTTGCTGCCCGGCCTGCCGCGCAGAGGGCTGCGGGCGGTGGCCGGCTATTTCGGGCACTCGGTCCCCCGGCAGCGCCGCAGCGGCCCTCACGCCATTGCCACAGCCGTGGTCTGGCGGCATTTCGTTGAGCAACTGGCTGACGAACATAATGTTACCGATTTAGATCAACTCAGCAACTGGCTGAAAGACACAATCCCGCAAACGCGAACCGGCCGGGATTATCCCATGAAGCCTGAAATGCGCCTCAACCTGCCGAATAGGCCCGGTATTTACCGTATGCTGCGCTCCAATGGCGATCTGCTGTATATCGGCAAGGCCACCTCCCTCAAACAGCGGGTGAACAGTTATTTTCGGCCCAAAGGGCCCCATGCGGAGCACACCCTTGAAATGCTCAGCCAGGCTGCCAATCTGGCCGTGACCCGCACCGGCTCGGCGTTGGAAGCCGCCGTGCTGGAATCCGATCTGATCAAACAGCACAGCCCACCCTATAACGTGGCGCTGCAGACCGGGCAGCGCAAACTGACATTCAGCAGCCGCAATTTTGCAACATGGGCTGCACAGCCCGATGCCGACGATTGCATCGGCCCGCTTCCCCAAGGACTCATGACGGCCGCCATGCGCGCTTTTGCTAACTGGCATAAAGACCGGGACCCGAGCAGCGATGATTCTCTGCAGAGCGGGTATGCCATGCTGGCTGTGCCGCAAGCCTATGCTCCGGAACCGGATTGCCTGGCCGAGGGACTGGCCTTGTTTCAGCACAAGCACCAACAGCGCTTAACAAACCCTTCTGCGCTGAAAATTTTTGCCGGGCTCGGGCGTGAATTCTGGGGCGAAAGACTCAACGCCATTGCAGAAGCCAAATCGGCAGCGGCGGAAGAACCAGAGGAGCAAGCACCTGATGAAGATATTGCGGTATCTGAAGAAGAGCCGAGTTGGACGCCGGAAGCCGTGGCCCGCGGCATCGAACATGCCATCATGCACGGCGCGCTGCTGGTCCGCCGCGCCCGCTGGCTGTGTCGCCTGAGCGAATCCTCACTGGCCTGGGAAGCCCGCAACGCAGGCGGCCGGCGCAAAAATGTCCTGCTGTTTGAAAGCGGTGCCGTGGGCTCGCGCCGAGAGCTGCCCGCCGCAAAAGAAACACCTCTGTCCGCAGGCTGTGCCAAAAGCATCCGTGAGCGCCAGAAAATTTTTGATCTCACCACCTACGATCGCCTGCGGGTGGTCACCACCGAATTGAGGCGGCTGGTATGTGAAGGCCGCATAATTGAGCTACGCCTGGGCCCTGTGGCGATTCTCTGCAACCGCCAACTGGCCAAATTATTGCCATGGGTCTAATCCGTATCCTGCTGCTTGCCGACACCCACCTGGGATTTGACCTGCCCTTCCGCCGGACTGCATTGTCAAACTCAAGGTGAATGGCAAGATTTCAAAAAAAGCCATGGCCGTTTTCAGGCCCCCAGTCGCTGCGGTCGCTGGCGCCGCAGACAATAAACATCGATGCTACGCTATTTGAGTACGTCCATTATCGCAAGCGCCAAAAGTGAAGCGTCTTGTGTTTTTCAATCACCTCATTGCAATATCGATCCGGTTCCTGTATCTATATGTGACAATTTCTATAAACTTAAAGGATGCGCTTTAATAAATAATCCTCTGCCAATACGAAAGGAGGCATCATGCTCAAAAAAGGAAAAAAAATTGAAGATAACAGCAGCGTCGCTTATGACACGGTCACAGAACAGAAAACGATTACACCGGCGCCACGCCCGGAGGCCCGGGCTGAAAGTACCACCATTGGCGAACAGATCACCATAGAGGGTAATATTCGCGGGGGCGAGCATCTCGTTATTGAAGGTTCAATGAAAGGCAATGTCGAGATGGAAAAGCATAATTTTACAGTTGGATCAAAGGGACGCGTTGAGGGCGAGATCAATGCCCAGAATATCAAAATCAGCGGCCAGATGATTGGCAATATCAAGACACAAGGCAAGGTTGAAATTACTAAAGAGGCGGATTTTATGGGTGATATCAGGGCAAAACGCATTTCGGTGGAAGATGGTGCTTACTTCAAGGGATCCATCGAGCTCGATCAGGAGCCGCATAGAAAGACAGCCTTGGCCGGAAAATCAACACCCACTCCAGCCGCACAGCCTGCGAATAAGCCCAACAGCCAAACGGCCAAAGAGGACGATAAGGAGAATTGATTTTTGGCGAACCCAACTGTACCCGTTTACGATTATTCACATGCCGAACCTTCTCTTGCTGACTATACCAGCATGCTGCTTAAAAAATATTTTGAAAAACTGGGCCGATCTTCGACAGCTCAGGTTCTGGATGTGGGACCCGTTTGTGAGGAAAATATCATTTTTTTTGCGCAGCGGGTGAAGCGCTTTCACGTCTGTGATTTATTTTTACGATTGAATCGCAACCGGCGTAAAGGTTTGCCAGTCAATAAATTGTGGGAGTTTTTAGACTACCCACCCCATCGTTTCGATGGGATCAATCTGTGGGATTTTATTGATCACCTCACTAATGATGAAGTCGGCAGATTGGTGCATCTATGTCATACCCTGCTAAAACCCAGGGGCATGATGATGATCACGAGTTTTGAAAAACAATGGGCACCGCCGCAAATACATACTTTTGTCATGAGGGATGGTTTCCAGATTACCTTTCGTCTCCAGGATCACCTTGATCTGCCGCGGCACTACTACAGCAACAGAATTCTAACAGCCATGCTATCCGATTTTCAGACGGTAAAGTCATTTATCTATCGCAATGGTGTCAGGGAGTTTTTATGTAGACGGGATTAGCAGATGGTGAAAACCTGTCTTTTAATTTTAGGTAGAGCCTGAATCAAACGGAACAGTCAGCCTGTAAAGGCCCGTTTCTACGCGGGCATCGATCGGTAAACCGCCTTTTTCAAAAACTTTCATCATTTCCTGGTTGTCAGGCAGCACTTCAGCGGTAAAACCCTTTAAGCCCCGCTCTTGTGCCAGCCGGACCAGCATTTTATACAGGTATGTGGCAATGCCCCGTCCCTGGAATTTTTCATCCACGATAAAGGCCAAATCCCCATAAGCACTGCGGTTATCCTTGACATATCTTGCCTCGGCAATGATGGTCTCTTGATCGGGATCCCCTGTCAGGGCCACCACCGACATCACCCGGCTGTAATCAACATTGACGTATTCCTGTATTTTGTCATGGGGCATGGTGGAGATGGGAAATAAGAATCGCCGGTAAACCGCTGTATTCGAAAAACGATAAAAAAGGCGCCGCATGGCTTCCTCATCGGAGGGTTTGATGGCCCTGAAGCGGACCTTCAAGTCCCCTTTAAAGATGTGTTCGGTTGCGATTTCCATGGGATATAAATGGGCGCTCTCGGACAAAAATATCTGGTCTTTGAACAAAATCTTTTTATCTTTGGCCTGTTCAACGAGTTTTTGGCGGTCATCGGGGTGGGCGATATCAATCAAAGCCTGGGCGCGCTCACGGATAGTGCGCCATTTCAAGTTGGCAATGCCGTATTCGGTAACCACCGCATCGATGGATTCGCGCATATGGAACTGGTTGCGCAGGTTGCGCAACATCACCACGATATTGGGATCCCCTTTTGCGTTGCGACTGGGCAGCCCCATGACCGAGCGTCCGCCGCGGGAAATCTCGGCACCGGTAAAAAGGTCGGCCGCCTGTCCCGGTCCTGAAATGATGTTGCCCCGTCCGGTTGAAAACGCGATGCGGCCCAGAAGATCCACTTTGCGGGCCTGTTCCACAACCACAAAATTCGCATTGCGGCCGATCTGGGACGGGTTTAACACCTGCTCGATACTTTGAAATTCCACCAAAGGATTGCGGTCCAGCCATGCCATCAGCTCCGGTGTTCCTATGGCATAAGAAGCCACTGACTTGCCCCGAAAGACCGCTTTACGATGATTGGTCACGGCTCCGCTTTTAACGAGATCCATCAAGGCATCCGTAAAATAGGGCGAATGGATGCCCAAATGGCGCTTGTGCTGAAGGTGCCGACCTAAAGCCTCGAACAAAGCGCCGGTAAAAAAGCTGATGCTGTCGCCGTCTCCGATCAGCTGGGCGATATTGGCGGCCACCTGATCGGTGACGCTGTCAACCGATTGGCGCTTGAAATAAGTCGGCGGTTCGGTGGACGCTACCAGCAGATCAAAATCCGAAAGCGGAACAATGGTGTCGCCGAATGTAAACGGGATCTGGGTGTTGATTTCACCGACCACCACCGAAGCCTGCTCCATGGCTTCCCGGGCAACATCAACGGCCATCCCGAGACTGCAGTATCCGTCCGCATTGGGGGGCGTGATTTGAATGAAAGCCACATCGATCGGCAGCCTTTTGGATTTGATGATTCTGGGGATCTGCGAAAACCGACCGGGAATCAAATCGACATTTCCGGCCACAACTGCTTCGGTGGACACCCAGGTCGAAAAAAAGGTTTTCAGGCGATACTTTTGCCAGTCCAGCTTTTTGAGGGAATGAAAATCGCTGTGGCGCGTGAGCTGGATCAGTTCCAGGTCATTGGTATTGGAAAGGCCCGAATCAATAAGCGTTTTCATCAACGTCCGCGGTTCAGCCACGCCGCTTCCCAGAAAAATGGTCATGCCCGGCTTGATATGCGCCAGGACCTGCTCGGGAGCGACAACCCGATCTTGCCAGTTGGTGTTGTCCATTCTACTCATCTTTTATTTCTTCTTTTCGGTTTTGGTTCGGGTCGCCTGAAGCGATCCATTTTCACCACTCGATTTAAGCTCATTTAACAACTTTCCGCAATAAATCAATCTTTTGTTGAAAAAATGATTGCTTTTAGCTCTGAAATGAAGCTTGATTTTTAACCGTAAAATCGTTAAAAACGTGCTTTACTTTTTGCCCTTCAGCGGGCAATCGCAAATGGTGCCAAGTGAAACGGAGGTGTAATTTTTTTTTACAAGGAGATAAAATATGAATCTGAATCGACCCAATGCCAACGACGCCCTTCAGACGAAAAACAGATCACGCAACGTCGCACCTCAATCCGGTATTTGCAGCCGATGTTTGGATGGTTGCAAGGGAAACTGCGACATCTTCAAAGCCACCTTCCGCGGCCGGGAACTGCTATACCCGGAGCCGTTTGGCAGCGTGACCGCCGGTGCGGACAAGGATTACCCGGTGGATTACTCCCATTTAAATATCATGGGATATGCGCTGGGCGCCAAAGGAATTGAATCTGACCCGGACCAGGCCACCTTCCCCAACGTCGATACCGAATCCGAATACGGCGTCACCGACAAGGTCAAATTGAAGGTGCCCATATTTACCGGTGCGCTGGGCAGCACCGATATTGCGCGCAAAAATTGGGATCACTTCGCCATCGGCGCCGCCATCAGCGGTATCAGCCTGGTGTGCGGCGAGAATGTGTGCGGGATCGATCCTGCCTTGGAAATCGGCGATAACGGCCTGATTAAAAATTCACCCGAGATGGATCGCCGCATCAATGAGTACCGCCGCTATCATGAAGGCTACGGCGATATCATGATCCAGCTGAACGTGGAGGATACCCGTAATGGCGTGGCCGAGTATGTGATCGAAAAGCACGGCGTTGAAACCATCGAGCTCAAATGGGGCCAGGGGGCCAAATGCATTGGCGGCGAAATCAAGGTCAACTCCCTGGAACGCGCCATCGAACTGAAAAAGCGCGGTTACATCGTCACTCCGGATCCGGAAGACCCGGCGCACCAGGCTGCCTTTAAGGCCGGCCCTTTGAAGCAGTTTGAGCGCCACTCGCGCCTGGGTTTTGTGGATCAGGAGGGCTTTATGAACGAGGTGCAACGTCTGCGCAATTTAGGCGCCAAGCGCATTACTCTCAAGACCGGCGCCTATCCCATGCGGGAGTTGGCCATGGCCATCCGCTGGTCCAGTGATGCCGACATCGATTTGCTGACCATCGACGGAGCGCCCGGCGGAACCGGCATGAGCCCCTGGCGCATGATGACCGAATGGGGCATTCCGGCCATTTACCTGCATGCCATGGCGTACGAGCTCTGCGAGCGGCTCGTCAAAAACGGCAAGCGTGCTCCGGATCTGGCTTTTGCCGGCGGTTTCTCATCCGAAGACCACGTGTTTAAAGCCCTGGCCCTGGGGGCACCCTATTGCAAAGCGGTCTGCATGGGCCGGGCCCTGATGATTCCGGGCATGGTCGGCAAAAACACCGAGCGCTGGCTGCGCGACGAGGATGGTGGTTTGCCCACGACCGTCTCCAAATTCGGATACACTAAAGACGAAATTTTTATGAATTATGAAGTCCTCAAGGGCAAATACGGTTCGGAAATAGAAAATCTGCCCCTGGGCGCCATCGGGCTCTTTAATGTAGTCGATAAGATCAAAGTCGGCCTGCAGCAACTGATGGCCGGATCGCGCAACTGGAAGGTAAACTACATCAGCCGGGATGACATCTTCTCGCTGACAGAGGAATGTGCCAAAATCACCGGCACCCAGTATGTGATGGATGCCTATCGGAATGAAGCGTTGGAGATCATCGATGCTTAACCTCAAACGGTTAGTCGTTAATGCTATGACCAGATTGAAGGAGGTTGAAGATGTCAGACAGCGAATTGAAACAGATCTTGGCAAGAGATCCGGCTGAGAAAGAATTTCATCAGGCGGTACGGGAAGTCTTTGAGACCATCAAGCCGGTTTTGGACCGCCACCCGGAATATCGCCAACTGGGTGTTTTAGAACGCATCACCGAGCCCGAACGCGTGATCCTGTTTCGGGTGCCCTGGATGGATGACGGGCGCAACGTGCGCGTCAACCGGGGCTACCAGGTCGAAATGAGCAGTGCGCTGGGTCCTTTCAAGGGTGCCTTGCGATTTCACCCCTCGGTTAACTTGGGTATTCTTAAATTTTTGGCCTTCGAGCAAACCCTTAAAAACGCGCTGACCACCTTGCCGATGGGTGGCGCTCAGGGCGGATCCGATTTTGAGCCCAAGGGAAAATCAGATGACGAGGTCATGCGGTTTTGCCAGAGTTTTATGGCCGAGCTGTCGCACCACATCGGGCAGGACACCGATATCCCTGACGGCGGTCTGGGGGTGGGGGCCCGAGAAATCGGCTATATGTTCGGCATGTATAAAAAACAGCGCAATGAATTCAGCGGGGTATTAACCGGCAAAGGGCTGCAATGGGGCGGCAGCCAGATGCGGCCCCAGGCCACCGGATACGGGGTGGTCTATTTTGCAGCCGAGATGCTGGCCACCCGCAATGACACCTTTGACGGCAAAACCTGCCTGGTGTCCGGATCCGGAAACGTGGCCCAGCACACAGCTGAAAAAATTATCGAGCTGGGCGGCAAAGTCATCGCCCTTTCGGATTCATCCGGTTTTATCTGCGATCCGGAGGGCATTGACCTCAAAAAGCTGAATTTTGTCAAACGCCTGAAAAATCTCAAGCGCGGGCGCATCAAAGAATACGTCGATAAATATTCCGAATCGGTTTACACCGAAACCGACACATCCCTGGATCACAATCCGTTCTGGAACCTGAAGGCCGATTGCGCCTTTCCGTGTGCTATGGAAAACGAGATCGGTGAAAACGATGCTTACAACCTGATCAACAATGGCATCAAACTCGTCTGTGAGGGGGCCGACATGCCGTCCTCACCGCAGGCGCTCAAAATCTTTATGGACAAACAAATTCTCTTCGCCCCGGGCAAAGCCGCCAACGCCGGCGGAGTGGCGGTATCCGGTCTGGAAATGGCCCAGAACAGAATGCTGCTGAACTGGTCCGCCGAGGAGGTCGATCGCCGCCTGAAGACCATCATGAAAAACATCCACCAGAACTGTCTGGATGTGGCCGCCCGTTACGACATGCCCGGCAATTATCTGGCAGGCGCCAACATCGCCGGCTTCGTGCGGGTGGTCGACGCCACCCTGGATCAGGGACTGATCTGATAACAGACGATGATCGGACGCCGCTGTTGTATTTACACTTAGCGGCGTCTATGCATTGCACCGATAAACAACCAAGCCGAGCTGGCGGCGTGCTGGCCAGTCTCTGCGACCGGCACCGGTCCTACCCTGAAAGTGGAAGTCGTATACGGCGAATAAGGGTATCTTCTTTTTTCCCGACCCCGGTCCGGCGTTTTTCGCTTTTGCCGGTTTCAATAAGTTTTTTTTGGGGGGATCTTACAGGCATAGCCATTGAGTCCCGGACCCAATTGCGATTCTTGACTTGATCCAGCGAATGATTTAGCTTAAAAATTGTAAATTTTATTTCCTCCAATTTATTAATCTTCAACGAAACTCGAACGAATGAAAGCCAACCGCATTGCTCCAATCGTCATCCTTCTATTGGTGATAACAGGTCCGTTGCCAGAGGCCGCAGATTTGCCGCCCCGGGAAACATTGCGCCAATGGATCGAAGAAATGAAAATGTCTCCCAAGGGACCTTTCAAACGCATTCGCTGGTTTTGCAACGATGGCAGTATTCTGCCCCCAAAACCTTATGCCTGCAAAGACCGTGGTGGCGGTGTGCAACATGGCGAATGGAACAGTCGCGTTATGCGGTTGCGCGCCGAAGGGTATTATATTGCCAATGTGCTTGCCTCTCTTGACCTGAACCAAATCACCAGCGCACCGGGCTATTCCGATCTTTATAATCAGATTTTAATTGAAAAATTTTTAATTGCCGCCGACAACGGCTGGATTTTTCGTAAGGCGCGCTATTATCGTGGGGCGATTCAATCCGAAGATGAAATCGCGAAGGCCCGCGCACTATTGATTGATCTTGCGGGAAAAGATGTCTGGAGTTCACGCGGGATTGCGCCTCTGAGGATCGGTGCCAGCTTTCTGGAGCATGGGATTGAAACCAGGAGCGTCGCAAAAGTCCGGCAACTGTCGCTTGCCCTTTCTGAAAAAGATAAGAACTTTTTGCCGCTGCGTGTCAAAATTCATAATCAACCGGACCGGGAAGACGCCGCGCGCGTGCGGGACTATGCCGCCGGAGTTCGAGATCCGGAACTGGCTGCGCAATACACGCGTTTGGCAGACGAAATTGACAGGGTGTTTGCCACCGAACCCGCATCCAAACGCCTGAAGGATTTTAAAAAAATAGTCAGCCGCAACCCCGTACTTGCCCGCGAAATTGGGGCTGCCATCAAGTCTCTGGAAACAACCGCTGATCCCGTCGTCCGGTTTGCCGTGACGGGCAAGATTATGGCGACAATTCGAGAGCAGCTATTAAATATTGGGGGCGGCGAACACCGTCTGGCCGCATTGGATACCGGGCTGGCGATGGAGATCGAACACTACACTGCGGGAAGAGAGCTGATCGCGCGATTGCAGGACGCCTCCCGTCGCCAACGGTTGCAGTGGCTTAAAAGCAGCAGTTTCGCCATCTATGGTGCCGGTCTCATATCGGCCGTTCAATTGCAGGATATGCAGACAACTTTTGCCCAATTAGACGGCAAGACCGTATCCCTTAAAGCCTACAAGGATGCCCTCGATTACCTGGCCCGGGTGCCGGGCTGGTGTACTCAATGGCTTCGTTTCCATTTCCATGAAAGTAAGCAAAAACTGGTTCAAATTGAACCACTGGCTGACCGTGTCATCCAGGATGTCCTCAGGGGAAGCCCTCTTTTCTTTTATTCCAACGTATTGGACAGCCTGCTGCGTGATGCCCATCAACTGGTGGGATTGCGCCACGAACTTTTCGGCCAAGAGGTCGGTGCCGGCCTGCGCAGCCTCAATCCCGGTCTCGCACGGGGGAAACTCCGATTGAGACCCGCGGATCATCAGGATGATTTTGATCCCCAGGGTATCTACTTGTTGCCGGAAACAATTGCAGAATTGCCGCCGGTGGCCGGTATCCTGACGGCCGGCGAAGGAAACCCCTTATCGCATGTGCAGCTGCTCGCGCGTAATCTGGGCATTCCGAATGTGACTGTGGATGAAAACTTAATCGCCGAGTTAAAGGACTACGAGGGACAAAAAATCATTCTGGCCGCCAGCCCGGCTGGAGCCGTTCAGCTCATCCGGGATAACGGACAGCTCGATCACATTTTTGAGCAAAAAACAGAATCGGCAAGTCTGATTCGTCCTGACTTGCAAAAACTGGATCTTAAAAACCGCCAATTCATTCCTTTAAGCCGGCTGCGGGCCACAGATTCAGGGCGTACTGTCGGTCCCAAGGCGGCCAATCTGGGAGAGCTGTACCACCATTACCCCGAAGCGGTTGCCAACGGTCTGGCGATTCCCTTTGGCGCTTTTCGAAGCGTATTGGACCGGCCTTTCAAAAACGGCAAGCAAACTATTTTCGAGTGGATGGAAGCCGAATATCCAAAGATACAGGCCATGCCGCCCGGCTCAGCCAAGCGGGATGAAAAAATGGAGTCTCTGCGCAAAGAATTGGAAACTACCCTATTGAATGTGGCGTTCGACGATGATTTTCGTCGGCGTCTGGCGAGTGCGATGGAATCGGTATTCGGCCCGGATGGTACCTATGGCGTATTCGTGCGCAGTGACACCAATGTCGAGGATCTGCCGGGATTCACCGGCGCCGGTCTAAATAAGACCATCCCGAATGTGGTCGGATTTGAGAATGTCCTGGCGGCCATCCCGAGGGTATGGGCATCCCCTTTCAGCAAACGCGCCTTTGCCTGGCGCCAATCACATATGGATTTACCGCAGCACGTCTATGCCTCTGTGCTTATTTTGCGCAGTGTTCCGTCACAAAAATCAGGTGTGATGGTGACCCGTGACATTGATACCGGTGAAAAAGGCTGGCTTTCAGTGGCGGTGAACGAAGGCGTTGGCGGCGCCGTTGACGGGCAAGCCGCCGAGTCGTTGCGAATTAATGTAAAGACCGGCGAGGTCCGCATGCTGGCCCAGGCCACGGCCCCCTGGCGCCGGGTGCTGAACCCCAAAGGCGGTGTTGATAGGGAGTTGGTGGCGGGGGCTGAAACAGTGCTCAAAGCGGACGAGATCGAACAACTCATCCATCTGGCGCAGGACCTGCCGCAGCGATACCCGTCTATATTGGATGCCGACGGAAATCCTGCTGCGGCCGACATCGAGTTCGGTTTTATCGACAGCAAACTGCAGCTTTTTCAGATTCGACCTTTTCTTGAAAGCATTCAGGCCCGCAGCAAC
>JASFEV010000135.1:0-11900 GCA_050124655.1 Desulfobacterales bacterium
TGCATCGTTCGATAGGCTGTGAGAAATGCAATGGATCCGGTTATAAGGGACGGATGGGCATTCATGAATTAATTGAGGGCACCTCCGAAATTAAAATATTGATCAAAAAACAGGCAACTTCCCAGGACTTGGCCAAACAGGCCGTCAAAGATGGGATGACGACGTTGAAGCAGGACGGCGTTCATAAAGTATTTGAAGGCATCACGGATATGCGGGAAGTTCGCCGTGTTTGTGTTGAGTAAACATTAGAGGTGGAACAAATGTCAAAAAAAGCATTGGTGGTGGACGCGGATTATTTCTTTGTGGAATTTCTCAGCGAAGTGCTCTCCAAACGTGGCTATGCCGTCACCAAAGCCTACGATGGCAAAGACGGCATATCCAAATTAGAAGACCGGCCGCATGATATTATGTTTGTGGATCTGGTGATGCCCAAAGTCGATGGCAGCCAGTTTATTGATTTCGTGCGCCTGAAATACGGACCGAATCATTTTCCCATTGTGGCTTTGTCGGGCGTTATTGTCGAGCAACTCGGTAGTCTCGATGAAATCGGCGCTGATTACTATATGGCCAAAGGACCGATTGACAAGCTGACCGTCCAGTTGAACGGGCTCATGGCGGAAATCGAAACCCAACCGCAATCCCCGCTGGACCCAATAAGAATATTGAAAACCGGTGGTGTCTATCCCCGTCGCGACGCGGTTGGGTTGTTAAGCGCCTTAAAATTTCACCAGGCGGTCATTGAAAGCCTGGCTGTCGGGGTTGTGGTGGTGGATGTCGATGCGCGCATTGTGAGCGCAAATCCCGTTGCTGCTGAAATTCTCGGCAAATCCCCATCAGAAGTTTTAAATCATCCAGTGCTTGATATTTTCCCGCCAGAGGCAACGCCCAAACTGGCCAGCGTCCTTAAGCAGGTGGCCCAGTTGCCCGAAAAAACGAAAATGAGTTTTCTTTCAGACGTTAATCGTCGTGCGATCCGTGTCGGCATATCGATAATTTCTCAATCTGCAACCAATAGGGGCTGGGTGCTGGTCTTAGAGGATATAACACGTAACTGATGTCCTTTCAAAATCGGCTTCACCGTTCCATCTGATGTTCCTGAACGCCTTAAGGTTGTTATCCTCAGTCAATTCTTTGAAATGAATCTCCTTGAAGCGAACGCCGTAATCTGGTAAAGAGTCAAAATTAATAAGAAATCTGTGCGGTTTGATATGCATTTCAGACGACATATCGGACCAAGGGGGTACTATGGTGCGGGTTGGTGTTGTGGGAGCCACCGGGTATGCGGGGGCGGAACTGGTCAGAATTCTAAGCGGGCATCCCCAGGTGGAATTAAGCATTTTGACGTCTCGCCAATTTGCCGGAGTTAAATTCGATCGGGTTTATCCGGCGATGGCGGGGTGCGTCAGTATGACCTGTGAGGGGTTGGATATCGAAAAAGTATGTGATCGCGCCGAGATCGTATTTCTGGCGTTGCCGCACCAATTGCCGATGACCCTTGTACCCCAATTTTTAGCGCGTAAGGTTCGCGTGGTGGATCTTTCAGCTGATTTCCGTTTTAGTGAGGCCAGCGTTTACGAAGCGGCTTACCAGGCTCATGCAGCTAAAGATTTGCTCCACCAGGCAGTTTATGGTTTAAGTGAGATTTATTTTAAAGCCATCCAAAGCGCTGTGCTGATCGGAAATCCGGGCTGTTACCCGACAAGTACGCTACTGCCGCTGATTCCATTGGTGCGGGAAAATCTTTTGGATTTAGATACCTTGATTGTCGATTCAAAATCAGGAGTCAGCGGTGCTGGAAGATCCCTGGCGATCACCAGTCATTATTGTCAGGTCAATGAATCCTTTAAGGCGTATAAGATTGCCAATCATCGTCACAACCCGGAGATGAATGCCATTTTAAGTCGTGAAGCCGGCCGGCCGGTTGAATTGACATTCGTACCGCATTTGGTTCCGATGAGCCGGGGAATGCTAACCACCATCTATGCGACACCGATCCGAAAATTGCACGCAGCAGATATTCGCAGCTGCCTAACAAACGCCTATTCTGATCATGTATTTATCCGCTTATGCTCCGGTGGGCAAAGCCCAGACACCTTACATGTAAAAGGTACCAACTTCTGTGATATCGGTTTCCAGCTGGACAAAAGCAGCAATCGACTGATTCTCATATCCGCCATTGACAATCTGGTGAAAGGAGCTGCCGGCCAGGCAGTTCAAAATATGAACATCATGTTGGGTTTAGATGAAGCCGTTGGTTTGCGCAATATTCCCTATCCGCTCTAAATGACAGTTATTTGTTATGGCTTATCTATTATTAGGTATTGACTTTTTGCGTGGAATGCATTGTATGTAACGGATAAATTTTAACGAATTAGGCATAACCCATACCTAATCCAGTCAAGACGTAACCGAAAAGGATAAATCAATCACGAAAGCACGAAAGTACGAGACCACGAAAAAGGAATAAGAAAAATTTCGTGCCTTTTCGATTTTGCGTTCTCGTGGTGCAAAATTTTTTTAACAAATGCCAAGGAATTCCACTTAAGCGTTTAATAAACAATGTTGAAAGGAGGACAAAGATGACAGCAAAGTTGATTAAGGGAACAGAGATTCGCGAAGAAATTCTAAAAGAAATTGCAGATGAAGTAATAGAAATCAAGGAGAAACACGGCGTTGTTCCCGGTCTGGTAACGATTTTGGTCGGGGAAAATCCAGCCTCTATTTCTTACGTCACACTTAAAATTAAAACCGCCAACCAGCTAGGCTTTAAAGAGATTCAAGACAGCCAATCCGAAGATATATCCGAAGAAGCTCTGTTGGCCCTGATCGATAAATACAACAACGATGATTCGATTAACGGGATTCTGGTCCAACTTCCGCTCCCCAAACATTTGGATGAAAAAAAGGTTCTCAATGCGATCGATCCGGACAAAGACGTTGATGGGTTTCACCCGGTCAACGTGGGCCGTCTGATGATTGGGGGCAAAGAGGTCAAATTTCCGCCCTGCACACCCGCCGGGATTCAAGAAATGATCGTGCGTGCCGGGGTGGAGACCAGCGGCGCCGAAGTGGTGGTCGTGGGGCGCTCCAACATTGTTGGCAAACCCATTGCCAATATGATGCTGCAAAAAGGTGATGGCGCCAACTCAACCGTCACCGTGGTACACACCCGAACCAAGGATCTGGCCGCCCATTGCAAGCGGGCCGATATTCTCATTGTGGCTGCCGGCGTGCCGGGTCTGGTCAAACCCGAGTGGATCAAACCCGGTGCCTGTGTAATTGATGTCGGTGTGAACCGGGTCGGTGAAAAAATCAGTGAAAAAACGGGAAAGAAAATTGCCATTTTAAAGGGTGATGTGGATTTCGACGAGGCCAAAGAAATTGCCGGTTCGATAACGCCGGTTCCTGGTGGTGTGGGACCCATGACGGTGACCATGTTAATGAAAAATACGCTGAAGTCTCTCAAGTTTAAGCTGGGCTTGCAATAGTATTGTCCCTGCGATTTGCGTAAAAAAAAAGCTAAAGTTCGCGTGAGCGAAGCCGATATTAGGCCTAGATCAAAATATTTATATATTGACAAACAAATTGTACCCTAATATATTGTTTTTAGGACAATTTTGATAATTGAAAGGGCAAAGTCACCGAAAGATGGCGACGCAAAACCATGGGTCTAAAGCCGTAGCGGCTAAGACTGCCAGGTTACCAATAGTGTCAAAGGAGAACGCTTTTGGGTGGTGAGGCCTAAAGGCGTTCTTTTTTCAGGGGTATCCAAGAATCAAGAGCTGGATCAATTCAAATACAAAAGAAACCAGCAGTCTTGACAGGCGTATCAGGGATATGATACCAAACAATCCCAAAATGCTTGTCGCCCAGCCGTCTCTTTCATACCCGTTGGATCCAATCGCCTCCGGTTTCAGCCGAGGTGCGTTTGGCAAATAACAAATACACGGGCAAATCCAAAATCCGTTTCAAGGTGTAATACCATGCGAAAGAAAATTTCCTTTGTTGTGCTCAGCAACAGCGGGGCGCCGGCAAAACAATTTTGTGCCTCAAAGATGGCCATCCGATTGGTTGGTGTATTGCTTCTCGCCTGTTTCACTTTTTTTGGTTATATCATCTACGATTATTTTCAGCTTAAAAATACCACTCAGCACTTACAATCCCGTGAGGTTTATCTGACCAGTGAGCTGGGCGAGATTCAAAATCAACGCAAACAGATTCAAGAGTTTGCCAGCGAGATTAATTCGTTAAAAAGCAAACTGATGGCGCTCAACAATTTTGAAACCAAAATTCGCATTATCGCCAATATCGAAAAGACAGAAGAATCAAGCAACATATTTGGTGTCGGCGGCTCTGTACCTGAAGACCTGGATACCCGATTGCCATTGATGGAGAAGCACAACAGCCTGATGCGTGAAATGCACGAGCAGATTGACGAACTCAATCGCGCCTCCATCCATCAGCAACATGAATTTGAATCCCTTCTCAAATCTTTAGAAGACCAGCAAAATCTTTTGGCATCTACACCTGCTATCCGTCCCATTTCCAGCGCAGAAAAATCCTGGGTGACCTCCAAGTTCGGATTTCGAAGATCCCCATTTACCGGACAAAGAGAATTTCATCAGGGATATGACATCTCTACTCGCGAGGGCACGCCCATTATGGCGACCGCTGACGGTGTGGTGATTTTCGTGGGGAACAAGGGATTTATGGGCAAAACCATCATCATTGATCATGGCCACGGAATGGTGACCCGTTACGGACACTGCCAGAAGTTTCTGAAAAAGCGCGGTGAAAAAGTCAAGCGCTGGGAACCCATTGCGCTTGTCGGAAATACCGGCCGCAGCACCGGCCCACATGTTCATTACGAAGTGCGTTTGAACGGAATACCCGTAAATCCAACGAAATACATCTTAAATTAATACTCTCAGAACAGCCTTTTGCCCTCCCTTCTAAGACGGCTCCGATGATGTCATATCCGTGCATCTGCATGGCAGTTTGCTGCTGACGGGTTGCGATCAAACCGTTAAAATTAAACCAACTCATCTTGCATCCGGTGCTCACCGAACCTATATTTGAAGCATTCTTATCGATAATGTCGACTGACTCGCTTTCAATTTTGCTATTGAGACAACCCCCAGATTTGGTATAATTCACCTTTAGAGATCAAGGTTGTCAATCTTATGAAATGTGAAGGTCACTTTTGAAATGATACTAAACGCATTAACCAAAGTTTTCGGCAGTAAAAACGAACGCGAATTAAAGCGGATCCGGCCACAGATTGAGCGCATCAATGCGTTTGAGCCCGCGGTTCAGGCCATGAGTGACGTAGAGCTCAAAGCCCAGACGGCCAAATTCAAAGAACGCATTGATCAGGGCGAACCCCTTGACGACCTTTTGCCCGAAGCCTTTGCGGCGGTTCGAGAAGCCTCGGTACGGACGTTGAATATGCGGCACTTTGATGTCCAGCTGATTGGCGGAATCGTGTTGCATGAAGGCAAAATTGCCGAAATGAAAACCGGCGAGGGCAAAACGCTGGTGGCCACCTTGCCGGCATACCTGAATGCATTGACCGGAAAAGGCGTGCATATCGTTACCGTCAACGACTATCTGGCCCGCAGGGATACGGAGTGGATGGGCCATATTTATCAATTCCTGGGTTTATCAATGGGTACGATCATCCATGGTCTAGACGATGCCGAACGCCAAGCGGCTTATGCTGCTGATATTACTTACGGGACCAACAATGAATTCGGCTTCGATTACCTAAGGGATAATATGAAATTTGACCACAAATCCCTGGTTCAGCCGCAACTGAATTTCGCCATCGTTGACGAGGTCGACAGCATCCTGATCGACGAAGCCCGGACGCCATTGATCATTTCAGGCCCGGCTGAAAAGTCAACCGATCTTTATTACCAGGTCAACGGTCTGATTCCACGACTTTCGGCCAATCAACATTACAGCATCGATGAAAAAGCACGTTCGGCAACCCTGACCGAAGATGGTGTTGCTCGATGCGAACAACTACTGAAAGTGGACAACCTTTATGATCCGCGCTATATCGAACTACTGCATCATATCAACCAGGCCCTGCGCGCCCATACACTGTTCAAACGTGACGTGGATTACATTGTCAAAGATGGGGAAGTGATCATCGTTGATGAATTTACCGGCCGTCTGATGCCTGGCCGTCGTTACAGCGAAGGGCTGCATCAAGCCTTGGAAGCCAAGGAGAATGTCAAAATTGAAAATGAAAATCAGACACTGGCTACAATTACCTTCCAGAATTATTTCCGCATGTACGACAAGCTGGCCGGTATGACCGGAACAGCCGATACTGAAGCCGCCGAATTTAAAAAGATTTACGACCTCGATGTGATGGTGATTCCCACTAACATGCCAATGATTCGTGATGATTTTCCGGATGCGATTTATAAAACGCGCAAAGACAAATTTGATGCGGTCTTAGATGAAATTGAAGAATTGCATGTCAAGGGACAACCGGTCCTGGTCGGCACGATTTCGATTGATGTTTCCGAAAGCCTCAGCAAAAAGCTGAAAAAAAGAGGCATCGAACATTCCGTGCTGAATGCCAAGAACCATGAAAAAGAAGCTGAGATCATTGCCATGGCCGGGCAAGCAGGCGCTGTCACGATTTCAACCAATATGGCCGGCCGTGGTACGGACATTGTATTGGGGGAGGGCGTCACAGATGTTGGCGGGCTCCACATCATCGGCACCGAGCGACACGAAAGCCGACGAATTGACAACCAGTTGCGAGGTCGTTCCGGCAGGCAGGGTGACCCCGGCTCCTCACGCTTTTACCTGGCTTTAGAGGATGATTTACTGCGCATTTTCGGCGGTGAGCGCATCACCGGCATCATGGAGAAGCTGGGCATGCCCGACGGAGAGCCGATCGAACACAATATGATAAGCCGGGCGATTGAAAATGCGCAGGGGCGCGTGGAAGGGCATAATTTTGAAATTCGCAAACAGCTGCTTGAATATGATGATGTTATGAATCAGCAGCGCGAAGTTATTTACCGACAGCGTCGTGAAGCTTTAGACGGCAAAAGCTTAAAGCCCGCCATTGTCGAAATGATTCGCGAAAAATCCGAAGAAATCGCCGCTGATACGTTCGGTGAAAATGCGGTCGCCGAGGAATGGGATTTAAAAAGTATCCGCGACGCCATTTTTAAACAGTTCAATTTCTACTTAGATGGGGTTGGCGAGGATGGGCTTGAAGACCTCGACCAGGAGGGTTTGGCGGATTTGATTTTTGAAGCCGCCAAGACGCTATACGACCAGCGCGAATCAGCCATCGGTTCTGAAGATTTTAGACAATTGGAGCGTGTGGTTATGCTGCAGACGGTGGATAATCTGTGGAAAGATCATCTGCTTTCGATGGACCATTTGAAAGAAGGTATCGGCCTAAGGGGTTATGCCCAGCAGAATCCGCTTCTGGTCTACAAAAAAGAAGGCTTTGAGATGTTCAATGAAATGATCGCCCGGGTCAAAGAAGAAACTCTGGCGATTTTGTTTCGCATCCAGATTGAAGAACCTAAAAAGATAGACGACCTTAGGGCACCCAAAGAACAGAAACTATCCTTTTCAGGAGGAGAGGGGCCACCAAAACCCAAACCGGCCCAGCGCAAAGCAAAAAAAGTGGGTCGAAATGCGCCCTGTCCATGCGGCAGTGGGAAGAAATACAAAAAATGTTGTGGTCGTTAAGATCTACCAAAACAAAATTATTTTCTGACCCTTTACAAGCAATGATTCAGATGATTATTATAGATGCAGACCGCAATCTGAATTTGGCACTGTGGCACCTTGAGTCACACTCTGAAGCGTATATGGGGTCGAAATTGTTTTGTGAGTGTTACCATGGGTGAATTCAACAACGAACTGGAAGAAGGTGTACGTTCAACGACCAGAAAGAAGACTAAAGAACCTTCGATGTACAAGGTTCTGCTTTTGAACGATGACTACACCACTATGGATTTTGTCGTTGAAGTTCTTCGATTTGTATTTCACAAATCGGTGATGGATGCGACCCAGATTATGTTAAATGTGCACCGTAATGGTTTCGGACTGTGTGGCATATATCCTTTTGAAGTAGCGGAAACCAAAGTCAATACGGTCGAAGCGCTTGCTCGTGAAAAAGGCTTCCCGTTGAAATGCACCATTGAAAGAGAGTAAATCATGATCAGTAAGGAACTTAGCGCAACACTCGGCTTTGCGGTTAAAGAAGCCAAAAAAAGACGTCATGAATACGTCAGTATCGAACACATTCTGTTTGCCATTCTCAACGATCCCAACGGCGTTGACATCATCGAAAACTGCGGCGGCGATATCGAAAATTTGTTGGATGCGCTCGAAAACTTTTTTGATGAAAAGATCGAGCGCATCCCGGAAGGAAACGATTACGTGTTGCAACAGACCATTGGATTTCAACGGGTCATCCAGCGTGCGGTCAATCATGCGCGCTCAGCCGAAAAACAGGAAGTTGCCGTTGCGGATGTTCTGGCCTCTATTTTCTTAGAAAAGGATTCACACGCTGAATATTTTTTGAGCGCCGAAGGCGTCACACGCCTGGATGTGCTAAACTATATTTCTCATAATATCGGCAAGGACTCATTCGGTGAAAGTCCGGGTGGATTGGTGCGGCCCGGCAAGGAAGAAAAAGATCGCCGGCGGCAGGCAAATCCTCTTGAGCAGTTTACCCTTAACCTGATCGAACTTGCCGCAGAGGGCAAACTGGATCCCCTGATCGGCCGTACGACTGAATTGGAACGTACCATGCAGGTGCTATGTCGCAGACGTAAAAACAACCCGGTCTTTGTCGGTGACCCCGGCGTGGGCAAAACAGCGATGGCCGAAGGTCTGGCTCAGAAAATTCAGCAAGGCGATGTCCCCGACTTGCTCAAGGATATGGAAATCTTCTCCCTGGACCTGGGGGGGCTTTTGGCCGGGACGAAATTCCGGGGCGATTTTGAGCAGCGTCTTAAAGGCGTCATTGCCGAGCTGCAAAAGAAATCCAGAGCCATTTTATTTATCGATGAAATTCATACCATTGTCGGTGCGGGTGCCACCAGCAGCGGTTCGATGGATGCGTCCAATATACTAAAGCCGGTTTTGGCCAGCGGGGAGGTTCGTTGTATTGGCTCTTCAACCTTTGAAGAGTTTAAGAACCATTTTGAAAAAGATCGTGCGCTTTCTCGCCGATTTGAGAAAATCGAAATCATGGAACCGCCGGTCTCAGAGACGGTTCAAATCCTCAAAGGCCTGCGTTCGCGCTATGAAGAGCACCACGGAATCGCTTACACTGATGCGGCCCTGAAGACTGCGGCCGAGCTGTCCGTTAAATATCTGAGAGATCGATTTTTGCCGGATAAGGCTATCGACGTCATTGACGAAGCCGGCGCATTTATCAGACTTTCCGGCTCTGCGCGCCGCAAACGAATCAATCCGGCCGATATTGAAAAAATCGTTGCCAAAATGGCGCGTGTGCCCACCCAGAGCGTAACCACCTCCGATCGCTCCAAGCTAGAGAGCCTGGAAACCGGTTTAAAAGAGGTGGTGTTTGGCCAGGATGATGCCATCCGGGCCTTGGTGACGTCTATAAAACGGTCACGGGCCGGCCTCGGATCACCGGAACGGCCGGTGGGCTGCTTTTTGTTTACGGGTCCCACCGGGGTTGGAAAAACCGAAGTGTCCCTGCAGGTGGCGCGCATCTTGGGCGTGGAATTCATGCGTTTTGACATGAGCGAGTACATGGAAAAGCACGCAGTGGCGCGCCTGATTGGGGCGCCACCGGGTTACATTGGGTTCGATCAGGGCGGACTGCTGACCGACGGTATTCGGAAGCACCCCCATAGCGTGTTGTTGTTGGATGAGATTGAAAAAGCGCACCCGGATCTGTTTAATATTTTACTCCAGGTCATGGACCATGCCACCTTAACGGATAATAACGGCCGCAAGGCAGATTTTCGAAATGTGATTCTAATGATGACCTCAAATGCCGGTTCACGGGAAATGAGTGCGGCCAGCATTGGTTTTGGTCAGACCCACAAAGATGCCCAATCCAAAGGTAAAAAAGCCATTGAAAAGCTATTCAGCCCCGAATTTAGAAATCGATTGGATGAAACCATTACTTTCAATGCGCTAAATTTAGAGATCATGGAAATGATCGTCGACAAATTTATCGCCGAGTTGAATCAACAGCTGGCTGTCAAAAAGGTAGCCTTGACCATTTCACCGGCGGTGCGAACCTGGTTGGCGGAAAAAGGGCATGACCCGGCTTACGGCGCCAGGCCCTTGAGCCGGGTGATCCAGATGGAAATCAAAGACAAACTTTCCGATGCGATCCTGTTCGGAAAGCTTCAAAACGGTGGTCTGGTGTCTCTTGATCTGGCAGACGATCAGCTAACCTTTAATTTTGATTAATTTGTTAAATGGTCAAATGGTCAACTTGTAATTTGCGCCTCAATTCGTGGTGTGATGTGCAGTACCTATTTAACCAATCAACTATTCAACCATTTGACTAAATTGAATGCCTGTTTACCTCCTATCAGACGATTTAATATTTCCTTCCCCCAAGTTGGCTGCCCAGGAGGGTCTTTTAGCCGTTGGCGGTGATTTAAGCCAAAAGCGGCTGCTGTTAGCCTATCGCATGGGCATTTTCCCCTGGTATTCTGAAAATGAACCGATTATGTGGTGGTCACCGGATCCGCGCCTCATTTTATATCCGCATCAGCTAAAGATCTCAAAATCATTGAAAAAGACCATCAACAAAGGCGATTTTGTCCTTACGATGGATCAGGCCTTTGAAGCGGTGATCAGAGCCTGTGCCGAGAGCCGGACCGAGGCCAATGAAGGCACGTGGATCGTTGAAGAAATGATCACAGCTTACTGTAAACTGCATGATTCCGGATTGGCCCATTCGGTTGAAGCCTGGTTGGGTGACCAACTGGCCGGTGGCCTTTACGGTGTTTCCATCGGCCGGTGCTTTTTCGGTGAGTCCATGTTTACCCGTATCAGTAACGCTTCCAAGGTTGCGCTTGTGGGCCTCGTAAAATACTTACAGAATTTAAATTTTGATTTGATTGACTGTCAGGTAACCACTTCCCATCTGCTGAGTTTTGGAGCGCATGAAATTCCGCGGGCACGATTTCTCGATGAACTGGCGACCGCCTTAAAATCACCCACGCTAAGGGGTCGCTGGTCTTTTACCACCCCGGCTGTTGCCGAAATTTCCATTCACTAAACCCATATTCGGTTTGCCCGCTTGTGTTATGTCATTTAAAGAGAATCTCTTGACAGCCGCCTGATATTCCATTTAGATGGCAATTCCGAACGTGGGTATCAGGTGATCCCCTAAATCGTTGAACATCGAAAAAGGAGGCAATTTCAGAATGGAAAAGGATTGCATTTTCTGTCGCATCGCTCATGGCCAAACGGATACGCACATATTGTACGAAACAGATACCCTTGTCGTGTTTAAAGACATTAATCCTCACGCGCCGGTGCATCTGCTGTTCGTACCCAAAAGACATATTCGCAGCATCAACGATCTGACCGGCGACGATCATGCCATACTCTCCGAGCTCATTATGGTGGCTCGGGATATGGCCAAAGAACATGGTGTTGCCAAGTCCGGCTACAAGCTACTCTATAATGTGGAAAAAGGCGGGGGGCAGGTGATATTTCACTTGCACCTCCATCTCATCGGAGGCTGGCACTAGAATTGATCGTAAACCATTATTTTTTGCCCGATAGCTGCGTTGCGACTCGCTCTAAAATGCTCACGTACTTCGCGTACGCTCCGCTTTTAAAGCGAGTCCCGCCTTGCTCTCGAACAAGACCTAACAGTTTAAAGCCAATTTTAATTCAACAAC
>JASFEV010000136.1:0-11897 GCA_050124655.1 Desulfobacterales bacterium
TCTGCAAAAAAAATGTGAGGCCCTTAAGGATAAAATTGCAGCGCAGGATGAAACCATCCGGCATCTACGAGACCTGCTGAGTGATAAAGGCCTGCCCTATGCCGATGCGGTTGAGGGCTTTACCCGAATGATGGAAAAGCAGGGACATCAATTCCAGGAGCTCATGAACAGTATGGGAAGGGCCTTTAAAAAGGAATGATCTTCATTTTCTAAAACCAGGAGCGGTGGCTCCAGATATCCTCTTCCAAATCTTCTTTGGCTTTTTGAAGTGAGAGATACATGGAGGCGTTCTGGATGGCCAGGGCGCCTTGATGGGCCAGGGCTTGAACCATGGTGACCACATCCTCCGGAAACTCCCGTTCGACATTGGCGTACAGTCGCAACACCCCGATAATCTCATCCCGTGATTTGATCGGGGTAACGATCATCGAGACAATGCCCTCTTTTTTCATCTCTTTTTTGTACTGAATCCGTTTGTCTGTTGTTGCATCTTTGATCACAAGGGTTTCACCCTTGAGGGCCTGGGCGGCGCTTTGGGTTGAAGATACCGGTCCCTTGTTCAAAAATTCATCACTGAGGCCATAGCTGGCCACCAGTTTCAAATCGCCGGTGTCCTTGTCCAGCAAACGAATAGCCGCGCCTTTCATGTCCAGCGCCTGGCTGATATCGACCGTCAGGTTGTTTAAGATCTTCTTGATATCCAGACTGGAATTGATATGCGACGCCAGATCGAGAAAAAGGGTGGCGTTTCGCTGTATCCGACCCAGCAGCCGGGCATGCTCAATGGCGATGCCGCCTTGCTCGGCCAGGGCTGACAGAAAATCGATTTCGTCTGTGCTGAAATCCCTTTTCTCAGCGGTATACAGCGATAAAATTCCCTTGGCCTGGTCTCTGACCATCACCGGTACACTTAAAATCGAGGCAATTCCTTCAGCTTTTTTGGCCTCATGATGTTCCAGGCGCGGGTCGGAGGTGGCATCACGAAAATGAAGGTGGCCACCTTTGATGATCGCCTTGACCAGCCGCCGGGCTTTCAATGGTTTCTGGTGCAAATAGTTATCGGACAAACCCTTTTGGGCCACCGGAACGAAGATGTCCTCTTCGGCTTCGGCCATAAACAGACAGGCGGCTTTACCGTCCATGGTATCGATGGCGCTTTGAACGATCAGATCCAAAAGCTTTTCACTGGATAGCGTCGTCCCGAAGGCCTTGCTTACCTTGCAAAATGTTCTGAAATAATCTTTTTCCTTTGTCATAAACTATCTCCTCGCTATCCGGATCGTTGGGCATGCTTGCGGGGCCGCTGGGATGATTTGGCTTTTTTAGCGGTCTTGGTGGTTGCCTTCTTAGCGGCAGCTGACTTTTTCTTGCGCGCTTTTTGATCCGGTGCATCTCTTTCTGCGAGCCAGGCAGCGATGCGGGGTGCAAATTCTGCCTGGCACTTTGAACTCACATAGATACCGATATGTCCAGTTTCCAGGCAAACATCGGTTGTATCCTGACTGCCCACGCGGCCCGTCAATAGCTCACAGGCTTCCGGTGGAACCAGATGATCGTACTTGCCATAAAAATTGATCAGCGGCATGCCGATATTTTTCAGATCAACCCGTTTGCCCCCTACTTCGAGCTTGCTTTGAATCAGCAGATTTTTCTGGTAGAAATCCTTAATGAACTGCCGAAATGTTTCTCCCGGAAGATCGGGACTGTCAAAGATCCATTTTTCCATGCGGACGAAATTTTCCACAAATTTCTTATTGTCCATATGCTCAAAGAACCCCACGTATTTGTCGATCATCAGGCGGGCCGGATTCAACAGCAGAAAGCCAAAATTCATGATATCGCCGGATATATTGCCATAGGTATCCGTAAGGCGGTCTGGATCAACCGCTTTCATCCATACGTGCAAAAGCCCTTTGTCGGTGTCAAAATTTGTCGGGGTGACCGTGGTTATCAGGTTTTTAATTTTGGCGGGATTCAACGCCGAATAGATCACACAGAAAGTTCCCCCCATACAGATCCCCATGAGGTTGATCTTTTCCAGCTTGTGTTTGTGCCGGATGAAATCCACCATCGTATCCATGTAGCCGTTTACATGGTCGTCAATGGTCAGAAATTGGTCTTTACGGGTCGGATAGCCCCAATCGATCATATACAGATCGACACCGTGTGCCAGCAGGGTTTCAACCACACTTCTTCCCGGTTGAAGATCCAGCATGGTTTCCCGATTGATGAGGGCGTAAACCACCAGCAATGGCGTTTTGTATTTGATGTCTGTCACCGGGATATAGTGCTTTAGCTTTACCCGATCTTCTTGGTAGACAACCTCGTATGGCGTAGTGGCAATGTCAGAATCCAGCGGCCCGAGCAGGACATCAGAGGCCTTATGTGCTCGCGCGCGCGCCTTATCGGCATCTTCAACAAGCTTCGACAGGATAAGATCAACTGGAATTTTGGGATCACCCATGACATCACCCCGCAACTTTTTTTGGATTCTGATCTAATTTTTTTTCCAAAGCCTTTATCCGCTTTTTCAGCAGGTAGATTTCCTTGTAGAGATCATCCATATCTTTCTGGGTGGAAACGGGCAGTGTATTCAGCATATCTTGCAGCAGATCGTTTTTAGCGGCGGAAAATTCAGCCAGGGCATCCAGCGTTTTGGCGAGTGTTTCAACGTATTCGTCGGATTGGAAGAGGGTCATGTAATGGCCCTCCAGTATCTTTATCCACATTTGATAATATTTTTTTGAATCTTCCGGGAGTTCGCCTGCTTCAGAGAGCTGACCGAGTTTTTCCTGAATAACGCTGAATGACTTTGTCATCGGCAAATAAAGCAACCGAAAGAATTCGCCGGTGGCAGTCTGAAACAAATTGAACTTATCCAGCGTCTGGTGCAATTTTTCCTGGTATAAGCGCGTCAGCCCGAGCTGGGGGATATGGAAAAATTGCCTGAATTCTTTCTCGTAAATTTCGGTCCAAGCCCTGAACGCATTTTTGTCGAGATCCTCAAACGTATACGCCTCGCTTGACTTGCCAATCCGCCCTGCCCGTTCGAACCACTTCTGCAGAAACTCAAGAAATCCGGCAAGGCTCGATTGAGCCACCTTCATCAGAATGTCGGGCGTCGTGCCGGCCCCTTTCAACAGGGAATCCGTAACTTCCGGTCGCGCCATTGTGGACGATAGGACCTGCCATGATTTCAGAACGGTATCCATTGATGCCTGAACATGACCGGATGCGTCGCTTGAAGATACATCAGAGGGTTGGATCGTAGCGGCAGCATCGGACCAGAGCCGGAACATATTTCCCCATAGATCTCCAGCCGTCTTCATCCATGCTGATAGAAAGTCTTGCCCGCTGGCATTATCATCATGCTTTGCATTCATTAGGTTTTCCTCGCATGGCACAACTGGCAATACTTGCGATAGCAACCACTACCATCACACGAATATCGAATATGGGGCGGTTTGTCAATGTGGCCGTATTCGGCAACCAACTCAAAACGACCAGAAGCAGGCTGCATTAATTTTGCCGGAAGGGCATGTTGTTTTATGATTGTGTCTTTTTAGATAAAATATGAGTGGCGCTGCCCAGGTAAAGTTCAGCGGCTTCGCCCTCGGTTTCTGAAAGCGTGGGATGCGGGTGAATGCTCAAGGCCATGTCTTCGGCCAGGGCGCCCATTTCAATGGCCAAAACCCCCTCGGAAATCAGCCCCTCCGTATCGCGGCCGCAAATCCCGACGCCGACAATCCGACCGCTTTCCGGATCAACCAGAATTTTGGTCAGGCCTTCGGGCGCGCCCATGGTTGTGGCGCGGCCTGAAAATTTCCAGGGAAATCGCTGGACTTTTATGGGAACGTTTTGAGCACGGGCCTCTTCTTCGGTCAGGCCGCACCAGGCGATCTGCGGGTCGGTATAGACCACCGCCGGTATGGCCCGCACATCGAAGGCCGAAGGCTCACCGGCAATCACCTCGGCCGCCACCTTGCCCTCGCGGGTGGCCTTGTGGGCCAGCATCAGGCCACCGGCCACATCCCCGACCGCAAAAATACGCTCATCGGTGGTGCGCAGCTGATCATCGACTTTGATAAAGCCGCGTTCATCCAGTTCGACTTGCGTATTTTCCAGACCGATATCGTCGCAAGCGGCCTTACGGCCGATGGCCACCAGCACCCGGTCAAATTGCTGCTCGGGCGTTTCCACATCACCTTCTAAGACGACCGCCACGCTGTCATCTGTTTCCTGCATGGAAACCACTTTTGTTTTGAGATGAATCGATTCAAAAATGGTGGTGAGTCTGCGATGCAACGGCTCAACCAGATCCGAATCGACTCCGGGCAGCAGGCGGTCTGCGAGTTCCACCAACTTCACCCGGCTGCCCAGGGCCGCATACACTGTGCCCAGTTCCAGGCCGACATATCCACCGCCGATGATCAGCAGGTTCTGGGGCACATCCGCCAGCGCCAAAGCACCGGTGGAGCTCATGATGCGTCCGCCGGGCTTAAACTCTGCGTCCGGAAACGGAATCGGGCGGGATCCGGTGGCAATAATGGCATGCTTAAATTTGATGTGGCTGACTTCGCAATCGTGCAGTCGCGCGGTATTGGAACTTTCAAACTGCGCCCGCCCCTGCAGCAATTGTACGCCGCGCCGCTTGCTGAGACTGACCAGGCCGTTGGCCATCGTATCGATGACGTTTGCCTTCCATTCCCGCAGGGCTTTCAGATCGATTTGAGGCTTACCGAAGGTAATGCCCATGTTTTCGGCTCGCCGGGCATCATGAATCAATTCGGATAAAAAAAGAAACGTTTTCGATGGAATGCAGCCTTTGAAAAGGCACACCCCGCCGGGTCGCTGGGCGGTATCCACCATGGTCACATCCATTCCCAGGTCGGCGGCCCGAAAAGCCGCCGCATAACCGCCCGGTCCGCTGCCGACGACCAGTAATTCGGTTTCCTGCGATAACTCACCCATTACCATATCAAAACCTTCGGTTTGTTCGTCGTTAATCGTTAGTCGTTAGTTGTTGGTGACGTCTGTTTCTTGGCCTTCGGCCGCTGGCTTCTGGCTCCTGATCGCTGACCGGAAATATAAGCTGACGATTTTTTGATCTCGGCCAGCAATGCCCATATTTAACCGAATACATTGCAATTTCTTAAAGCTAGTATTTTACTAGCGCAAATGCTAGTATAATTGGCGGCGCTTATAGGGTTACTCGAAACGCGTTTTAGAATCGATTTGGCACCTCATATTGAATCAATTCTTGTATAAATTCATACAATTAAATTCTGGTAATTATCAAAAAGATGATCTAATACCAGTAAAATTGTCGCAAGATTATAACCTTGCTCTGTAATTAGGCGTCCCTAAAGTAAAATACGGGCTTAGCTATTTTAAATTTGATTGTTTGGGTTTAGAAACGTCCTTCTTTAATCAAAAACGATAATATGATGATAATAGCGTTTAAGAAAAAACAGCCCATGAAAACAATGATGATTTATAAAAAGTATTTCCGAGGCCAAAATGAGGATTTTTTTGCAAGGTCGCGGAAATCATCGGGATTGGGCGGAGGCGTACTTAGCGTACGCCGCACAATACAATCCCGATGATTGACAAAGAGATTGCGAAAAAAGACCATTTTGGGCCGGAAATTAGATCATGGAGATGAGGAGCTCATCCGGATCTTCCAGGGCTTCAATAACCGTTTTGAGAAACTGAATGGCATCGGCACCGTCCAGCACACGGTGATCGATGCACAGCACAATCGGCATGATCAAACGGGGGGCGATTTCATGCTCGCCATTACCTTTCTCGATCACAGCCGGTTGCAAGCGCCCCTGACCCATTCCCATAATGGCCACCTCAGGAAAATTGATAATCGGCGCAAAATAGCCCCCGCCCATAGCGCCCGCATTGGTGATGGTAAAGGTTCCGCCCTGCAACTCCTCCAATGACACCTTACGGGATCGGGTCCGCTCGACCAGATCGTGCAATTCGATGGCAAGTTCTCTGATACTCTTGCGATCGACATCACGGATCACCGGTACGATCAAACCATTTTCGGTGTTAACCGCCACACCGATATGAAAGTAATTTTTGTAAACAATCTCACCGGCGGCGACATCAAGGGTGGCATTAAATTGCGGATACATCTTAAGAGCGGTGGCAACCGCTTTAATAGCAAATACTGTCATCGTCAGGCGACCGCCTTCGGCCTCGATATCGGCCTTGTGTTTCTGACGAAAGGCTTCCAGCTTGGTGATATCCACCTCATCCTGACTGGTCACATGCGGTATTTGAGACCAGGCAATCACCATCTGTTTGGCCGTCGCTCGGCGTATGGATCGGAATGGCTTCCTATCGACCGGGCCCCAGCGGGAAAAATCGGGCAGGCTCGGAGATGGAATGATCATATCTGCCGTCTCAACCTCGGGGATTGCTTCGGCAACCGCAGGCGCCCCGGCCGTATCCGGACTTTTTTCGGCAAAAGCACGGACATCATCAGCCGTAACCACCCCACCGGGCCCGGTGGGGGCTACGCGTTGAAGATCAACCCCCAGTTCACGCGCCAGACGGCGGGTGGCCGGTGAGGCCGGCACCGGCCCTTTTCTCTCACCGGCTTCGGTTATGGGTGCAGCTTCAGCGGTTTTAATTGGTGCTTCCTCAGAAGTCGGCGCTTCAGCTGTTTCGGCAACATCGCCGTTGCTGAAGGTCATCATGACATCGCCGACCTTTACCGTATCTCCGGGTTTAACCCGCACCTCAACCAGCGTTCCGGTAAAAGGCGATGGAATTTCCACTGCGGCTTTATCGGTCTCCACCTCTAAGATGATATCGCCTTCTTTAACCTCTTGACCGACAGACACATGCACGGCAAGCACTTCACCTTCATGAACACCTTCGCCTAAATCCGGTAATTTAAATGCCCTGGACATGTTTCCTCCAACCGTGCCTATCAGGTTCTTTCAAATAACGTCATATGGATAGTCTCGATATACTTTGGTGACGATAATGCTTCTGGCTGCTGATTTGACATAGTTGAGCCGTCGTCTTTATCATCTGTCCTCTGTCTTCTAACGCTACGATGCGGATAGCACCTTTCTGGCGGCACGCAAGATGCGTTCCGTATCAGGCAAATAGGCCTTCTCCCGGTTAAACAAAGGAATAACGATATCATATCCGGTAACCCGCTCAATGGGGGCCTCCAGATAGTAAAAGGCTTTTTCCATCAGGCGCGTAATAATTTCGGCAGCGGGTCCAAAACTGCGTGGCGCTTCGTGAATCACAACCGCGCGGCCGGTTTTTTTAACCGATTCGACCAGAAGTTCTTCAGAAAATGGCGAAACGGTTAACAAATCAATGACATCTGTAGTAATGCTGTCTTTATCCTGCAACTGTTGAGCTGCATCCAGCGTGGGGCGCATCATGGCGCCGTAAGAGACCAAGGTCAGATCCTGGCCTTCTCTGACCCGTTTCGGCTGGCCGATGGGCAGGGCCTCTTCAGCTTCAGGTACTTCCTCCCTGAAGGCCCGGTACAACGCTTTGGATTCATAAAAAATCACCGGATCCGGATCTCGTATGGCACTGACCAGTAAAGCCCGCGCATTGCGCGGACCGGAGGGAATCACCATTTTCAGCCCCGGCGTATGGGCCCAGTAGGCCTCCCGGCTCTCGGAATGGTGTTCGAGCGCTCTGACACCACCGCCATAGGGTGTCCGCAGCACCATCGGAACGGTGAACCGCCCACGCGAGCGCCAGCGCAAGCGGGCGGCATGATTTTCAATCTGATGAAAGTTTTGATAGCTGAAACCAGAAAATTGAATTTCACAAACGGGTCTGAGACCATAGGCAGCCATACCGATGGACATTCCAACTATGCCGGATTCAGCCAGCGGCGTATCCAGCACGCGTTGGTCGCCAAATTGATTGATCAGGCCGTCGGTTACCCTGAAAACGCCGCCGTCCACCCCAACGTCTTCGCCCAAGAGGATCACACGATCATCTTTTTCCATTTCCTGCTGCAAGGCCAGATTGAGGGCCTGAACCATCGTCATTTTAGCCATCTTTGCCCCCCTTAGCGGTTGCGGATAAGGCCTGCGTCAACATCTCTTTTTGCACTTTCAGGTCTGGCGGCATCTCAGCATAGGTATAATTGAACATATCAATGGGGTCCCCCATGGCTTCCATCTGTTTTTCGGCACGGTCGATGGCCGCTTGAATCTCTTCCAGAATCTCAGATTCAATCCCACTGCGTTTTTCTTCCGAAAGCAACTCCTTATCCAAAAGGTATTTTTCAAAGCGCGGCAAAGGATCGCGCTGAATCCATTGCTCAACCTCTTCATCTGCACGATAGCGTTTGGGGTCGTCTGCTGTGGTGTGCATCATCAGGCGATAGGTAACGCATTCGATTAGAGTTGGGCCATCACCGCTGCGTGCCCGCTGGACGGCCTCCTGCGCGGCTGCATATACAGCCAGGATATCATTGCCATCCACCTGAATACCCGGCATTCCGTAAGCTAACGCCTTTTGCGCCAGGGTTTGCGATCGCGTCTGCTGCGAAACCGGTATGGAGATGGCCCATTGATTGTTCTGGCACACAAAGATTACCGGAGCCTGAAAAACAGCGGCAAAATTGAGCGCTTCATGAAAATCACCCTGTGAGGTGGCGCCATCGCCAAAGTAGGTCATGGCAACATCGTCTGTTTGCCGGTATTTGGCGGCCCAGCCCAGCCCAACAGCGTGAATCATCTGTGAGCCCACAGGAACCGATATGGGAAAATCATTGCGATCATCCGGGATCGCACCACCTTCGTTAAATCCGTTGAAGTAATAGATAACACTTTCAAGGGAACGACCGCGCCATATTTCAGCCGCTGTTTCGCGAAAGGCCGGCACCATCCAGTCGGTTGGGCGCAAATGCGCAATGGTCCCCAGCTGGGCTGCCTCCTGACCCTTTATGGGTGCAAAGGTGCCAATGCGACCCTGACGTTGAAGGTTTAACAAACGTTCATCGAATCTGCGCGCCAGCAGCATGGTCCGATACAGCTGCAAAAGAACATCTTCTTGAATATCGGGTTCAAGCTTTTTATCCAGGTGGCCTTTTTCATCTAATATGGAAAGGGTTTCGACTTTTTCAGAAAGGTTTATCTTCTCTCGCGGCATTACAGAACTCCTTTATGCATATCACTTGCAAAATCAAGAATAGCCTGCCTATCAGCGATTTTTTTTACATCTACTGGTAAAACATGTAAAAAATGATGCGGATTTTCGCGTAGTCAAGTGGCGCCGATGATAAGTTATTGAATATATGAGATGTATTCGTGAAGGTGCAGCGATAAATGCTGAATTCGGTTAAAAAAATTCAAGTGATTAATGTAAATGCTGCAAAGACGCGGTTTGGGAAATAAAAAAAATACTAGGGCAATATCTTATTCGATGGAATGTCGTTACATTGGAAAGTTTTTTGAAAGGGATTTTTCAACCGCTGCAGTCCGAAAATTGATATCAGCCCATTTGTTTTATAAACGCAATGCTTCCCCTGAAAATAAGATTATATCTGACTGTGCCCGGCTCATGAATTATCACGGCTGGGTTTATGCGTTTACCTATTTTAAACGGAGGCGAATTCGCGACGAGCTGGATGAATATTTCAACGTAACGGCTATTCTACGATTTCAAGAACGGTGCGTTTGTTTTCCTTGGCCGATGCAGCACCTAAAATGGTACGAATCGATTTGGCGGTCCGTCCTTGTTTGCCAATGATTTTTCCCAGGTCCTCCTTGGCCACTTTCAGTTCCAATACAGTCGCCTGGCTTCCTTCCAGGGCCGTAACGCTGACCTGCTCAGGACTGTCGACCAGAGCCTCCGCAATGCGTTGAATCAGATCTTTCATTTCCATAATCCCCTCCAATGCCTGTCCAACAAGAAGATCAAATTAAATTCTGCGTCAATAACATCCAGCAAACGCTCAGAATGAAAAGTCAAATCTTGCAATCTGAATTGGTTCGTGCATTGAAATAAGGGTATCCATCCGTCGAAGACGGTAAAATCCGGTCCAGCTAGTATCTAAAAAGCGGAAGCTTATTTTGCAATCTGATTGCCTACATCTATGATGTAACGTATAAATACTATTTTAAACCGGTTTTGTAAATTATAAATTTGTCCGTCTTGTTTTTTTAAGGTTTATGTCTATTTTGTAAAATCAAGCTTTACAAATGTGACAGCAGTGCTTTTAAGTCTTCGTCAGTCGCTTGTTTTGTTTACAAAGAAGGAGCCAGAATGGATTTTACAATTCCGGAATCGATTGCCAAGGATATCATCGGGTTTAAAAGATTTCTCAAAGACCGCCTGCAACCTAAGCTGCCGGAATGGTATCAGCGCCAGGAAATACCGGCTGATTTTTTTCGCGAAATGGGTGATGGCCACTGGTATGCAATTGCGTCAAAGTCGGATAAATTGATCAAAGGCAGCGCCCTAAGGGAAGCATTGATTGCCGAGGAATTGGCTAAGATCTCACCGGGATTGGCGGTGGCAGCGTTGGTGCAGATAGATCTGGGTCTAATAGCGTTGTTACTGTGCGGAAATGATGATCTAAAGACACGCTATGGACAATCCGCTGCAAGAGGAGAAACGTTGATGTGCGTCGGCAACACCGAACGGATAGCCGGCAGCGATTCAGCCGGTATTGAAATGACCGCCCGCAAAGTCAAAGACGGTTGGTTGCTCAACGGCACCAAGGCTTATGTCACCAATGGCTATATCAGCGATTTGGCGGTAATTACAGCGATCTCAGATCCTCAGGCCTCAAGAAACAATCGAATTTCCATGTACCTGGTGGACTTGCATGCCGAGGGCGTTAAGAGGAAAAAGCTAAACAAACAGGTCTGGATTCCTTCTGATTTAACCCGTTTGCAATTCACAGATGTTTTCGTACCGGACGACCATCTTCTGGGCAATCAGGGTCAGGGGCTTCAGCAGGTGTTGACCGTGTTTACTTACAGCCGGGTTCCCATTGCCGCCATGACGCTGGGAACGGCGGTCGGTGCCTTTGAGCTGGCCCTGGCACATGCCCGTAAACGCAAGATTTTTGGCCGGCTCATTACGGAATTTCAAGCAAAAGCGTTTGAAGCTGCTGATTTTTACGCCAAAATTGAAGCGACGCGTTTGATGCTCTGGAAAGCTTGCTGGAAAATGGACCGCAATGAAAATTTCAGGCAGGAATCCTCGTTAGCAAAATATCTGGCGGTGGAGGTCACCCGCAATGTCACCACCTGGGCCGCAGATATGTTTGGCGCCGCCTCCGTTATCAAGGAGCACCCCATCCATAAATTTCCGATGGACGCCTGGGCATCGTCTTTGGGTGAGGGCACCCAGGATGTTCAAAAATTGGTAATCTTCCGGGAACTAAGAAAGCAATACGAATAGGGTCAGTAGTCCGTAATTAGTTGTCCGTCGCGGACAATATGCAAACTGCTTGGCTGTTTTCCTCATGATTTATCAACAACAAACAACAGGCCACTGACAACGGACTGTGACGAAAAACCGCAAAAGTCAGAATCGCCACATAATTTTTATGGAAATTTTAAGGCGTTAATACAATCTTCCCCAGCAGCTCCCCTTTTTCCATTATCTCGTATGCAGCGCGCCCTTCGCTGAGCGGCATCACCCGATCGATCACGGGTTTAAGTTTGCCGGACCAGAGCATGCCCACCACATCTTTGAAATCCTGATGGCTTCCCATGGTGCTGCCAATCAGGCTGATCTGTTTGCCAAAAATAAAGCGAATATCGATTTCTGTCTGGGGACCGCTAGTGTTGCCCACAATGACGATACGCCCACCGCGCGCCAGTGCCTGCATGCTGGTGGTCAGCGTGGCTTTGCCGACATTATCAACCACTACA
>JASFEV010000137.1:0-11836 GCA_050124655.1 Desulfobacterales bacterium
TCAATCAGGCAACGCATCAATTATTTAAAAAAATGCGAGTCAGACACCCGCTGGATTCGTCACCATGATCAAAAGGTGAAAAGAAGCATCGGCCTTTATCTTGCAGGGATATTGCTGATCGGCATTGTAGGCTACCAGTTAAATATGGGGGTGATAGGAAGTAAACTAAATCAAAATGTTTTGGAAAAAGTGATTGTCAGAGAACTGCAAAAATCCCCGGATAATCCCAATTTATACCGGCTCATGGGGGACTTATATTACGAACGCAAAGAATACCAGGGCGTCAAAGACGCTTACGAAAAATCCCTGGCATTGCGATTAGATGACCCGCATGTGCTCAATAACCTGGCATGGTTTTACGCAACCTGTGAGGATAAATCTTTGCGCGACCCGGAAAGATCTTTGCTTCTGGCCAAAATGGCAATTGAGCTCGATCGCTCTTCCCATGTTTATGACACCCTGGCGGAAAGCTACCATATCAACGGAATGAACGCTGAGGCTATTGAAGCCGGCGAGCAGGCGTTAAAGCTTGCAAAGGGAAATCGCTCTTACTACAAGAAACAATTGGATAAATTCAGACAAGCAGCTGAGCAATGAGGCAATTTCAATGCAGGAATACTGGAATAATGGAATAGTGGAATGTTGGTTCTCGTGGAATTTTAAGTGAGTCAATTAGGCACATTCATCTTAAACCCAATATTCCAAAATTCCAGCATTCCACCATTCCAGGTAGACAGGTAATCGAGTTTAATCTTTTTTCTTCAGATAAGTGTAGACTTTCCTGCCACCGCCGACCACCAGCAGCACAGCGATCAAATAAAAACAAAAATAAATAAAAAAGATGTACGGCGCAAAATGTTCAATTTTCTTTATTTCAGGCATAATCTGAGGGATCCGAAAGAAAACCCCTATTCCGGCGATAAGCAGTAGGGTGCCCCAAATGAATTGAAGCTTGGATTTTTGTTTGTCCTCCATAATCGATTCAACTGGTGTGATGGAGTAATGGTAAAAAACCGAGGACGAGGACGAAGGTTTTAGGTAACCTTATCGTACTCGTTCTCGTACTTGTCCTCGAACAATCAAATCATCATGAACGCGTAAAAAGCCAGCTGCCAGAGACGAGCAGCCAGCAGCCGAGTTTGCTTAATCCTTCAAACTTCCTTTGAAGTCGGCTTTGCGTTTTTCAAGAAAAGCTGCAGTGCCCTCTTTGGCATCGGCGCTACCATAGCACATGCCAAAGCCTTCGACTTCAATGTGAATGCCGGTTGCCAGATCGGTATTCAGCCCGTGGTTAATGGCCTGTTTCGCCGCTCGTAGAGAAACCTGACCTTTGGTGGCAATTTCCCGGGCCGTTTGCATAACCTCGGCCATCAACTGATCCGCAGCTACCACTTTGTTGACCAATCCTATTTGTTCGGCTTCGGCCGCAGAGATCATCTTGCCGGTAAAGACCAGTTCTTTGGCCCGATTGGCACCGATTAACCGCGGCAGACGCTGGGTACCGCCAAAACCAGGAATCAATCCTAAATTGATTTCCGGCTGCCCGAATTTCGCATTTTCCGAGGCATAGATAAAATCACAGGCGATTGCAATCTCGGTGCCGCCGCCCAGAGCAAAACCATTGACAGCTGCGATGACGGCAACCGGAAGTGCCTGTAGCCTAGCGAAAATTGCATGTCCATTTTCAGAAAACGTTTTTGCTGTCAGCGTATTATACTTGGCCAACTCGGATATATCAGCACCGGCCACAAAGGCCTTGTCACCCGATCCGGTGAGGATCAGAACACGAATTGTGTCATCGGCGGCAAGGGCGTCGAGTGCCTGTGAAAATTCTTTCAAAAGTGCTGAATTCAGTGCATTAAGGGCTTTGGGTCGGTTAAAGGTAATCGTAGCAATACCGTCATCGACCTGATAAATGATATTCTCGTACGCCATATCAAATTTCCTCCTTATCTATTCGTGCTGAAAGTACTTGTCTGTTAAAGGATCAAAAGAACTTTGTCAAATTTAAAATCAAATAGGCTGGGAGGCTGAAAGGCTATAAGGCCAGAATGCTTGACGGTTATTAGCCATTCACCACTTCAAGCCTCATAGCTTCCCAGCATCCAAGCCTCCCAGCTACACGTTTATTTTTTATTGGTGCGGCTTTCACTTGATGCCGCCAGATAAATAGCTGAAAGAATGATGACACCGCCGACAACCTTATAAACGGTCAGGCCTTCATCGAAAATAAAATAGGCCAGAATCGTGCTGCCGATGGGCTCACCCAGCAGGCTAACAGCGATGAGACCCGCGCTGAGCCATCTCAACGCCCAGTTGTAAGTACTGTGTCCGAGGATTTGAGAAATGAGCGCCATACCGAAAAAAGCAGCCACTGTGCCGTGGCTAAAGCCGGTTATGGGCATTCTTAAAGACAGGACAATCGTCCACAAAAAAATTGCAGCACTCCCGTAGCATATAAAAATATACGCCAGCAAAGACAGTTTGCGCCGCAGACTGCGGCCCAGCAGCAGATAAATCGCCGCGCATATACTGCCGGCCAACGCCAGACCATCTCCCAGAAGCGCTTTGCCGCCGGTGGCAAAATCGCCATAACCGATGATGGCCCCGCCAATGACGCTGATGCAAATGCTATACACCGCCGCCCGTTTCACCCGTTCTTTTGCAATTAAAGGCGTCAATAGGCCGACCCACAGCGGATTGGTATTGACCAGTACGACGCTGTTGGCCACCGACGTGTAATCCAGTGAGGAAATCCAGGTGGCAAAGTGAAGGGCCAAAAAAAAGCCGGATATGACCGCCAGTTTCAGATCCCGTTTGGACAGCTTCAAAATTTCATCACGGGCTTTCCACCCTGCGATGGGCGCCAGAATCAGCGTTGCAAGCCCCACCCGGTAAGCCGCAATCACCAGGGCCGGCGCATCTGCCAGGCGCGCGAAAATAGCACCGGTGGAAACTGCCAGTGTAGCGACGAGCAAGGCAAGATACGGATTAAACGGTGGGGCCATATCGGATGGTTTATCGGTCATAATCAGAAAACTAACCCCGGGGCTGTGTCTGGCGTGTTTGTCTTTGAAAAGCAGTTGGGCTGGTTGCTTTGATATAATTGCGAATCCCTTTAACGATGCCTTCAGCGATGCGATCCTGGTATTGGGGGTTGACCAGGCGCTTACATTCCCGCGGATTGCTGATAAAAGAGGTTTCGATAAGGATGGAGGGCATCTGCGCACCTAACAGAACGTAAAACGGCGCTTGCTTGACACCTTTGCTTTTTACGCGGGTATAGCGCTTATCTCTTAAATGGCCAACCATGGCACTTTGGACAAAGGCGGCCAGGCGGCTGGATTCATTGATTTTAGCATTTTGCATCAGATCAAATAAAATTTTTTGCAGGTCGCTGATATTTTTAGTCGAAGTCGCATTTTCCATGGCTGCCACTCGGATGGCCTCCTCATCGGTGGCCAGATTCAAAAAGTAGGTTTCAAGACCGTAAGCCCTGCGATCCCGCGAGGCATTGGTATGAATCGATATAAAAAGATCGGCACTTTTGGTATTGGCAAAGGCCGTGCGCTCCTCCAGGGTTAAAGATCGATCCGAATTGCGGGTTAAAATAACTTCCAGTCCCAGCTCGGTCTTGATTTTTTTGGCCAGCCGTTTGGCGATCTGTAGAACAACGTTTTTTTCGTGCACGCCCTTAAGATAACCTGGTGCACCGTAATCTTTGCCACCGTGACCCGGATCGATGACCACCCGCCGAACGCCCAGCGCCAATTGCTTGGCCAGCGAGCCGGGCGGAATTTTACCGCCTTTTTTAACTGTCGCAGACGGGCTGGGTGTGACCGGTGCTTTGGCCGTCTTTGAGCCCCATACATCAATCACAATTCGAAAAGGATCTTTGAGGGAAAAAATCTTATAGGTCTCAAAAGATTTGATATCCACGACGACCCTGACAGAATCGTTGGTGTACTGTCCCGCCCGGGCATCACTGAGCAAGTCGTCATGAATCGGAATGCTCTTGCGGATATTCTTGCCCAGGCGACTGTTGCTTAGATCAACGTACAGGCGCTGGGGTTTTTTAATAGAGGGATCCTTTTTAAGCAAATGATGAAGGTAAGTTGTTTCTCTGTTAACGTCAACGACGACCCGGGTATAGTTGGGATTGGACCAGTGGCGCAGGTTGGTCACCGTGACCGGTCCACCCGGGTCTGATGGCGTCGAGGATACCGGGTCTTTTGGCGATGGTGCTTGTTGGGCCTTACTGGTCTGTATTTTGTCGGCAATCGGATCAACCGGAGCCCTTCTGCGCGTCTTGACGGCATCCGGCAGGGTTTTGATTTCAGCGCTGGCTTTGGCTTTGTAGCGGCTTTCGGGAAATTGGTCGATGATCTGATTAAATAGTTCCGCTGCGGTTGCAAGATCATCTGAAGACCTTGAATAGGCATATAGTTTGCGATGAAGGCTTGCCGCCATAAACAGACCAGCTGCGGCCCAGGGGCCTTCGGGATCTCTATCGTAGACAGACTGAAATTGTTCAATGCAGCGCTGCCAGTTGCTGCGGTATCTCATTTTCTGGGAATTGTTTCGCAGATTGCGGTAACAGGCATCGGCCTCAATATAGGTGGCTTTTGGCGTTATGTTATTTGCACCCCTCGCCTCTGCAGCCGGCTTTGCTGTTGTTGAGACGGCGGATTTACCCATCTTGCGCAGTTCAAGACTGGCTTTTTTCCGATAGCGGCTCTGGGGATAGCGTTGCACAACTCGCCCAAAGATTTCCTGGGCTTCAGCCAGATCCGATGAATTGCCGGAATAGCCGGCCAGCGCCTGGTACAGTTTAGCGGACATAAAGAGCCCGGCGGCCGCCCAGGGGCCGTCGGGATCCTGTTTATGAACGGATTGAAATTTTTGAATACACCGCATCCAGTTGTGGCGGTATTTCATTTTCTGGGAATTCTGGCGCAGATTACGATAGCAGGTTTCGGCCTCAAAATAGGTATCACGGGGAGCAGCTAACGAAATTCCCGCAAAAAGCAGCATTTCCGCCAACATCAATAAAGCCATTGACCGTATCAGGAGTTTTCCGCCAACTAAAGTCGATTTTCGTTGCACATCACGCCGCATACCATCATTCCATCGAATCAGAAGTCGTTGCGCCATCTGGACTTGGTCTCGGTCTGTATCGCAGTTTTTCAGATGTTTTAATCGGCAATGTTTTTGGCCTTTTGCTGGAGTTCGTTCAGATAATTGAGTGCCTCCAGCGGTGTCATCTTTGCAATGTCCAATTTGGCCAACTTATCCGCAAAATAATGCGATTTATGATCAAATAGTTCCATTTGCACCGCACCTGGCTGGGTGTCTTTTGAAGCGGACAAAGAGTCAGCTAAGTCCTGCTCTTGATTTTCGATGCGGTAGAGTATTTTTTTAGATCGGCGGATGACGCCTTCGGGAATTCCGGCCAAACGTGCCACCTGGATGCCATAGCTGCGATTGGTGGCCCCTTCCACCAGTTTGCGTAAAAAAATAATCTCGTCATTCCACTCTTTGACAGCGATATTGTAATTTCTAACCCGCGCCTTTTGCACAGCCAGCTCGGTTAATTCATGATAATGGGTCGCGAACAAGGTTTTAACACCGCTTTTATGCAAATCGTGTAAATACTCGACTACCGCCCAGGCAATGCTGAGTCCATCATAGGTGCTGGTGCCACGCCCGATTTCATCCATTATGATCAAACTGCGTTCCCCGGCATTGTTGAGGATATTGGCCGTTTCCTGCATCTCAACCATAAACGTGCTCTGGCCGTGGGACAAATTGTCTAAGGCACCGACCCTCGTAAAAATCCGATCAACAACGCCAATCGTCGCCTTGCGAGCCGGGATAAACGATCCCATTTGTGCCATAATGACCAACAGCGCCACCTGTCGCAGGATGGTGGATTTTCCGGCCATATTCGGACCGGTGATGATCAAAATCTGGTTGGTTTCATTATCCATTGAAACCGTATTAGGCACAAACCGCTCGCCGGTGATCATTTTTTCAACCACCGGATGACGCCCGTCTTCAATATGAATTAGACCATCGAGGGTCATTTCCGGTTGACAATAGGCATTTTGATCGGCCACCTCGGCCAGGTTCAGCAGGCAATCCAGACGTGCTAAAAAATGAGCCGCACCTTCTAAATGTTTATAATTTTGGACAACCGTTTGTCTGATCTCGTTAAATATGTCAAGCTCAAGGGCGGCGCGCTGATCTTCTGCATTTATAACCTTTGTTTCAAAGGTTTTCAACTCATCGGTAATATAACGCTCGGCATTGACCAAGGTTTGCTTGCGGACATAGTTTGCCGGTACTTCCGAAGCCCGGCTTTTGGGCACTTCAATATAATAGCCGAAAACCTTGTTGTAGCGCACCTTAAGTGTAGTAATTCCGGTGGCTTGCCGTGCCTGAGCCTCCAGATTAGCCAACCACCCCTTGCCTTCCTGGCTGATTTTCACCAGTTCATCTAGACCCGTATGGTAGCCCGGCTTGATCATCCCGCCTTCGTTGATGGTCGGCGGTGCGTCCTCTCGGATCGCCTTTTCGATCACTTCCGACAATTGGTATAGCGGTTGGAGATTCTCATTCCACTGAAATAGCGTCGAAGTCAGCGTCGCAACCAGAGATTGGATTTGGGGTAACACTAAAAGAGATCGTTTCAGCGCAATCAAATCCCGCGCATTGGCATGCCCCATGACGATTTTGGTGCTCACCCGTTCGATGTCAAACACGGATTTTAAAAGTTCGCGTATTCCCTGGCGGGTTTGGATATTTTCTTTGCTTTCAGCGACGGCTTCGAGGCGGGCCTGGATGTCTTCAATTTTGGTAAGTGGATATCGCAACCACGATTTGAGCAAACGGGCGCCCATGGCCGTACGGGTATGATCGATGATGCCGATGAGCGTGCCCCGTCGAGTGCCAGAATGAAGGTTTTTTTCAAGTTCCAGATTGCGGCAACTGGAATCATCTACCAGCAGATAATGGCCCAGAGAATAGGTTTCCAGATGCGTTAGATGTTTAATTTTTTGTTTCTGGGTCTCGCGTACATAAAAAACAAGAGCACCGGCAGCCCGCACGCCGGCAGACAGGGCTTCACATCCGAAGCCTTCTAATGAAATCGTATTAAACTGTTTGATGAGCCGGTTATAGCACCGTTTGTAGTCAAAGGCACTGTCCGGCAGATAGGTAAGGGCACGGTCTATCTGGGCCCCCCGAATCAACGCCATTTGCGGATCGCTTTTGGCGGATTCGGGCAGCAGGATCTCACGGGCGGATATGCGCAAGGATTCATCCATGATGGCGGCCTGATTATCAGATTCAACCAGACGGAAAAGACCGGTGGATATGTCCAGATAGGACAACCCGAAATTATCGCCATGACGCGCTAACGCCAAAACAAAATTATGGGACCGTTTATCCAAAAAGGAATCATCGATGATCATGCCAGGGGTAATGACACGCACGACATCCCGTTTGACCAATCCTTTAGCAATAGACGGATCCTCAATCTGATCGCAAACCGCCACCTTGTAACCGTGATCGATCATGCGAGCGATGTAGCCCGTGACCGCGCGATGCGGTACACCGCACATGGGAACCGGAGATTCGTCCTTTTTATTTCTGGAAGTCAGCGTAATATCCAGTACGCGCGAAGCCACCTGAGCATCTTCAAAAAACATCTCGTAAAAATCACCCATTCGATAAAAAAGAATCGTATCCGGATAGGCCTCTTTTATCGCGAGGTACTGTTTGAGCATGGGAGTTAATTTGGGTGGGCTCATCAATTAGAACAGCTTAGCTTTTTTGCGTTTATATAACAGGGTCGTGTCAACACCGAAATGGGGACTATGGCAAAATTTTGATTCAAGTGCAAGTCAAGACCGCTGATCACAAGTTTTGATAGTATTAAATATAATAAATTTAGTTGCTAATATTTATTTTATCAAAGTATGGCTTTAAAGTTTTATAGGTCGCTTTTATGTGTTCGGGAATCACCCGTACTTCACCAAACACCGTTAAGGCATTGGTATCGCCGAACCAGCGTGGCACGATATGAAAGTGCAAATGTTCTTCAACGCCGGCCCCCGCCACCTTACCCAGATTGAGGCCGACATTGAACCCATCGGGTTGCATGATTTTTTTCAAGATTCCCACGGATTGCTCAACAGTGGCCAACAAGTCGCCCATCTCAGACTTATTGAGTTGATCGAGGGTGGCGATATGGCTTATGGGAGCAACCAGCAGATGCCCGTTAATGTAAGGAAATTTATTCATGGTCACCATGGTCTTTTGCCCCTTATAGAGCGTCAAATCATCTTGATCCGCCAAGGCTGCACAGAAAATACATCGACCTTCTTTGTCTTTCAAAATGTATTCAATCCGCCAGGGAGCCCACATGGTTTTCATTGCATAGACCTCGAGTTGTTTGTTATATCGGAACATTCAAGCTTGGGCTTCGCCCAATCGGAATGTTGGAATTCTGGAATAATGGGTCTTGTGAAATTGCAATGTTGCACAAAAAATAAATTCGGCTGCACATTATTGCAAATAATGAATGACTTCCTTTTAGCATCCAGTATTCCACTGTTCCATTTTTCTTTATTGCAGCAAGAACCCCTGCCTTAAAAAAAAGCAGTATTTTCATCCAGTTGTAAAACTTCAAATGTACATTTAATTTACGGCGTTTAGGTATAAAACTCAAGCGCTTTTTTGTAATTGGTTAATTCGTTGAATCGTTGAATAGTCAAATCGTCAAAGAAAATGCGCCATCATATTCTTAATGCTATCTGGCGGGAGCTGGCGATGCGGTTACAAGCGCTGGATGGATGGGCGCATGTCAGCCGGGCACTGGTTTAGAAAATACGCATCTGTCATTCCGGCAATGAAATCACGGACTATTTCTGCGCTTTTATGGATTTCAGTGTAAGATGCAGACATGCCGTTAAGAAATTGGCTGAAGATAACGGATGACTTATTTTTTTGTCGGATATCGGAAAGATATTGCTCAAATAAAAAGCTGAAGAGTTTATGGAGCGCTGCAGAATGCGCTTTTACCCTGGGATTTAAATAGATTCGTTCCAGATTGAATTGCTTTAAGCGTTTGAGGGCCTGCGATACATCCGAACTAAAAGCGACATGCTCTTTTTGAAAACTGTTTTGGATGATATCGGTCACCAAATTAAAGACGATGGTACCGTTTGTGCGCCCCAGGCATTCGACACTGTCACGGGGCAAATCAGCGCGATCGATGAGATTCAGCCGAATGGCATCTTCAATGTCACGGCCAATATAGGCGATGGTGTCGGCGATTCGAACCACACACCCCTCAAGCGTCATCGGAACCAGGCGGGTCGCGGGGTCGTTTATCTTGCGCTCCAACTCATGATCTAATGCAGCGAAGGTCTTTGCGGCTGCTGGTTGCAGCATCTTATTGTGCACTTCGCCGTCATGGCACAAAATTCCGTCAAGCGTTTGCAAACACAGGTTCCAGCCCAGGCCTTTGCGTTCCACTTTATCTAAAAATTGCACGCTTTGCACATTGTGTTGAAATGCACCGATACCATGATCTTCGCACAACACTGACAAGGCGTGCTCACCGTCATGGCCGAAGGGAGCGTGACCGATATCGTGTCCCAAGGCGATCGCCTCAATCAGATCTTCATTTAAACTTAAATAACGCCCGATGGTACGCGCTATTTTTGAAACCAGCTGAACATGCAAGACGCGGTGCGTAATGTGATCATTTTTGATCAGCGAAAAAACCTGAGTTTTATCGATATAACGTGCATAGGCGTGGGCGTGTAAAATGCGATCGACATCAATTGAAAACGCCTGGCGATAATCGGTATCCGCATATTTTTCTTGGGCTCGACGAATCGCCTCCGAATTTCGGGTCGCCATACCAGACAATCCTTTCGCTTCCGCTTCATCCAGCACGCAACGCGCAAAGCCCATTATATCTTTATCATATCTCTTCATTGGCGATCATGGATTCCATTAACTGATGGTAATCAATACCGGCTTGCCTGAAACCTTCTTTGCCGTATTTCATATTGGCTTCCAAAACATAATACCGGCCATTATATTCACAAATATCAATGCCGACATCATCCCAGCAACAGGCATGCGCAACCTGCAACGCCAATTCTCGCGCACGTGCAGGAACGGCATTCAGGCTGATGCGCCCACCGACTGCCAGGTTACTACGGTATTCATTTGGCGGGGCAATGCGCCAGTATGCATGCACGATGCGATTGCCAATGACCACCACACGGATATCCCGATCAATGGGCAAATATTCCTGGATATACGCCGGACTCACTTGCTCAAGGTAAATGCGCAGCTCGGAATCATTGTGGATCAGGTAAACACCGCGTCCCAAGGCGGATCCTCGCGGAACTTTTGCAATGAACGGATACCTAAAATGATTCGAAATGGATTTTTTTTGGCGCTTACCGTAATATACCCGCGTACGCGGATGCGGCAAATCAAGCAGTTCGAATAATGCGGTTTGCTTTATTTTATCCTGAACACATTTGTACGTATGATAGCTTGGAAAAGTCGGTTTGCCGATGGTATCAAAAAGATCAGCATAAAAGGTCGTCGGGTAATAAATTTTGTCTGCTTGTCGGATTAGTTCCGCTTCTTGCGGGCTGTAATCAGAAAAATTGGATCGCACGCCTAACGTGCGTACATTTTTGCAATTTCTCAAACGCGCCTCAAGGGCAATGACTTCTTTTGACATATCACTTCACTCGATATCGAAGAGATGACGAATTTTTTCGAGACTTCTTTGGGTATGGCTACCCGGCCAAAAGATACGATCGCACTGGGGACATTGATCAAAATGATCGTGTGTTTCAAAAATATAATCCGGTACCCGTCCCCTTAGAATGTTTTTATCAACCGCTACGATCGGCACATTACATTGCAGGCATCTGGAAAATGGCCGAGTTTGTTCCGCTTTCAGACCCAGTTCCCGCACGACTTGATTCAACTGCTGCCTGAGGTGATCCGATTCCACAAATATCAGTTTTCGATCAGCAGATTGTTTGCGAATCCGCTGGGTTCGGGTCAACAGGATACGATCTTTTTCAAGACTGTCAATAAATTTTTCGTCCGCTCGTTCGGATTCAAGCAGGGTATCAAATCCCAGCAAACGCAACCATTTCGCCAGTCGGCCGAGTGTTTTATCTGCTGCAAAGCAGGGATTCAAAACCACTATGCCCCCTTCCCTGTCAATTCCTGATAGGCTTGCTGAATTTCCTTGAAACGCTTTTCAGCCAGTTCCTTAAATTCATCCCCGAGATGCGCCAATTTGTCTGGATGATATTTGTTGGCCAGTTCCCGATAGGCGTGTTTTATCTCATCGGCGGATGCATTGCGGTCGACGCCCAACATTCGGTACGGATCCCATGGACCCGTTTCTTCGGCATACGGATCGTTTTGATCTGATTGTTTCTGGCTTGAAGACCTTTTTTGATCATGGGTCTTAAAGCGCTTGTCGCTGTGCTCATAAAAACCATAATTGCCGGCAGACCTTATCTTGCGCGATACGAGAAATTTCCACAACAGGATCCAGATGATCGCATCATCCAGCCATCCCCAGCCAACCAGTAAATCCGGTACGATATCAAACGGGTTAAGCGTGTATAGGCCAGCTAATATAAGGAGGATGATTTTCCACATGATCAAAAATGTCGATTTTAGCGATTAAACAAAGCCATCTGTCTCTATAGAAAAATAATACCGTCTGAGTAGATTACCAGCCATGTCGCTAGCGCGAATCAAGGCGCGCCCTCAT
>JASFEV010000138.1:0-11767 GCA_050124655.1 Desulfobacterales bacterium
AGGTTGTGTGTTGAAGATCACTGGCTGCTGGCTTCTGGTCACTGGCTGCTGGCAACTGATCCTCTGAAATCTGCCAGAAGCAAGTAGCGAGAAGCCAGGAACAAAATATGCTGACACCTGCTTGTTAAGGCGTAGCTCGACAGAACGAAGACGAAACACCTGAATACTGAAACCGTGAGGAATTCGGCCATTGACGCGCAACGCGAAATTCGGACCTCGCATTCAGTAATGCTGTACCATCAAGGACATCGACGTTACCGTCTGCCCGCTGCTGACGCGCTGAGAGAGGATCTCTTGAATGATTTCGTTTTGCTGATCGCCCACCCCACCAATGTCGACCCACTGGCCAAAGGGCGCCGTCACCTCCGTTTGGGCACCGAAGAAACGAATAACCGCGTCTTCACTGTCGTCATAGGCAATGCGCGGAACGATCTTTAAGATAACATTGTCACCCGCAATTGTCGGGGTAACTTCAAAGCCGCTTTCAACGGTTTGCCATGCAATGGTTTCGTCGCCCGGAGCGTGTCGTCTGATAAAAGGCGAGCTGTTTTTATAGGGAATTTCTTTGCCGGTACGAATAAAGGCCGGGCTGCCGGACATGGCAACCACAAAAGCTTCGGAGTGTGCAATTCGCCGGCTTTGACGATCTCTATAAGTACCTGCGTTTTTGCGCTTTTTGCGCCCGCCAATAGTAACTGTCAAATCATCACTGGAATAACGTCCGCGAACGGCTTGCGCTTCCCGGCGGCCAGCGCTGCTGGTATGAAATCGAACACGAATGCGGACCTGATCAACCGGGGTGTCAAATCGCACGACGTAAGCGTACACGCGTTGGATGGCCTCAGCGCTGTCCACAACAACCAGGGAATTCACTCGTTGGCTGACCGTAACCCGGCCTTGATCCGAAAGCAGGCTTTGAACAACCGGCACCAACTCAGCCGCACGGCGGTATTGAATTTTGATAACCGCCACTTCTTGTGCAGCTGCAATATTTACCAGTAGGAACACGGCTAAAGTCACACCCAAAGCACGTATAACCCTGCATCTCATTATATATTTTAGAGTTTTCATCGGATTTATTTTCTTTGACTGTAGACTAAAAAAATTTTATCATGCCCCCCGCTCAAGATCAAACAGGTTTGCCGGTTGCCCGTTTAGCCCGTTGGGCCCGTTAAAAAGAGTTCTGTCCATTTATAATTCATTTAACCGGCAAACAGGCCAACGGGTAACGGGCTCAACCAACAGAATTTAGATATCATTTGTTACGATTACTTTTTTCAGGGAGGAGGATGATGTTTTTAGAACTATTGAAAAAGCGAAGAAGTATTCGAAAATACCTGGACAAACCTTTGGATTCAGAAACCATTGATCAATTAGTGGAAGCGGCGCTGCGCGCGCCGACATCGATGGGTAAAAATTCATGGGAATTTGTGGTTGTGACAGCGCCCGATTTGTTGCAAAAACTGTCCCGCGCAAAACCGCATGGAGCCACCTTTTTAAAAAATGCGGCCCTGGGAATTGTCGTCTGCGGCGACCCACAGGTAACTGATGTATGGATTGAAGACGCATCGATCGCATCTGCGTTTATCCATCTGGCAGCAGCTTCCTTTGATCTGGGCAGCTGCTGGATCCAGATCAGAGAAAGAAAACGTGACGACCGCCAAACGGCCGAAGCCTATATCGCCGAGATACTGAACCTTCCTGCGCATATGCGGGTGGAATCCATCATCGCCATCGGCTATCCGGCTGAAACCAAATCGGCACACCCAAAAGAATCGCTGCCCTATGCCAAGGTGTCGCTGAACAGTTATGGGTCGCCATATTCACAACAGGCTTAAGGTTTGTGACGGCTTCTATGATCGTATCACACAAGAGTTCGATTTTTTATTTGACTAAAAATGGAAATGAAAAATATAATACTCACGTATTGTGTTAATCCCATCAAAGCGGCCTCCTTTTTTCGATTATGGATGACGACAAACGATACCTCACCGCCCAGGAACTGTTAAATGATTCCTTTGAGCTGGGACTGCGCATCTTCAAAAGCGGGTTCAGGCCCAGCTTTATCATCGGTGTTTGGCGCGGTGGCACGCCGGTCGGCATTGCGGTTCAGGAAATACTGGACCATCTGGGCGTTAAAACGGATCATATCGCTATCCGCACCTCTTCTTATTACGGAATTAAAAAAAGAGAAAAAAAAGTTCGGGTCCACGGACTCGAGTATGTCATTCGGCAAGCCAACTGGGAAGACGGACTGCTGATTGTTGACGATGTCTTTGATACCGGCAGCAGCATAAAGGCCATCATCGAGGCACTAACTGAAAAAATGCGTCGCAACCTGCCAAAGGACATCCGAGTCGCCACGGCGTGGTTTAAGCCGAAATACAATCTAACCGACATCGTGCCGGATTACTATATTCATGCAACCGATCAATGGCTGGTGTTTCCGCACGAGCTGGAAGGCCTCACCCGAGAAGAGATATTTAAAAATAAGGCTGGAATGAAAAAGCTCTTTGAGGATGCGGGGTTAGTTTAAATGCATGGCTCATGAAATGACTGGTATGCTGAATCCAGCGTTGATATCAACATAAATATCATTCTTTTGATTTTAACTATTGTTTTCCCTTACCCTATGATGTAAGCATCATTTCGACCCATAATGCCTGCCCTCTTTTTTGCGGTTTGGTATTATGGTTAGGCTATCTCGGTTGTCCCGCCATGGGCTACTGGGATAGCCTGTACTTTTTGGACCTTTTCCTTTCCAAGAATACGGATTTTGCGACCCGGCATCCGGAAGCCATGCAAAAGTGCAAGGCTGCCGCCTTATTGAATCCAGGATAAAGATTGAGCTATCTCTGGCTACCCGACGCATCTAATAGAAGTTAGGTTTGCCGGTTGAGCCGGTTTAGCCCGTTTAGCCCGAAGAAAGCAAAAAGTCGCTTAACTTTATCTTTTAACCGGCGAACGGGCTAACGGGTAACGGGCTCAACCTTTAAAATTCGAGTATTTTGAATCGGTTTTTAACGCAGCCCTCGGGCGTTAGATGCATTTTTAAGACAGGTTTTTAGCAGAATTCTACGCCTACGCCATAGGGATACCCCCCCTCACCCTCCTCAGCGCCGGTTTCCTTACACCATTTAACGATTCCACAAAACTCATTGGGACAGGATTTAAAAGGCGGGTTATCAAGCTTAAATTTAACCCGGGTTCCAGGTCGAAAGGCAAATTCAGTGACAAAAAACATACCGTCACCGCTCATATTGTTTATTTTACCATACGCAAAGGCACCTTTATGCTCGTCTTCCAGCAAAATGGTCGAATTATGGTAAAACCGTTTGCTTTTTCGGTAGTTAATTGCAACTTCCATGCTTCACCTCCATTTATCAGGATGTCGTCTTCGAAATTCATAAGTTTTAATCGCAATACCGCTCAGGATCAGCCAACATTTAAAGGGGATGAATCAGCTGTTTGTCGGTCGGAAGTCACCTTCTGAACGAAAAAATTATACCACATTGTGGCATGTGTCAAGGTTAGATTTTGGTTAGCACAGGGGGGGGGTAGCACCGAATAAAGATAGGTCATTTGATATTAATTACATCCGAAGCATTGCGTGATGTCACCGCAGTCGTGCTCAAAATCCGCTTAAAAAATTTAAAGTGCTGGCTCAAACACTGGGGTTCGCAACCCCATGAGCGCAAAAAAGCCGGGTCAGGTGACCGATTCGTATCATCGAATGCCGCCAGAAATCATCAAAAATCTATGATGCGGCCGCTTTGTTGGTTTTATCTGCGACTTTCCGATTGAATTTAGCGGCATCGATGATGAACCGTTCGTGGGTCCCCTCGGAAATTTTGTCGATGCCGTCATCGGCGACAATTGAAAAGACCAGGCGTCTGCCGTCCACTTCCTTCAGTTTTACCGCTACCGTAACGGTCAGTCCCGGCGGGGTGGCTGCCAGATGATTCAGATTCAGCCCGATGCCGACGGTTTGCTCGTCGGGCCAGTTGAGGTGCGGGTTGATGGCTTGAATACAGGTCCATTCAAATAGTCCCACCATAAAGCCGGTGGCCAGCACTTTTGGCATGTGCTGCAGTTCCGGCGCTTCGGGGTAAAGAAACGGGACGGTTTTTTCCTCCGGAACCAGGTATTGGAAATTAAATGTCAGGCCTGCTTTTAAGGAATCTTTCATGATTTGCTCCGTTGTGCTGTTAGGTGCGTCATATATTGTTGGTCAGGGGTTGCACGTCGTGCTGTCAGGAAAGTCCGCCAGGCGATCCAAGGCCGCGTCGGAGTAATTTCTTAAAAAACTGGTTTTGCGAAAGCTGTTTTCAATGAGGGTGCGGTTCTTTTGCCGGGTGTAATTTTCAAAACGATCGGTGATATTGCCTGTCAGCGGTGTATTGATATCGATGACTTGAACCGGTGTCTGACAGGAAAAATCCAGACGGGCGACATCGATGGTGCGCATTGCAGGGTTCGCCCGGGTTAGGAAAAAAATTTTCATGTTGACATTATCGTAAACGATGCGCCAGACCGTGCGTCGGGCACTGACCGCATCCAGAATCTTAAAGGCGTAATCGGTCGGCCCATTTACTTTCTGGGCGTCGTACTGTTCAAGCATGTCGGCCGCCAGAATAAATCGCCCAATGGATTGGCCTGGATCCATTACCGGTGTCTTGCCGTTTTTCCAGTGATAAATCGAGTTGGCGTAGGTATCATTGGTCAGCGCCCTGACCGGCAGCTGCGACCCGGTATGGACAACCATTTCGCCATCCAAAAACTCGATGCTGGCACAGTCTCCGCCGCGGTCACTGAGCAGCACATGAATGCCCAGCCCGGTGCGCCGGGGTGAAATTCGAACCAGCGCATCACTGGCAATCACTTCACTGACCCTGGCATAATTATCCAGCAGAAACTGCCGCCATTGTAGGGCAGAGCCCAGGAAGGGGCGGTCGTCCGGTCGGGGATAACGGGCTTCGCTCAGCGCCATGGTCTCAACGATCAGGCCGGCTTCATTCATACCGCCGGTGGGAAGCTCACGCCCATATTGGTTAAAGGTCACGCTGCCGTATTTGGATACCCAGCGTGCAGGTGTGCCTTTTTCGGCGGGATTGGGATAGCTGCTTTTGGCCATACCGCGCTTATTGATAATCACCAGTGCATCTTCTACATCCCAGTCATAGTTTCTGCCAAATACCTGATTGTTTTTCTCACCCAGCACAAAGGTTGTGCAGGCGCTGCCCTCCGCGGGCGCCAATCCACAGAATAAAAAATTTGCCAGCAGGAGTAGGGCACAGGTTTTCATGGCTTTTACTCCCTGTTCATCATTTATCTTCTCATTTGCCTATCAGTTTCTGAGAGCAACTGCAACCCGGCAACGACCTAAAATCAGACGCCGTTGTGCTTTAAAACTCGACCCCGATCATGGCACCACTGAGAAAGGTTTGCGCATCTAAAAAGCCGATGTTGGAGTCCCGGTAGCGGTATCCGGCCATCAGCGTGCCGAAAAGAAAATCGATCCCGAAAAGATCCGAACGGGTGAACATCCCAAACACTGAATAATTCGTATCATTGCGCGTTTTGCTAAAAACCGGGTGCTGATCGTCGTAATCATCCCACCCAAAGCCCGCTTTGAGCATGATCTGGTAAGTTTTAGAAAATTTGCGCAAGCCCAGCCCGAACTGATATCCCGTATACGCATTGGCCTCACCGTCTATGTCACCAATGGACAGCTCAAAACCCGGTGTCAAGGAGATGCCTGGGCCCAGCCGGAAGTCATATTCAACTTCAGTCTTATGGATATAGCCGTCGCGCTCCAGGTCGTTGAAGCGATCACCGATGTCATCGACATTAACATCCACCCGGGAAAATGCGTAGGAAAGCTTAAAGCCGGTGCCCAGTATCTCCTCGTAGGCGAGCCGAGTGCCGTAGTTGTATTCACGGGTTTCCTTGCGGCCGGTGTTGGTCAGGTATGGATCCCGCCAGACTTCTGAAAAGAGTCGGGTAAACACCGATAGATCCAAGCGGCTGCCGTCTGAAAAGGGTTGCACAATACCCAGCGACAGCCCCGGCGGGCCGCTGAGTTGCGGCGGGGTTCCAAAATAGACCTGCCGGCCGGATTCGGCAAAGGTGTACCGCAGGTTAAACAAAGCCAGCGGAATGACTGTATCGTACCAGTCTGCATCGCCGCTTAAAGAATCAATGCGTTTATTTTCATCGGAAGTCTTCAGCTGATCGGTGCTGGCCATATATCCGGCGCCCGCTGAAATCCGGCCGCTGAAGCCTTCGGATTTTTCCGTGGGCCCGGCCGCAAAAGCAATAGAGTATGACATCAATAGGGCGCCCAGCAACACCCGCAAAAACATCAGATATCGCATCGACATTCCTTTCAAATATATGTCATTCCCTGAAATCAATTATTATACTTTGATGACGATTTCAATCGCCAATATTTGTGGATGCCAGATAAAAACCAGTCAGACGAAGACCTTTACTTCAAGCGCATCAATCTTTATAATGGAATCGTCCGTAAAATTTGCTATTTTATCTTTAGAGCTTATTTTATGAAATTAACTAAAGACCGGATATTTAACTTGCACAGCTTAGTAATAGTACATCAGCGTTTGAGCGAATTTTAAAGACGCACCCATCTTATGGACGACGTAAATATATCCACCAAAGCGTCAACAAAAACCGGCACGTCAACGCGCCGGCGGCGCCTTCTCATCAACATCGGGCTTTCGCTGGCGGTCATTGTGGCCGGTATCATCGGTGCGGCCTATATCACCAAGACGGCACCCAAAGCGCGCCGACGGCCGCCCGCCAAGATTGCTCCTCTGGTTGAGGTCGCCCGGATACAGCCCGGCATCCATAATGTTGCTGTACAGGCGATGGGAACCGTAGTGCCGGCCAGGGAGATCGTACTCGAATCGCGTGTATCCGGTGAAATCGTGGCCCTGCATCCGCAGTTTACCGTCGGCGGATTTTTGGAAAAAGGCTCGGAAGTGTTGCGCATCGATCCGGTCGATTATGAACTGGCCGTCACGCTGGCTCAGGCCAGGGTAAAAGACTCGGAAAGTATTCTCAAGGTTGCCGAAGAGGAGGCCGCCGCAGCCATAGAAGAATGGCGTCTGCTGTACAAAGAAAAGCCGGAAGACAATAAAATCCCGGCATTGGTCGCCAAAGAGCCGCAACTGGAAGCTGCCCGTGCAAAGCTCGCCGGCGATAAAGCAGATCTTCGCAAAGCCAAACTCGATCTGGATAGGACTCGCATTCTGGCTCCCTTTAATGCCATTGTTCGCAAAAAATTTGTGGATGTCGGCTCTCAGGTGTCCAGCCAGGAGCAGCTGGCCGAGCTGGTCGGAACCGATATTTACTGGATCCAGGCCTCCATTCCGGTGGACCGTCTGAATTGGATCCGCATTCCACGCCAAACCAGCGAAACCGGTTCCAAGGTCCGCATCTTCCACCGCAACGAATACGAACACAGCGGTACGGTCATCAAATTGCTGGGCGATCTGGAGCAAGAGGGTCGCATGGCGCGCGTCCTGATTGAAGTCAGAGACCCGTTGGGATTAAGCGCAAAGGAAAAGGAGCAGTTACCCTTATTAATCGGAGAGTATCTGCGCCTTGAAATCCAGGGGCGCCAGCTCGACAACGTATACCGTATTCCACGTAGCGCACTGCGCGAAAACACCCGCATCTGGGTGGCCTCCAGTAATGACACGCTTAAAATCCGTGAGGTCGATGTCCTCTGGCGTGATACCCAAACCGTTTTATTTCGAGACGGCCTGGAACCGGGTGACCGCTTGATTGTTTCGGAACTGCCCACTCCAGTCGAAAGCATGGCCGTGCAGATCGCCCGGTAGGCCTCGCATAGACTTTCGAACTCAAGGCAACTGCAATTTACCGAAATGACTAATTATCCGGAAAAAAATATATATCGTGGCCCCATTGCCTGGATGGCCGGTCATTCGGTAGCCGCCAACCTGCTGATGGCCATTTTTTTGGTCGGGGGGCTTTTCTGGGCTCTTCAAATCAAAAAGGAAGTATTTCCTGATTTTGAACTCGATAGAGTTACGATTACCGTACCTTATCCGGGTGCCAGTCCGGAGGAGGTCGAACGCGGTATTATCCTGGCGATCGAAGAGGCCGTTAACGGACTCGAGGGTGTTGAGGAGGTTACCGCCACTGCCCAGGAGGGCATGGGCACGGTCAATGTGGAGATTATCGAAGGCGAAAACATCGAGCGTTTAGCCCAGGACATCAAAAACGAAGTCGATCGCATCACCTCATTTCCGGAAGAAGCCGAAGAAGCTCAGGTCATTATCGCCGAGCGCCGCCGCTCGGTGGTTTCGCTGGCGCTTTATGGTAATCAAAATGAATGGATTTTGCGTGAGGTGGCGGAAGATATCCGCGACCGGCTTCTCCAGGACCCTGAAATCACTCAGGTGGAAATGCAAGGGGTGCGCAAATATGAAATCAGCATTGAAATATCCCAATCAAATCTGCGGGCCTTCAATCTGACCCTGGAAGAGGTGGCCAGCAGAATCCGCCGTGCATCGGTGGAACTGCCCGCCGGAGCCATCAAAACCGAAAGTGGTGATGTTCTGGTACGCGTCGTAGAGCGTCGCGATTACGGGAAAGAGTTTGGCAAAATTCCGATTATTACCGCCAACGATGGCACTCAGGTGCTGCTGGAAGATATGGCTACCATCAAAGATGGCTTCGAAGAAACCGACAATTTTGCCACCTATAACGGTCAACCGGCAGTAATGATCGAAGTATTTCGCGTCGGCGAGCAGACGCCGATTTCAGTCTCCGACGCCGTCCGCCGGCAAATGGAAACCATCAATCAAATTCTACCCCCCGGCCTGGCGCTGGATTCCCAAAATGACAGATCTGAAATTTATCGCCAGCGCATGAATCTGATGCTGCGCAACGGCTACCTGGGGCTGGGACTGGTATTTATTCTGCTGGCCATTTTCTTAGAGGCGCGCCTGGCTTTTTGGGTCAGCCTCGGCATCCCGATTTCAATTCTGGGATCTTTTCTATTTTTGTCGCAAGTGGGCTCATCCATCAACATCGTTTCCATGTTTGCCTTTATCGTCACGTTGGGAATTGTGGTGGATGATGCCATTGTGGTGGGTGAAAACATCTATCATTACCGTCAAAGCGGGCTGGCCTGGTTTGAGGCGGCAGTGCGCGGGGCCCGGGAAATCGCGATGCCCATCACTTTCAGTGTGCTCACCAACATGGTTGCCTTCACCCCCATGTTTTTTGTGTCCGGTATCATGGGCAAGATTTTCATTCATATTCCATTTGTGGTGGTCAGCGTCTTTGCCGTGTCGCTCATCGAAAGTCTTTTCATCCTGCCGGCCCATATCGGCCGCCGTCAGCGCCCGAATCCGGGAGGGCCGATCGGATGGCTGATGATTCAGCAGGCGCGCTTTAGCGAATTTTTCCGCCGCCTCGTCCGCACCCGCTACGGGCCGTTTCTTGATCTGGCCCTGCGCAACCGCTATCTGACGCTGTCCATCGGAGTGGCAGTGCTGGTGATCACCATCGCCTATGTCAAAAGCGGCCGGATGGGATTTGAGCTGTTTCCCAAGGTAGAATCTGACTACTCTTTAGCAACGGCCAAACTGCCCTTTGGCAGCGCGGTTCAAAAAACCGAGCGTGTGCAGCAAATCCTGATGGATGCCGCCCAGCAGGTGGCTTCCGAAAACGGTGGTGATCAGCTGGTGCGCGGGCTTTTTTCGGTTGTTAACGGCAACCTTGCCACGGTGCGGGTATATCTGACCCCACCGGATGACCGGCCGATCTCAACCGCCAAACTGACCGAATTGTGGCGGCAACGGGTCGGCAGCATTCCCGGCCTGGAATATCTCAAATTCGAATCCGATGCCGGTGGGCCCGGTCGGGGTGCGGCCATTTCGGTGGAGTTGAGTCATCGTCGCATCGACATTCTGGAAAAGGCCAGCGCGGAGCTGGCCGCTGCCCTGGAATTTTTCCCCAGCGTCACCGATATTGACGATGGCTTTTCACCGGGCAAGCAGCAGATCGATTTTCAGATCAAGCCGGAGGGCCGCAGTTTGGGTTTGCGTTCTCGGGAAGTGGCCCGGCAGATTCGCCACGCCTTCTATGGCGCCGAAGCACTACGCCAGCAACGGGGCCGCAACGAAGTGAAGGTCATGGTGCGCTTGCCCAAAGAAGAGCGCGTATCTGAATACAACCTCGAGCAAATGATTTTGCGAACGTCTTCCGGCACAGAAGTGCCCTTGAAAGAGGCGGTAACGCTAAATCGCGGCCGGGCCTACACCATTATTGATCGCCGAAACGGCCGACGGGTGGTGACCGTGGCAGCGGATGTCCAACCCCGCAGTCAAACCGATCAGGTGCTGCAATCTCTGACGGCCGACACCCTGCCGGACCTGCAAAAAAAGTTTTCCGGTCTGACATACAGCTTTGAAGGACGGCAGGCCGACCGGCGTGAAAGCATGCGCAGTCTGATGATCGGTCTGATGATGGCCCTGGTGGTCATCTATGCCATGCTGGCATTACCGTTCAACAGCTTTATCCAACCAATCATTATCATGTTGTGCATTCCTTTTGGCATTGTGGGAGCCGTGATCGGTCATCTGATCATGGGTTACAGCTTGAGCATCATGAGCATGTTTGGTGTTGTGGCCCTTTCCGGTGTCGTCATCAACGACTCGCTGGTGCTCATCAATTATTCCAACCGCAATCGGCAGGCCGGCATGACCGGGCCTGAAGCCGTTCACAGTTCTGCCATCCAGCGTTTCCGGCCGATTATGTTAACCACCCTAACCACTTTCGGTGGCCTGACCCCCATGATCTTTGAAACATCCCGCCAGGCCCGCTTTCTGATTCCCATGGCCGTTTCCCTGGGCTTTGGGATTGTCTTTGCGACGCTGATCACGCTGGTTTTAGTGCCCTGCTTTTATACGGTTGTTGAAGATTTAAAGCATTTTGCCGGCAAACGGGATCCGGCCATTACAGGCAAGAGCCGGCCCTCGGATGAGGTGCTTTCCGGCCGACCGTGAGCAAACCGAAACCGAATGATTTGACAACTCAATCACTGGACTTATGTTTGTATTATGGAACAGGTGTCGCTTCTGCAGCCTACAGACCTTCATCTGTTCTCCTCCTTAACGGGCGACTCAAATGAGCCGCCCTTTTGATTTTAATCAAGCATATCCATGTAAGTCCGGATGCCTGCCGCTGAACCATTTGACTTGACCACTTTCTTAAGCTGCTCCTTTCAGCGTAGAAAAAGCACAACTGCCCTTAGACGACCCCCTTAGAAAAAAAATCGATTGGAACTGCAACATCCGAAAAATTTTTAACTCACTTTTTTATCTCGGTCTTTGACTTCCGGGCGGACTTTCGGTATGCTGGGGGGGCCTTATTGGACGATAAAACCAAAAAAACGTCAGCAATGCTCTTAATAGCTAAAATGTAACCGCTAACAAAGGACCTGGAGCCATGAAAGAATTGATCAGCGAAATTGCGCGCGCACTTGTTGACAACCCGGAAGAGGTAACAGTCACAGAAGTAGAAGGTGGGCAAGCGTTGATTTTGGAGCTTAAAGTTGCAAAGGAAGATATGGGCAAGATCATCGGCAAGCATGGCAGGACCGCCCAGGCAATCCGAACGGTATTGAACGCTGCTTCCGGTAAGGCAAAAAAGCGTGTTATTCTCGAAATACTGGAATGATCATCTCTGAGCCACCTGTATACAGCGC
>JASFEV010000139.1:0-11763 GCA_050124655.1 Desulfobacterales bacterium
AAATTTAAAAATGCGATTATCGTCGCTCAAACGACGCTTAATACCCATTTGTGGCAGGCTGTCAAAAATTGGGCAGCCGTCAATCATCCGCACTATAAAGCATTTGAAACCATTTGCGACTCTACCGAGCGTCGCCAGGCAGAGGTTCAACGTCTAGCAGAATCCGTGGATGCGGTCATTGTGGTGGGCGGCCTCAGCAGTGGAAATACGAAAAGATTGGTCGATATCGCCCGCCAGACCGGCAAACCTGCTTTTCATATCGAAAATGAGGATGATCTTGCCAACATCGATTTGCAAGCATTGACCGATACCGACCAGATCGGTATCACCGCCGGCGCCTCAACTCCCAATTGGGTGATTAAAAAAGTCTACCGGGCATTAGAAACGATGCTTTTCAAGCGCAAGCAGGGGTGGCGGCGGTTGGCATTTGAACTTCAGCGAGCACTCCTGCTGACCAATGTGTATGTCGCCATCGGGGCCGGTGCATTATGCTATGCCTGTAACAAACTGCAGGGTATTTATCAGACGTTTCCCTATATTTTAATCTCCATGCTCTATGTTCAATCCATGCATATCCTCAATCGTCTGACCGATACCCGGGCCGATCGATTCAACGATCCCAACAGGGCCAAATTTTATAACCAATACAAAATCCTGTTGGCCATCTTGGCGGTTCTTGCAGGTGGTTCCGGACTGGTCATTGCTTACAGCATCGGGCTGTTTCCATTTATGGCCTTGCTGGTCATGAGCATATTGGGTCTATCTTACAATTTGGAGATGATACCCCCATGGGTTACAGGCGATAAATATAGGAAATTAAGGGATATCCCCGGTTCTAAAACGCTCTTGATTGCAATCGCCTGGGGGATTGTTACGGCTGTCCTGCCGCCACTGTCCAAATTCGGCAGCATCCATTGGACGAATGTGCTGGTGGCGATGTGGGCCATCGGCATCGTTTTTGTCAGAACTGCATTTTTTGACATTCTCGATATGCAGGGTGATCGATTGGTGGGCAAAGAGACCATACCGATTCTTCTCGGAGAAAAATGTTCGATGCGGCTTCTCAAGCTAGTTTTGATCGTGCTGACCGTTGCATTGGTCGTTTCAAGTGCATTGCATCTGACATCTAGCCTGGGATTTGCGCTGCTGATGTGCCCGGTATTTATTGGGTTGATTATATTGGCCTATGAACGGGCCCAGATGTTTCCGGGTATTCGGCTGGAATTTTTGCTTGAAACCCAGTTTATTTTAGCGGGTGTGATAACGTTTGTATGGGTCCTAATCACCTAATACCTGAATTTTGCATGAAAATAGATGACAATCTTATTGTTACTTCATTAAAGCAGATATGTGCAAGAATGCCATTCAATTCAGTGTACCTTATTAGCAAATCGAATGATGATCATCTTTGTTTGTCATCTATTTTCATGCAAAATCCAGGTATTCGCTATTTGACTTAAAATACCGGGAACGAGTGCGATGCGGAGTAGCGATGCCGGACCTCGTCCTCGATAATTCTATTATTAAAATGGTGCACATGCAGCAAATCAGCAATAGGATTAAACCCGGAGAGTACATGGGTGCAGCGTTACATGGCTGAAAGCATCATTTGTCGGAAGGCTCTTTGCGCAGCTCAAAGGTAGGCTCGGTTCCGGCCAAAAGCCGTTTGATGTTGGTCTGATGGCGGATAAAAATCAGAAGGGCAACCATACCGGCGGTCACCGTCAGTGCCATGGCGCCTGTGGTGAACCAGATCACTACCGGCAAAGCGGCTGCAGCGCAGAGTGAACCAACGGAAACCCGCCGGGCCACCAGCAGCATGACTGCAAATATGCCCAATGCAGCCAAAACAGCCGGCAGCGATATTACCGCAAAACAGCCGGCAGCGGTCGCTACCCCTTTACCGCCGTCACGAAATTTTAGATACACCGGAAAAAGATGACCTAAAAATGCGGCCAGTACGACAGCCGCCAGATAAATGTCACCGGAGCCATCGGCCGCACCAAATGCCGAACGCGCCAGATAAACCGGCAAAGCGCCTTTAAAAACGTCACCCGCTAGGGTCAACAAACCCGGCAGGATGCCGGCTTCACGTGCTACATTGGTTGCCCCGATATTACCACTGCCTTTCAAGCGGATATCATGGCGGGCAAAAACACGGGTCAGCATTAGGCCCCAGGGTATGGAACCCAACAGATAAGCAAAGATAAGCAGCCCGATAAACATTCTTTTAAATTATTTAATATATTGATATTATATTAGAAATTAAATATTATGCAGGATCATCAATCTGCCGCAGCAGGACGCATGTCGGTCCACTGATCTTTTGCCGCAGATGTTGTGTTTCGATGCCGGCTTTGATACACCATATCATTCATATCTGAATAATCAAGAACTGCAGCTCTAAACGACGATGAATCAATCAGGCATCTGCCCATGGAGCCCATTCACATACCCATAGAAGATGTTTTGGATCTGCACACGTTTCGACCACGGGATATCCCTGATCTTTTACAGGAATATTTTTCTGAATGTATCAAGGCCGGTATATTTCATGTGCGCGTCATTCATGGAAAAGGCAAGGGTATTCAGAAAAGGCAGGTGCATGGGGTCTTAGATAAACACCCATTGGTTATACGTTACTCTGATGCTCCCCCGGAAGCCGGCGGGTGGGGCGCCACTTTGGTAGAATTGAAACATGCGATACGCTGATGTGGCGCCAACAATGAATCATTATAAAGAATAATAGAACATTTTATAGAACGAGGTAAAGCCGCATCTAAAGGGCGGCATGAAATGCGAGCACCAAACCAAAAACAGTGGCATCCGTAAAATGTCGTTTAACTTGCACCCGATAGAATGTGTTTCAACGGTACTGCGTACATGAATATTCGCTTCCAACGCAAAGTGGACCGGTATATCGGCGCATCTATTTGCCGGTTATTATCCCTTTTTTACCGCAAAAGCAAAGATGAAGATGATGGGTTTCAGGCCAAAAAGTTTTTGGTTATTTTGCTATCTGAGATGGGAAGTCTTGTTCTGGCCTACCCCATGTTCCAACAAATTAAACAGCGGTATCCCGCAGCCGAGCTGTACGGGCTTTTATTTGAAAAAAACAAAGAGATTCTGACGCTGCTTGACGTCACGCCGCCAGAAAAAATTTTAACCATTCGCGATACCTCCTTTGGCGCCTTTGTCATCGATTGCGTGCGTGTATTGATTCACATTCGCAAACTCAAAGTGGATGTAGTGATCGACTGTGAGCTATTTGCCAGAGTCAGCAGCATCATTTCATTTTTAAGTGGCGCAAGGATACGTGTCGGTTTTCACCCGTACACCCAAGAAGGTCTATATCGCGGCAGCTTTATCAATCGCCCGGTATTGTTCAATCCCTATCATCATATCACGCGCCAATTTCTCAATCTGGTCTCAGCCATTGACTCGGTTGGCACGCCGATGGTTAAGCAATCACCAAGGCACAACCATCTGAAAGCACCGGTTGTCGAATTTGTACCTGCTGAAATTGAGGCCATGCAAATCAAACTGCAAACCGATTTTATGGGCATTGCCGGCAAGAAGTTGATTCTGATCTATCCCGGCGGCGGAATATTGCCCATTAGGGCCTGGCCGCGCCATTACTACAGCCAGGTGGCCGGCGAATTGCTTGCAAAAGGATATGCTGTGGGTGTTGTCGGTTTGACGGCCGACAAGGATTTGGCCACCGCGATTCTGTCGGATTGCAACCATCCGGCCTGCATCGATCTGACCGGATATACACGCACCGTGCGGGAATTGATGCTCATCTTTCAGTTCACCGAGCTTTTGATTACCAACGATGGTGGCCCAGGGCAATTTGCCGCCCTAACGCCCGTTCCGACGATTATATTTTACGGACCCGAAACTCCGGACCTTTACGGCCCGGCTGACGACAAAGCAACCCTGTTTTACAACCCCCTGCCCTGCTCACCGTGCCTGACGGCCTATAACCATCGCAACTCCCCCTGCGATGGCGACAATTTGTGCTTAAAACAAATTCCACCGCAGCAGGTATTGCAAAAAGCTTTGGAAATATTGGAAAAAGGTCATACCACCGGAGATTAGAAACCCAGGAGGCAGCGATTATGTCAATATACGCTTGGATCGGATTCATTTTTTTGCTGGTATCGATATCTTTGCTCGTTTATCAGGTCATGATGGCATTCATCAATATGGGTGTATCTGACGATTTTACGATCGAAAATATTTCCCTCACCGATGTTTTAGATGTTTCAACAACAGAATCCATCGACAGCATCTCTTCAATTTACCTTCAAAGCATGGCAGAAACCCTGATGACCTTGCCCTTAGCAATTCTGTTATTCGCCGTCGCCATTTTCTTTTTTTTAATTCATACCTTTACCGGCAAAAAGCGCCTCCGGAAGCGCTAAAGGCATTTGAGACGTGTTCGCAGAGGCCTTGATGACTTGGGTCACAGATGTTAGGGCATTCGCGCGGCCCGGGTGATCACAATGGGCGTAGCCGGCACATCCCGCAAGCCGCCGCGCGTGACGGTCTTGACTTTGGAGATGCTATCCACAACCGCCATGCCTTCCACAACACGACCGAATACCGCATACCCCCAACCCTGGGGGGTTTTCCCCTTGTAATTTAAGAAATCATTATCATTGGTGTTGATAAAAAACTGGGCGGTGGCACTGTGTGGATTCGGCGTCCGGGCCATGGCAATGGTACCGCGTTGGTTGGGCAACCCATTGTCGGCTTCATTGCGGATGGGTGCACGGGTCTGTTTTTTCTGCATGTCGGCCGTAAATCCGCCGCCCTGAATCATAAAATTGGGAATCACGCGGTGAAAAATGGTGTTGTTATAAAATCCTGCGTCAAGATAAGCCAAAAAATTCTTAACCGTTTGCGGTGCTCTATCCGCAGACAGCTCGAGCACAATATTTCCTTTCGACGTCTCCAGGACCACTTTGGGATTATCGCCGGCAGCTGCTATACCGAAGACAACGAATACAGCCAATGCAACAATCAATAAGCGTTTCATGCCACCTCCTCACCGGTCTATTATTTGTTCAAATTTGCACCACACCCAAAAAAAACCATTCGGATCATAACGCGTTAAATCAGTCCATTTCAAATAATTTATTACAAAAAAATAGGCCTCTTAGAAGAGATTTCTAGGCAAATTTTGCAGTGTAATTTCGTCATGCAAAAATATAAGTCATTGAATTCAATGTAAAATAATTTTGGCACAGTCCCTGCATTTTGCATCCAAGATACCGATATTGATCTTCATAGGAGAATGATGCCGTGATCAAGAAATTGCTGCTGCCCATCGGCCTGCTTTTTTTTATCATCACATCGCAAAGCGTCATCGACGGCACCTCTATTTTGATGAACTTGAAAAGCATTCTACTGGTGACTGCCGGCACGCTGTTAAGCGCATTTATTGCCTTTCCCTTCAAAACATTCAGGGATCTTTTTAAAAGCCTCAGGGTAGTCTTCAGGCAGCAGGAAACCGATAACGAGCCGCTGGTAAAAGAACTGGAAAGACTGGCCCTTATCTGGCGCCGCCATGGGCTTGTGGCCCTTGAAAACGCACGCAAAGAACTCGATAATGTTTTTCTGCAAAAAGGCATCGAACTGGTGGTTGACGGCTACGATCGCTATGAGATCCGCAATATATTGGAAAAGGACTATGAGCTTTATTTTTCGCGCAAAGCGTCACAGGTTAATATTTTAAATACTCTGGCCAAGCTGGCTCCGGTTTTCGGTTTTGTGGGCACCATATTGGGTTTGATCAATGTATTAAACAGCATGGAAGATCCAGCCTTGATCGGAAAGGGCATGGCACTGGCCTTGTTGACCACTTTGTACGGCATTTTGCTCGCCAATTTTCTCTTCTTCCCGCTTTCAAAAAAGCTGTCCGAGTACACCAAAGCCGAAGCCACCGTTTTGAACATTATACTACAGGGAATTATGGATATTGCCGAGCAAAAAACGTCTAAATCCATTTCCCATCGACTCAATTCCTATCTTGACATAAATCAACTCAGCCGCATGCACAAGGATAAGGATGTCCATCGACGAGTGCCGCCGACGCCCCAGATGCAAGTGCACTGACAGGGCCGGACGTGAGACAAACACATGGCAGAATCAAAAGGGATAACGCTTCAACAGCGGCTTGAGGTTTCCGAGCAGAAAAGGGCGCTTCTGCAGAAGCGGTTATCCTCGTCGTTTAGCGAAGACGATACAACCCTATGGAGCTTTGTTGACCTCATTACCCTGCTGTTGATTCTGTTTATCCTCTTTTATTCGCATGCCATCACCGAAAAAACTTCAGCAGAAGAAGATCCTCAGAATTCATTGCCGTCATCTGAGATGCAAACACAGGATGCATCCTTAGAACAGTTACGCTCACAAGTCCTGCAGACCGTTTCCACAAAAGACAAAAGAGATTTTGCCGTGCGATGGGATCAAAAAAGACTGGTGCTGGTGCTGGGTGAAAAGATCGCGTTTAACGTAGGAGATGCAACCCTGCTGCCGGATTTTCAGCCCACCTTGCAGCAGATCGCCGGTTTCATTTCATCTCAAAAAAGCTATCGGGTCGCGGTGGCAGGACATACCGACGATGTGCCCATCAACACCCGGCAATTTCCCACCAATTGGGAGCTGTCGGCCATCCGGGCCGTCAATGTGGCCAAATTTCTGATCCGTCACGGCGTTCATCCCCAACGTGTCTCCATCGAGGGGTATTCGGCCTACCGCCCCTTGCAGCCCAACAGCAGTGCTCAGAATCGCCAGACCAACCGTCGCGTCGAGATCACCCTGATCAAAGAACCAAACAGTTGACAACTAGTCAAAAGAAAAAGCTCCTGAAAAATTGCTCAGGAGCTTTGTAATTTGTCTGATTAATCCGACCGAGTTCACGAATATAGCAATTATCCTTCCGCCTTTTTTTCGAGCTCATCCAGTTTGTCGGGCTCCGAAACAGCAATGTCCACAAGGGCCTTGGGGATGGAACTCTGCTCGCACATCACCCTGATCTCTTTTTCCTCATCGCTGAATTCCATAATTTCGCGAATGGCTTCGATGTGGTCCAGCATCTCATCCGGCGGAATATCTTCCAGCGCAGGTCCGGCGGCTTCTGCCGCTTTCTTCGCGGCTGCCTCTGCTTCCAGCCTTTGTTTTTCCTTTAGCTCCTCTTCCATTGCCTTTTTGGCGGCATTGATCGCGTCCTGGTCGACTTTGGCCATCTCGATGATCAATTCTTCAGAGACGTCGTTCGTAAACAGGTGCTTGACCTTCTCCTCGTCGGACTTGCCCTCTACCGCTTTGAGCAGCTTTGCCACCCTTGCCCGCTCTGCGCGTTCCCTTTCGATCTCGGCATTGACCTGTTTCAACTTCTCTTCGGTGATGTCCAGCGCGCTGATGATCACCTCAGAATCGATTTGCTTTTCAATCAGAAAGCGAATGCCTTCATCGCCAGACAAATCTTTGGCTTTGGCAATCAGCAGATCGAGTTTGGTCTTCTCGACAATCCGGATCACATCCGCTCTACGCTCGGATTTTTTGAGGTTTGGCCACGTCTCAGCGATGTCACCGATGATTCTATCCGTTGCCGCATATGCATCAGTCACGTCCTCCAGGGTGAGCGCCTCGATCGCCGTGTTGAAATCTTCCATAAAGGGCCGTCCGACTTTGCTCGTTTCCGTCATGGTCCATCTTAATTGCAGCATATGGCCCCCATGTTTCGAAACATTGTAGCCGGCATCGTCAAGTTGACCTGCAATCCGTTGAATCGATGCTTCCAGGTTTTCCCCTGATAGGTCCTGCGAATCGAGCGCAAGGATGTTCTCCTCGATTGACAACCAGAGAGGTTTTTTTTTAGTTGCGTCGCCTGTCGTCATTTTCCAATCTCCTTTTTAATAATTTAAGCCGAAAAATTGATGCACCGAGCAAATCCCATCAAAATAAGTTCTATCATTTCCTCTGTAATGATATTCAGTTTGATCAGAACCGGCTGTTTCAGGCAGAGACTATAGAGAAGATCCTGTATGAGTCAAGCAAAAAAAAACGACCTCACCTTTCAACCGAGATGCCGGCCTTCTTAGCAACTAAAAATTAAAGATACTTCAATTCTTAGCAACAATTCGCACTTGAAAACTGATGAGATCAAAGACCAGGTGCATGCCAAGGTTTTCAAAAAAGCGGGTGGATCCGTAAATCACGTTCCAACGGGTGCGATCAATGTCGAAATGGGCTTCTGCAACCAGTGCATTATTATCGATATGCGCTATGGTTGTGGTAAAAGAAAGATCCGCTTTAACGCCTCTGAGTTCCAGAGTGGCATCCACTTCATAATTGGGTAAACTCAGATAAGGCTCATTTACCAGCTTGCCGCTGTTAATGATCAATTTCGCTGTCGGAAAAGCCTTTACCAGAAAAAAATCATCTGACTTTAAATGCGAGACCAGCACCGGCTGCAGCTCGTCACCATCCAGGTTTATGTTTTCAATCGAATCCATATCGATTTCAACAGCACCGGTCAGGTTGCCGTTTTCAATTTGAATCTGTCCTGTAGAAATTCGGACGGTTCCGAAATGTTTGGTATTGGGATTGCGGCCGAACCACTCAATAGTACTTTGATCCGTATCGATTTGATATGCACCTTCGGGAAGTAACAGCCGGGTCTCAGGATCGCCGGCGATCCCCACAGATTCACCTTCTAAGGGATATCCCCGTGCACGCCAGGACTCGATGCCCCCTTTTAAAATCGTAATCTGCTGATAGCCGTCCAATTTAAGCTTTTCAGCGGCCGTTAGGGCGTCCATCGAGCGCTTGCTCGATCCGTAAAGAACGATTTGCGCATTTTTATCCGCTGTGATTGACTTCATTTGATCTAAAAAGGTGACCTCAAAAACGCATGCGTTTATGGCACCCGGCAGATGGACCTTTTGAAAATATATGCCGGTCAGCGTGTGGATCAGAAAAAAGGTCTTTTTCTCTTCCAGCCATGTCGACAGCTCTTCAGGTGTCACATAATCAAATTTAATCTCATTGCTCATAGGTATCCTCCTCAAAAATACGACGAATCATTTTTGATCGTCTCAAAATGGTCGAGCGATGTCAGAACGATCCTAAATTGCTCGCCGGCAGCGAATAAGCCTCTTAAGGCCCCCGACCTATTTGGCAACCACATGTGGATTTTGGGCGGCCTGCGGTGCCTTGTGAACCATGGTATAGGCGTAGTCAATGCCGTCACCGTAAGCGCCGCCATGCTCGCGGAAAATATTGAGCACATCGTCATAGTGCTCCCGGTTGGCCCAATCACGCTGAAACTCGAGCACCGTGGCAATCGTTGTCATGGGAACCACTCCGGCCTGCACGCAACGACGAATGGCCGCATCGTGAGCAAGCTGCGATGTCGCCCCGCTGGCATCTTCGACAACGTAGATGTTGTATCCTTCAGCGAGCATGTTGAGCGCCGGCCAGGTAACGCACACCTCGGTCCATAAGCCGGCGATGAGGATATTTTTCTTCCCGGTTGCTTTGACCGCTTCGCGGAAGGCCGGATCGTCCCATGAATTCATGCTGGTGCGTTCAATGGGCTGCTGCCCCGGAAAGACGTCCATTAACTGCGGCCAGATATAACCGCTGAACGATTCGGTCTCGACGGCCGTCAGAATCGCCGGCACGCCAAATAACTTGGCCCCCTTGGCCAGCATCACCACATTGTTGACCAGCTGCTGGCGCTCGATGTTGGCAACGCCGAATGTCATTTGGGGTTGATGATCGATGAAGACGACAGCCGAGTTGTCGGCGGTAATCAGGCCGCCGTCGGTGTTTGAAAGTATGTTTGTCATGGTTCGTTCCTCAATATATGTTTTGAAAGCGTTGACTTTTTTTCAATTGTTTCAAACCTCTACCCAACGTTACCAAGAAGATCGACACTTCGCTTACCATTTAACTGTAGAATGGGAAGACGGCTTTCGATTTCAGCCCGCATGGATTCGTATTGATCCGGCAGTTTCAAATCACGACCTAAACGCTCATAAGGCTCATCTACAGTAAAACCCGGCGGATCGGTTGCAATCTCGAAGAGAACGCCTCCCGGCTCATGAAAGTAGATCGACTTGAAATACTTGCGGTCTCGAATCGGCGTTACTGCATAGCCGCTTTCCATTAATGATTTTTGCCAGTATTTCTGCTCATCATCGGTCGGTGTCCGAAAAGCAATGTGATGCACGGTACCACCGCCCTGCTGCCCGGCTTTCGCCTGGGAATCAACAACCACATCATAAAAATGTCCAAAAGCGTCATCATTTTTCATTTTAAAACGATAACGATTGCCTTGCTTATCGTGGAGCTGCATGCCCATCAGATTCACCAATAGGGATTGGGTTTCTCCTAGTGATCTCAGTAAGGTGGTTGCCGAATGAAAGCCCACAATGCGGTTAGCAGCTGACTTTGAATTACGACTCTGATTTAAGGTTAAATAAACTGTCGGGGTTTCGATTAATTCCAGGGAAAGACCGTGAGGATCCTCAAATTTGATCAGAGATTCACCAAACCGCTCTTCTTCCACCGTATCAATACCATGGACGTTAAGTTGCTTGCGCCAATAGTCAATAGAACCCATTGGGATTGAAAATGCGATAGCGGTCACCATACCCGCGCCAACCTTACCGCGTGGCAGGTTTTCCCAGGGGAAAAAGGTGATAATGGTCCCCGGGGTGCCTGCTGTATCCCCGTAATACAGGTGATAGGTATAAGGATCATCAAAATTAACCGTCTTTTTCACTAAGCGAAGATCCAAAACGCTTTGATAAAAAGCCAAATTTTCGGCAGCCGATGATGCAATGGCGGTTATATGGTGAATACCACTTATTTGGGTAATGTTTTTCATTTTAAAACTCCTTAACTAATATCTTTATATCAAGATTTATGCAAATTTTTATATGTTATCCGATTCCAGCGATTCAGCAAACGAACCGATTTTTTTCAGGAGTCGGACCAGCTCTTTACGCTCGCTGTCAGATAAGACACTGGCAATTTTTTCAAGTGTTTTTTCATGTTTGGCATAGGCTCTCTTTATCATATGGCGCCCTTTTTGGGTCAAATGCACGTAAAAGCAGCGTCCGTCAGAGGGATCTTGAATTCGCGTAACAAGCCCTTTACTTTCCATCCGATTAACGGCAGCCGTCATGGAGCCGCTGGTTAAGAGCACCTTTTCGCCAATTTGATTAATTGGCAAGGGCCCTTTGTGCAGTAGAGCCTCCATAATAGTGAAATCTGACAAACCAAGGCCGGTTTGAGCAATGCTGGCTCTATCAACTTTTTCAACGGCCTTGGCAGCCTTCCATAATACCAGTCGAATGTGGGGGCCGGTTGTCATGAATGTAAACTAATCCCAAATATCTTGATGTCAAGGTATTTTAAAAATTTTCCCAAAACCATTTTGTTGCAAAAGAGAGGGGCAGCGGGAAACACCCCACCATTGAAACCCCATTGGATAATCATCTTAATTGCCATCGAACCCAATCCGATAAGGCGCTTTTAGTTTTCCATTTCCGCGATCATATCCTGAAATCCCTCTACAGGTGCGCCGAGCGCATCAGCCATGCGATCCATGAAATTAAAAAGAGAGGCAACCGCAACGACCTCAAATAATTCTTCATCAGAGCATCCTTGCTTCCGAAGTTCCTGCATCGTCCCTTCATGTATTTTGTGCGATTCCCGCGTGATTTTTTCAGACAAATG
>JASFEV010000140.1:0-11753 GCA_050124655.1 Desulfobacterales bacterium
ATAATTGCCTGTTTGGGTCGGCGTAATCTTGCGATAAACAATATTGGCCTGATCATCAAATTCTTTGATCACGATGCGTCGGTCCAGAATCGCGGTCCAGCGGCTGACAAATAGAAAAGTGTAGGGCTGCTCACTGGCAATTATTTCATGCAAGCGGTGACAGTATTCGACCAGTTGCTCGTGATTGTACTCCTGCCTGATCTTAATAATCAGACGATCGGCTTCTTTGTTTTTGAAACCGACAAAATTCAGCTGGTTATAACCGGTCTGGCTGGAATGCCAGATCTGGTAAAGATCGGGATCGATCCCCATCGACCAGCCCAAAACGAGGGCATCGAAGTCCAATTTGTTAACCCGTTCCTGAATAAAGACGGCCCATTCCACCAGGTCGGTGCGCACATCGATTCCGATTTGTTTCCAAGAGTCCTGGGCAATGGCCAAAATGGCCTTACGAATGTCGTTGCCGTTGTTGGTAATCAGCTTAAATTGCATCCGCTTGCCGTTTTTTTCAAGCCACCCCTGGGCGTTACGCGTCCAGCCGGCCTCAGCCAATAAGTTTAAGGCCCCTTGCGGATCATACGGAACGGGTTCGATTTCCGGATTGTAAAAATCGGTCTGTTTGGGAAATGGGCCGGTGATGCGCTCGCCCTGGTTGTACAGGACGTATTCGATAATTTTGTCGACATCGACGGCCATGCTCAAGGCCTGTCGCACTCGCCGATCATCAAACGGCTCCCGTCGCATGTTATATCCGATGTAAGAGAAGCCGAATGAGGTGCCGGAAAAACTCTGAAAATTGGGATCGTCCTTCAAGCGTTTGACCTGGTGCGGCTGAACACCGTAACTGTCGATGGTGCCGGCGTAAAACTCCATTTCCTGGGTCAGCAGATCCGGGATGACCCGGAAGACATATTTTTTATAATGGGGCGGTCCTTCCCAGTAGTCATTAAAGCGATCGAGGATGATAAATTGGTCGGATACCCACTCACGAAAGACAAAGGGCCCGCAGCCGATGGGATGGCGGTTGAAGCCGCTTTGGCGCATCGTAAATGATTGCGGATTTTTACCCAGCTTCAGCGCTTCTTTTTTTAGCCGGGCGTCATTCAGCAGGTGCTCGGGCAAAATCCCCATACCCCAGGTTCCGATGGCTGGTGAGTACAATCGTTTATAAACGATCCGCACGGTGAGCGGGTCAATGACCATAACCTTTTTGACCGGTTCGTAATCGGCGATGCGAGGCGACAGATTTCGGGGATCCATGATGGCATCGTAGGTGAATCTGACGTCATGGGCGTCAAACGCATGGCCGTCATGAAATTTGATATCGGGGCGTAATTGAAATTCTATGATGGGGTTATGCTCCACGGATGGCAAAAATTTTTGCGCATAGGTCTTGAGCAGCTCTGTTTCAACCGCCGGGGTGGTTGTCAGATATTGCGTGCCCTGAAAACTGCTGAAATAGTCTTGACCCAAGAGTTGGCTGAGATTGACAAACAGATCCTGGTCGACTGCTTTTAGATCGAGCTTGATGCGGGCCGGTGCCGATACCGTGATGTCGATGGCTTCGGTCTCTTGGTTGTCGGTGGCATCCTTTTTTTGCTCGGTCACACGGTCGATGCGGGCGGGAATCAAGGCCACCCCTATGATGTTGTCCAGCGTTTTTTGGAGCTCGGCCGAAGATGGGTGCTTCTTTTGGCGGGCATTTTGCAAAAGATCCATAATTTCCTGGGGGCTGGCTTGCCCTAAGCCGGGAACATCGGCTGCATCATTCACATAAAAAAAGGCTTCTTCAAAAATTTGCCAGGAAGTTGCCAACCGCCCCCTGAATCGTAATTCTTCATCCCGGTCAATCAGGCCTTCAAAGACCTTATCAATGATTTCACTGCTGGCGCTGTCAGCTGATAAAATTGGATTGAGAATGGCGGCGTCGCCAATGGAGGCATTGATATACTGATTCAGACGCTCGGGGTTGCCTTTGGCCTGTTGTTCATAAGTGGGCACCCAGAAATAGGATTGCAGTAAGATCAAGCTCATCAGCAACGGGGCCAGGATCAGAATACGTTTAGTGGTCATAGTGGTTTTATAACGTTTCTAACAATTTATGAATGGATGCTTTTTTCTTTTTGATGAGTTCGCTTTCAATTTCATCGGGGTTTAACCCAGCGGCCTGGTCAAGATAATCCAAAGCCGTCTCTAATCCACTGCGGGTTCCCTTGGTGGCGGCCACATCGGCTTTGTACAACAGAATCATGCGGTCAATCTGGTCGATGCGTGCATGCGCTGTTTGACGATGCTCATCGGTAATGGCAAAAGACAGGGCCCTGTTCAAATATGATTTGATGCCGACGAAATCCGGCATGCCTGTTACCGCCATTAGGGCATCAGCCTTGCTGACATAAAAGTTAAAAGCCAACGGGTAGACGGCCTCTTTCGTATACACCGTTTTAATGTCACCCGGCTTTTGAACACCCGGCATAATCAGTATACGCTTTTTTCCGCTGGGAGAAAAGGTCCCTTGCCAGATTTCCAGCGCACCGGCGGCAAAAATGAGGTAGTATTTGTCTGCATTACGATAGCTTGCGTGAATCACCAGTCCTATTAGAATACTAATGATCAACCCGGCCACAGCGGGAAGCATTGAACGCCGCGAAAGCCCGAATTGAAACGTTCGCCTTTGGGGTGGCGCTTCCTTCTTAAGATCATCGGCGTTGGCATTCTGCATTGAAAATCCCCTTTGAATTCTCAGACGGCTAGCTTTTAAATCATTTTTTAGGTCTGGTGATAGAACCAGACGGACGCAGAAGATAAGTGAGGGGCAGCCCAACCGGCATTATTTTTAATACGTAATTATTTCACCTTGTTGTCGATTCGTCAAGTTGCGACTGTGTTGCTTGCAGACAACCCTGAAGGCCAGGCGGCTGCCCAGGTGATCGAGTGCCTTGATCGCTGTCTGTCTGAAATTGAGCGTCACAGGGCCCAGAGCGATCGTTTACCCCCAAATCGATTAGAGTCTATTCTAAGCGCTTTGAATATGCTACAATTGGCAAAACAGGTGGGGGAGGCTGAAGGACTGTGCAACACTGTTCCGGATAAGGCGGATGCTCGAAGCTGTTATGCCAATGGCGTTGCCTATTGGCGTCGACTTGCCAACGGTTCAAATGATGAATAAGGTTACGTATCAGTTGAAAAAACTCACGTTGATATTGTTTTCCTTCAGGGTTTTAACGATGACTCGATTAAAAGCATGCTCTACGATTTTACTTCTCGTATGGCTTATTTTGTTTATGACGCCCAACTTGCAGGCGGAGTTTTACAAATATGTCGATAACGAAGGCCGCACTTTTTACGTCGACGACCTGAGTCGGGTTCCCCCGAAGTATCTGGACCAGGTTGAGGTCTACAAGGAGAAGTATGACCATTTACCGGCCGAGCAAAAGAAATCTAAACTGGAATCCGATCAGCAACAGCAACAGGCATTAGAACTTGAAAGACAGCGCCAGATGGAGCTTGAACTGCAACAGGCAGCTGAACAAGAAGAAGCGGAAAGAAAGCGTTTAGAAGAACTATCCAAGGAAAAAGGGCAAAAGACGCCGGTGGTTATCAATGGCAACCGTGTTTTTGTGCCCACCACGATCGGAAACAGGGGTATCGAAGTTGAAACCCTAATGTTGCTGGATACGGGTGCATCCCAGACAGTCGTTCACCGCGATATTGCCACTCAACTCAATATTATTGCGCTTAAAAAAGGTTTGTCGCAGGTTGCCGGGGGGCAGAAAATTTATACAGAGATCGGAAAAGTGGATTACATTAAGATTGGACCCCACAAAATAGATGGCGCCAATATTCTGGTGATCAACCACGAAGGAACGGCGGTCACTCATAATGGTCTGCTGGGCATGAATGTCCTCAAAAATTTTACATACAATATTGACTTTGAAAATCAGATGATGGTTTGGCATCCCGCTGAATAAATCCATTCTGTGTCCGTTTTACCTCATGCATGTCATTTCTCTTACTGAAGCCATGGGCCACTGATGATAAACACCTGATCAATTCTTTTGGGTGAATGGATTTATTTCAGAAAAAAATATATCATCACACACATGCCAACGTCGGGAGAAATTTTAGATTGGGGCATCGAGGTTGTACGGTGGTTGCAGCAATTCAGCCCAACCTTCGATGGGCCATTTAAAAGCATTACATTTCTGGGAAACCTGGAATTTTTTCTTCTGTTCATGCCTTTGCTATATTGGTGTGTAGACCGCCGTACCGGTGCCCGATTGGTTGTCCTTTTTTTAATCTCTGCTTATCTTAACGCCGTTGCCAAGGATATGGCGTCACAACCCCGTCCCTTCGAATATGATTCCAGCATCAAGCCGCTGGTGGATGCCGGCGGAGGCGGATTGCCGAGCGGACATACCCAAAACGCGGTGGTGGTCTGGGGGTATATTGCCGCGCAGATGAGAAAGCCGAAAGTGTGGATGCTTGCCGGTTTTCTAATGATGGCCATACCGCTATCGCGTCTTTATTTGGGCGTCCATTTTCCAACAGATCTTCTCGGCGGTTATGTTCTCGGTGGGGCCTTGCTGATGTTATACTTGTGGCTGGCCGTTAAGGTTGAAAACTGGCTGGTTAAAAAGGGAATCCACTGGCAACTTGCAGCGGCAATTGGACTGCCGATCGGTCTTATTATGCTGAGTCCAGAGGAGGCCGCTTACGCCTCGACGGCCGGCAGTGTCCTGCTGGGATTAGCCCCGGGAATTATATTGGAGCGCCGCTGGGTTCGATTTCATTGCCATGGTAGCTTGTTAACACGATCATTGCGCTTTGGCGTGGGCATGGTGGTCCTGATCCTTCTGTGGACAGGACTCAGATTCGCCTTTGCAGAACTGGCGCCGGCAGATGTTTTGCGAACGCTGCGTTATGCTCTGGTCGGTTTATGGTGCGCCTGGGGGGCTCCATGGCTGTTTGTGCGACTCAGTCTTGCCGAAAGCGAATAAAGTTGCATTATAATCCTTCTAGAGCTTAACGCAGCTGAAATCCATACCCCGAAAGCACGAAATTCAGAAAACACGGAAACTAAATAATGTCATGCTTTGTCCCTATCATGTTTTTGGGTTCTTTGTTTGATGATTATTTTCAGGCATGATCATCATCAGCTGTTCGCCGGTAATTTAGGCATCCATTTTTTGGAATCCAAATGTTTTATGAGTTACTTGCAGATATCGTGCTCGGCATTCATTTTATATTTGTCCTGTTTGCAATCCTGGGGGCACTGTTGGTGATCTGTTGGCCGAAAATTGCCTGGGGCCATATCCCGGCGGTGGTCTGGGCGGCCTGGATCGAGTTTTCAGGAAGGATCTGCCCCCTGACACCTTTGGAGAACGAGTTGCGGATGCAGGGTGGGGGTGCCGGTTATACCGGTGATTTCGTAGGACACTATCTTCTGGGACTGATCTATCCGGACGGTTTGACGCGCCAGGTCCAAATCATTTTAGGGGCCCTCGTGCTGGGAATAAATCTGGTCCTATATGGATATGTTTTCTTTTGGCGTAAAAGAAAAGCGGGCGATTGAATCGACGCCGTATAACAAACCGTTTTTGTCAATTTTGACGTCAAAGCCGTTATTGTAAGCTTGGGTCGCATTGCCCATACGTGACAGTATAAAAATGACCTGGTAGCCTGTTCGTCAACAAAGAGGATTTATCGAAAGGAGAACACCAATGCAGACGAATCCGGATACACATCGCAAGACCATTGGTTACATTTTGTGGCTTTTTGGCTTTACCGGCTCCCATCGCTTTTATTATGGGTATCCGCTTTTGGGAACGGTTTACTTTTTTACCTTGGGCTTGCTGGGCATTGGCTGGATCATCGACCTATTTCTGATTCCATCCATGGATCGCAAGGCCGATTTGCGATTCACGGCCGGCAGGATAGACTATAATCTGACCTGGATTTTGTTAACCTTTCTGGGATTTTTGGGAATCCACCGGATGTATATGGGCAAATGGTTGACGGGTATCTTGTACCTGCTCACCATGGGGCTGGTGGGATTCGGCGTGATTTATGATTTCTGGACGTTAAACGACCAGGTCACTTTGATCAACAGCAAGGCCTGACTCATCCGCTTTTCATTCTATTGTCGTGTCCCAGAAATAATGTATAAAATTGTCAGGATCTAAATCGATCTTACTCAGAGTTTACCTGCGCTTCATTTGCCAGACGGGCATGTTATTTTCTGAAAGGCGCTATGCCGATGATGAACCCCCAGCGAACACCGTGACCCGATATTTGGGGTAATGGGCACCCCAGTATTGGGTTCAGGTCTTGGCGTTGATCGAATCCCAAATATCGGGGCACAGGCACCTTGAAAATCATAGCGCCTTTCAGAAATTGACATGACCGGCGATCAATTTGTAAATTATTTCTGCGACACCACACTAGAACCGATCTCAAAGATGCATCTAACCCGCCTGGGGCGGACAGGCGCTCAATAGCCGCGTTTTCCACCATGCTATCTGTACCTTAGGTGAATTTACGGCTTGACAGGTGTACGCCCAGCCATTAAATTGCTTTTCTGAGATAATTCTCATAAAGGAGTGGATTGTCATGGTCAGACCCCAAAAAGACCGCATGGTCGCTTACAATCCGGAAGTCAGCTACTTTAAGCCCCGTGGTATTCCCATGATGCATCTTGAAGAGGTGCGTTTGACCGTTGACGAACGTGAAGCGATCCGTTTGTCAGACCTGCTGGGCATGTCGCATGAAAATGCCGGTCAGCGCATGGGCGTTTCGCGGGCCACTTTCGGGCGCATCATCCAGCATGCCCGCCAGGTGGTTGCCGATGCACTGATCAACGGCAAGGCAATCAATGTCGGGGGGGGCAATTATCGCATTGTTGATCAAAATCGCATATTTCGGTGTCGAAAATGCAACCATGTTTGGGAGGAAGAGAAGGGAACAGGCAGACCTCAGCACTGCCCGGCGTGTCAAAAAGATGATTTTCATCGGTCTTTAAAAGACGAACAACCCTCGTATTAAAACGCATTGATAGGAGATAATTAAAATGGTCGATATTCAAAGCAGCATGCCACCTGATCCAAAAAAGGCAGAAGAACAGAAGGATGCAGCAGTCAAGGCCTCGCTGCAGAAAATTAAACATAAAATTATGGTGATGAGCGGTAAAGGCGGTGTTGGCAAAACCAGTAGCGCTGTAAATTTATCCTTGGCCCTTGCCGACGCTGGCCACAAGGTCGGCATTATGGACGTTGATTTGCACGGACCAGATGTACCGCGTATGCTGGGAATAGACGGTATGCCCGAGCTTATGCCGAATCAGAAACTCAGCCCGATGAAGTATTCAGAGAATTTGAGCGCCATGTCGATAGAGTCCTTTATCCCCAGCAAGGACGATGCCATCATCTGGCGCGGTCCGATGAAATTTTCGGCCATCCGGCAATTTATCGGCGATGTCGACTGGGGGGATCTCGATTTTCTGGTGATCGACAGTCCACCGGGGACTGGCGATGAACCGTTGACAGTCGCTCAAATTATTTCAGACGCAAAGGCCGTAATCGTGACCACCCCGCAAGAGATTGCTTTGGCCGATGTTCGCAAATCTATTAATTTCTGCAAAACAGTTAAAATGGAAATTTTCGGCCTGGTGGAGAATATGAGTGGCCTGAATTGCCCTCATTGTGGTGAAATGATTGATCTGTTTGGATCCGGCGGCGGTGAAAGAACTGCTCGGCAGACGGGTGTACGTTTTTTGGGTAAAATTCCTTTTGACCCCAATGTGGTCGCCTGTGGGGATTCAGGAGCCTGTTATCAGAAGGTGCATGCCGATACTGCCGTTTCGCGAGCATATGCTGATGTGGCTCAAAAGCTTGCCCATCTCGCTTGAAAGCAGATCGAAGACCATTTCAAAACTCCTTTCGTGATGGTTTGCGGCTTCTGAAAAGCGCTAAGCTCGCTACGCTAAATCTTGAAAACTCGGGAGAAACCCTCAAACAGTTCAAGATTTTACGCTCCGCTTCGCTAAGCGCTTTTAGCAAAAGCCCGCAAAATCTACACCAAAGCAGTTTTGAAATGGTCCCCTGACATTCCGAAAGACAGTTGCTGAGGCTGCTGATAAGCAAACCTGCAAATGGGTCCTGAAAATAATATAATCAACCCGGCTTAAATCACTGAGGATACAAAAATCTGTTTGAGATAAAATACAACTGATGAAATTTAAGATTACAACGCTGGTTGAAAATACCGTCGGCATCGGCGGTAGCCGTGACCTGATCGGTGAGCACGGTCTGGCTTTTTTGATCGAAACCGACGCACAGCGTATTTTATTTGACACCGGGCAGTATCTGGCGTTGGAAAATAATGCCCGTGTTCTCGGTAGCGATCTGGCAACGATTGACACGGTGGTGCTCAGCCATGGCCACTACGACCATACCGGCGGTCTCAGGCACCTGTTGGAGCGCAATAGACATTTTTCGCTGTATGCCCACCCCGATGTCTTCGCCCGCAAACTGATCAAGCGCAACAACCAATACCGCCAAGTCGGTATGCCTGTCGGCAAAGAAACGCTGGTCCAAAAGGGCGTCACATTATGCCTGCATACGGAACCCGTGCAAATTGCGCCCAATATTCTAACCACCGGTGAAATACCTCTGGAATCAAATTTTGAATCGGTGGCGCAAGGATTTTTTGTCGACAAGGACGGTCATCAGGTGCCTGATTCCCTAGCCGATGATCAGGCCTTGATTTTGAAAACCGGCAAAGGGACTGTCGTCGTCTTAGGATGTAGCCATCGTGGTATTATTAACACCCTCAACCATGTCAAAAAAATATGCGGCCAAAAAAGGATTTATGCGCTTTTGGGCGGGCTGCATCTGGTTAAGACGACCGGTGAAAAGCTGGATACCATCCTGCAGTATTTGCAGCGCTTTGATTTAGAAAAGATGGTTGTGGGGCATTGTACTGGCAGCCATGCTATTCAGGCGCTGTATGCTCGATTTGAGGACAAGGTCATTATCAACACTGTTGGACATACCATAACCTTCTAAGGCCCTGTCCTTTTCTGTCAATCCGCGCCTCAATTCCAACGGATATGACTTAATCTCCAAATCGACCATCGTCTACTTTGCTTTTGACATCAGCGGTTTTTTGTCCAAGCCAGCCGATGCGATCGGCATCGCGCACGTCAAATTCGGGCACAAACGGCTTAATATCCAATAGAGGTGTGTTGTCGACAATATCGACATCTTCGATATGCAGGATGTTATTCGTAACTCGAATGAGTCGCACGACCGAGAGGCCAATCGGATTGGGACGGGCGGGTGCGCGCGTGGCAAATAGGCCGCGCTGTTCATCATCTAAAAAAGGGGTCACCATCAGCCGGTAGGGTTGCGCCAAATGACAATGATAAATGAGGATAATATGGGAAAACCCATCAAGGTCCTGCAGCCCGGCGACGAATTCCGCTAAAATTTCAATTTCGGCCTTTACACCGGTGCCACCGACGGGCTGGATGGGTGTGCCCTCAAGGCCTTTAAAGGGAGTGTGTATCGTCCCAATGGGTCTATAATTTAGGATTTCCACATTCATCTCCTTTACGGCGTCAATTCAGTTTTTCTGATTTGACATCATCATCAAAGTTTTTTTGGGTTAAAAACCAGATCGTGCATGCTTCGCGGAATTTACAATAGATATCCGGGTCCCGGCAATCGAGGCAGGCCTCGCACATATAAACCTTGTGCTTGCTGCATTCGTAGCGGGTTTCGCGCTCCGGATGGTTTACACATCGTCCCAATTTTGATTCCTTTTTTTTTTCAGATTTTCGATTTGTTTTACAAGCGCGTCGCGTTCGTCTTCGAGTTCAAACAGCTGCCTCATGATGGGGGGTTTGACGGAATGGGCCGGCATACGTTTGTTAACTTCCGCTATTTTTTCATCCAATTCTTTTAACTTCTTTTCTAAATCTTCCAACGCTGAAATCATTGCCCATCCCTCATGCACTGTTTCATGACGCTTGCCTTTTAAATGCCCTGCCATAATGCCTAACGGGTATCCCGTAACGATAGCGAATAACCAATAACGAATACCCAATACCCGGCATCAGTCGCTATGCGGCCACGGCTCCCCTCTCCGCTCCTCGACAAAATAGCAGAATTGGTTCCACTCAATCTCTTTGCGGGAGATCGGGCAGCGTAATTTAATCTTGCGTTCGCTGACATCGATAACCTCCCAATCGCCTCTGCGCGGCCCGCCATCGATGTAGATTTTTTGGCCAGCGGTAAAAGGGTAGGGCTTAAAAAAGAGGACCGTTTCTGTGTGCATATGAGATCTCCTCGAAACTAGCGTCTATTTGATCGGTTCTTGGGACAACTTGAAGGCCCGATTTTGAAAGTACACAATACAGGCTGAACGCGGTTACACGCTTTATACGCAGTGCCGATTGTGCGAGCCAACAAAATATACCCGCAAATGAGAAGTTTCAAGCTTAATATGGCGCCTTGGGGATGAAATGGGGGCCCCCATAGCCCTTTGACATCTTGGGTCTGTTTGTCTTATAGTGCCTTTACGATTTGTGGCAGTCAAGTGAATCCCCATCAGAGGAGGCGTTTTGATGCCCTTCGGCTATACTGGAAAAATTTTGCGTGTTGATTTGAGTTCGCAAAAAATAGCGATTGATGAACAGGATAAGGCCTTTTACCGATCTTATCTGGGCGGGCGGGGTATCGGATACCATTATCTGATGCAGATGGTACCGGCTGCCACCGACCCTTTTTCCGCCGAGAATATTCTGGTTTTGGCCAGCGGGGTGATGACCGGCGCCCCGCTGCCGGCGGCCTGCCGCTTTGCGGCGGTGGGCAAATCACCGCTGACCGGAACCGCCGGTGAATCCGAAGCAGCTGGATTTTTTGGCCCCGAGCTGAAGATGGCCGGTTTTGATGCTGTGGTGTTCAGCGGCCGGGCGGAACATCCGGTCTATTTATGTCTCAGCGAGGGCAAAGCGGATATTAGGGACGCCACGGCGATTGCCGGTCTGGAGACAAAAGAATGTGAAGATGCGATCCGCAACGAGCTGGGTAGCGCTAAAATTCGGGTGGCTCAGACGGGGCCGGCCGGCATGAAGCGGGTGCGCTTTGCCAACATCACCAATAACCTGGGTCACTTCAATGGGCGCGGCGGATTTGGCGCCCTGATGGGTTCAAAAAATCTACGCGCTGTCGCCGCCCTAGGTACTGAAAAACTCAAATTCAAGGCCCCGGATGTGTTGCGTGAAACGGCGCAGCATTATGCCCGCACCTTCAAGGATAATCCGGCAGGCGAGCAACTGTTTGTTTACGGCACCACGGCCTTTCCCGAGATCTTATCGGCTGCCGGAGCCCTGCCGGTTGACAATTTCCGGCGCAGCCGCTTTGACCAGGCAGCGGCCATTGGCGGAGATACATACAATGAGCTGCTGTTGCAAAAAAGAAAAGGCTGCTATGCCTGCCCGATTCGCTGCAAACGGCGTATCGCACTGGATGATCCCCAATATGGTGTCGATTCCCGCTACGGCGGCCCTGAGTACGAGACCATTGCGGCGTTGGGCAGCAATCTGAATATTGCCAACCTCAAAGCCATTGCCAAAGGCAACGAGATCTGCAACCGCTATTGTATCGACACCATCTCGGCCGGCATGACGATTGCCTTTGCCTGCGAATGCTTCGAGGCGGGAATCATCACCACCGCAGATACCGACGGTC
>JASFEV010000141.1:0-11750 GCA_050124655.1 Desulfobacterales bacterium
TTAACCCAATCGTCGCCATAGTAATCTTCAGCCACGATGCGCAGGGGAAACCCATGTTTTTGTGGCAATTTTTCGCCGTTGACGGCATAGGCCAGAAAGACCTTATCCGATCGAACATCGGCGATGGGGAAGCGCTCGGCTTTTTCTCGGTTGCCCTGCGGTCCATAAACGTTGATATGGGTGGTATCGGCTTGCATCTGGGCCAGATTTAATACCGTCATCAGTGAGATGCCCCTCCATTTTCCGTGGTTGACAAAGACACCCGGGCAGATCAGGATCACCTTGCGTTCGATCCAGGGCAGCGTGAGGATCTGTGAGTAGGGCAGTCGGGTCGGTACGTCGACGTTGCCGTCAACGATCAGGCGCCATGATGGCATGTGCACGGCATGGTTGCTCAGCCCCATGGTCTCAAAACCTTCTAAAGGCAGCACCTCCAGATTGCGGGTGTCCAGTGTGGCCGGATCTCTATTGCGCAATGTAGACAGGTCCGTATTCCGCGGAACGATAAACCGTTTGGTTTGGGCCCAGGCGTTTTTCAGGGTGGCCCTGATCGTGGTGGCAAGCAGGCCCAAACCGGCAAGCAGTTTGAGGGCCCATGTAATGAATTGTCGTCGTGTTTTCATCTGTTTTTACGTTGCAGGTGGCGGATGCCATCTTCAGCTGCCACGATGACCTCGCTGGCCAGACCTAGAAAAAGCCCATGCTCGACAATGCCGGCGCGCGCGTTTAGTTTGGCCGCCAGAGCGTCGGGATCCGACATGGCACCGAAATTGGCGTCCAGAATATAGTTGTTTTGATCGGTTGTATAAGGCTGCCCTTTTTCAGCGCCGCGCACACTGACCGATGCTCCCAGCGATTCAAGAAAGTTGGCTTCGGTTTGGGCGGCAAAGGGGATAACTTCCACCGGCAAGGCCCAGTGGGTGCCCAAACACTCGGAAAGCTTGCTTTCATCGACGATGATGATATTCGTGCGGCTGGCCTGGGCCACCACTTTTTCACGCAACAGAGCCCCTCCGCCGCCCTTGATCAAATTCAGCTCCGGATCGACCTCGTCGGCCCCATCGATGGTAACATCGATCTCGGGCTGTTCATCTAAGGTTACCAATGGGATATCTAGTTCCCGGGCCAGCTTTTCGGTGCGGATGGAAGTTGGAATACCGACAATATCTTTGAGGTCACCGGATTTGATGCGCTCTGCGATTCTGATCACGGCAAAAGAGGTTGTACTGCCGGTTCCCAGGCCCACAATCATACCGGATTGGACCAATTCCACAGCGCGGTGGGCGGCCTTCTGCTTTAGTTCATCTTGTACTTTCAAGGCTGTGATCCTCTCTGCCACATTACCACAAGTTTATGATCCTCAACAGCCATCGACCGTCTGCTGTTGATATCGGCTCCAGCCAAAATGATTTTCCGACCACGGAATTGCATCGGAAGGCGCACTAATCCTATGCGGCTTTTAGCTGCTTGCATTTTTCGGCAATGCTTTCCAGCAATTTGGCAAAAGGCTTGGCAAAAGCGATCACGCCGTCATCCTGCAGTTTCTGGGTAACGGCATCCAGATCGATGTCCAGATCGGCCAGCCGGGCGACCTGGTCTTTTGCCTGATCCAGACCCCGGGTGAGCGTCTCGGCCACCCGGCCATGATCCATAAAGCTGTCCAGGGTAGCGGGCGGCAAGGTGTTGACCGTATCCGGCCCGATGAGCTCATCTACATACAGGTTGTCCGGATAGGCCGGGTTTTTGGTGCTGGTGCTGGCCCACAGGACGCGCTGCACCTGGGCACCTTTAGCGGCCAACTGCTGCCAGCGGGGTTGCTGGATAATATGTTTGTATTCGGCGTAAGCCACTTTTGAGTTGGCCACTGCAATCTTGCCCAGCAGTTCGCTATGGTTGATTTTTTCCAATTCTTTGTCCACCGCTGTATCCACGCGGCTCACAAAAAAGGAAGCGACTGAGGCGACCCGCTCAACTGTATGCCCCCCTTTAACACTGGGACCGGCGGCCGCCAGTTGCTCGAGACCCGCCTGATAAGCTTCAGCAACGGCTCTATAATTTTGCAGGCTGAAAATAAGGGTGACATTGACATTCACCCCGCAGCCGATCAATTCGGCAACTGCCGGCAGTCCTTCCTTTGTGGCCGGCACTTTGATCATGACATTGGGCCGGTTGACGGTCTCATACAGCCGTTTGGCCTCGGCCACGGTTTTTTCCGTTTCGTAAGCCAGTTCAGGGCTGACCTCCAAGCTAACATAGCCGTCTTTAGCTTTGGAAGAATCATAAACGCCGCGCAGTATATCGGTGGCCAGGGTTATGTCTTTGATGGCCAGTGCTTCATAAATTTGTTCAATAGAGCCATCGGTTTGGATCAGCTGCTTTAAATCGTCATCATAGTCGTTGCTGCCGGCAATGGCTTTTTCAAAAATTGCCGGATTTGACGTTACCCCCCTCAGACCGGAGTCGACCATCTGCTTTAGCTCACCGGATGTTAACAACGAGCGTTGAATATAATCCAGCCAGATGGATTGGCCCATTTTTTCGAGTTCGATCAGTTTTGACATGCCCTTCTCCTTCTCCTCGTATTTTCGATCCAATCAAATTTTATCTTTAAACGGTTTCCAGCGCTTTTTCAACCACGCGTTCGGCCGTCAGCCCAAATTTTTCAAACAGCGTTTGAGCAGGTGCTGAAGCTCCGAAATGATCCAGGGCAACGACCCGACCGGCGTCGCCGACAAAACGATGCCAGCCCTGGGCGCTGCCGGCTTCAATGGCAATTTTGGCTGTGACTGCCGGCGGCAGTATCTGGTCGCGATATTCGGCTGGCTGGGCATCAAACAGTTCCCAGGACGGCATGCTGACCACCCGGGTGGGATACCCTTTGGCGATCATCATTTCAGCGGCTTTCAGAGCAATGGGCACCTCCGAGCCACTGGCGATCAGAATTACCTCCGGTTTGTCGTCAGTGGCTTCGCTTAACACATAGCCCCCCTGGTGGAGGCCCGCGGCGGATGCATATTGTGCGCTGCGGTCGAGGGTGGGCAGATTTTGGCGCGTCAGGGCCAGGGCCACTGGTCCGTCCCGATGCTGGATGGCGGCCTGCCAGGCCTGGGCGGTTTCATTGGCATCGCAGGGGCGAATGAGCACTAGATTTGGTATGGCCCTCAAAGCAGCCAGCTGTTCAATCGGCTGGTGGGTGGGGCCGTCTTCGCCCAATCCGATGCTGTCATGGGTGAACACGTAGATGACCTGTTGTTCAGTCAGGGCTGCCAGCCGGATGGACGGGCGCATGTAATCGGAAAATATAAGAAATGTGGCGCCGTAGGGAATGAGACCACCGTGCAGCGCCATACCGTTTAAAATGCCACCCATACCGTGTTCGCGTACGCCAAAACGCAGATTGCGGCCGCCATAGTTATTCGCCTGGAAGTCGGTTTCATCATCAATTAGGGTCTTGGTGGAAGGCGCCAGGTCGGCCGAACCACCGACCAGGTTGGCAACTGTCGGCGCCACTGCATTGAGCACCTTACCGGAGGCGACCCGGGTGGCCATTCCTTTCTCGTCGGGCTCAAATACCGGTATGTCTTTTTCCCACCCGTCGGGAAGCTGACCGCTTAGCCAGCGACGGCATTCAGCAGCGCTCTCTTTAAATTCGGTCTGATAGTTTTCAAAAGCCTTATGCCAGCGGTTTTCAAGCTTCTGGCCGACAGCGATGGCCTGCCGAAAATGTGCTAATACATCATCCGGTATGAGAAAAGCGGGCTCCTGCGGCCAGCCCAGATTTTCCTTTGTGCGCTGGATTTCTTCCGTCCCCAAGGGCTCACCGTGTGCGCCGGCGGTATCCTGTTTGTTGGGGCTACCATAGCCGATATGAGTACGAACGGCGATCAAAGATGGCCGGTTGGTTTCATTCTGGGCCTCTACAATCGCCTGTTCAAGAGCCGGCAAATCGTTACCGTCCGCCACATTTTGAACATGCCAGTCATACGCTTCAAAACGGCCAGTACGGTTTTCCGTAAAAGTGATATCGGTGTTGCCTTCAATAGAGATGTGGTTGTCATCATAGAAATAGATCAGTTTGCCCAGACCAAGATGCCCGGCCAGTGAAGCCGCTTCGTGCGAGATGCCCTCCATTAAATCCCCGTCGCTGACAATGCCGTAGGTAAAGTGATCGATAATCTGATAACCGGGTTTGTTAAAGCGCGCTGCCAGATATCGTTCAGCCAGCGCCATGCCGACTCCGTTGGCAAATCCCTGACCCAGAGGACCGGTGGTGGTCTCCACACCCGGTGTGTGTCCGTGCTCGGGGTGGCCGGGTGTCTTGCTGCCCCATTGGCGAAAATTTTGAAGTTCTTCCAGCGATAGGTCATAACCGCACAGGTGCAGCAGACTGTAAATCAACATCGAGCCGTGGCCGGCTGAAAGCACAAAGCGGTCCCGGTTGGGCCAGGTGGGGTCTTTCGGGTTATGCCGTAAAAAGCGAGTCCAGAGAACATAAGCCATGGCAGCCGCGCCCATGGGCATCCCGGGGTGACCGGAATTGGCCGTTTGCACCGCATCTACTGAAAGCATTCGAATCGTGTTGATACAGAGTTGGTCAAGTTCGCTCGACATTCCCCCCCCCTTGGCAATCAGCCTGTGTGATTTGATTTACGAGTAGATAGTAAACAGATTATAGCCAACCACCAAAACGCGAAATCTTAAAAGCACGGAATTTTTTTTCGTGTTTTCGTATTTTCGTGCTTTCGTGGTCAAACTATTATTCCGAATATATACCGTTATGCTTTTTCTTTTTTTATTTTTTTAATGATTTTGGTGAAATTATAAAAAGCAAAAAGGGATATAATTTCAGAATATTTACCAATCGGTCTGTTGAATATTATACAGAAAAAGCCAATTGACAACCTATTTAATTCAAAAGACCTGAGCCGAATTCAGCCTTTCACAGATCACACTAATTTAATAAAATTTCTTTCACTTCCCCCGAAATTTAGATTTTCTTGTCATTAGCTAACCAGCCAACATTACTATTAATACTAATCGGGATTACCATATCCATGAGGGAAAATATAAGTAAATGAGGGTTTTTTAGTATAATAAGGATAGAAAGGAAAAGTGAAAGAGCATCAAAACCCAATCCTTCCAACCCGCTGGTCGCCATCACCCAAGTCAAGGAGAGCCGCTGGAACTGTTTTCGTGTGTGGAAACCACTCAGCCTCATGGTTCTTGCGGGTTTGACCCCACCGGAGTGGAAAATCTCCATTTTGGACGAGAACCTGGGCGTACCGGACTATAAGTCCATGCCTCGCCCGGACCTTGTGGGCATTACCACTTTCGCTTCCCAGGGATGCTTTTTTACCTTTAAAATTAATTTAAAAAAGGCGATATTATCATGACTGGAAAACCGACTTACAACGAATTGGAACGAAAAATTAAGCGACTTGAAAAAGAAGTCCTGGAATACATTCGCAAAGCAAAAGAACTCAACAAGAAACGGAAGATAACCGAAGGCAGCCATATAAGGCGCACGCTAAGCCTGATGCATATAATTGAGGAACAAGACAGAGAGATCAAGGAACTCAAACGATCTGATGCGGGAGAACTGGGGCTGATTTCTCATAGACTTCAAGAGCGAATCAAAGAGTTAAACTGTCTCTATGATATTTCAAGTTTTAGGGATGCCACTGATTTTTCAATGGAGGTCGTCCTTCAGGCAGTCGTTGATTTCATTCCCCCTGCAATTCAATTCCCTGAAATTACTTGTGCTCGAGTTATTTTTGGTGATTATGAGATTAAAACCAAAAATTTTAGAGACACGAAATGGAAGATATCGTGTGAAATCGCGGTAACCGATAAATGGACCGGCACCCTGGAAGTGTGCTCTCTGGAAGAAAAACCAGAGCTTGATGAGGGACCATTTGGAAATTTTCCTTATGGGAACATCCTCCTGTGTAAAAGGTATAACAGAGTTAGCTTTGTCTTGGTGAACGGCTCTAATTGGTTAAGATTAAAAGACGCGGCAGGAGGATCTTGGAGGTATCCAATAGAGAGATGAAGGTTCGCCAGCTCCCAACAGAACATCCCCATCATATTTGGAAGCATAGTTAAGGAATTTCAAGTCGTTTCTTCACAGGATGTTCTTATTGGGGGTTAAAAGAAGTGTGGAATCAAAGGTGCCGTTAGAATCCATCACAAAGCATCCACGCACACCCGAGAAACCAGTTAAGTGCCACGTTCAAACTCCCTTTTTTGAAGTTTAACCTTTGGAGGCTATAGGCCATCCGATGGTTTTTTTATAGGTGTCGAAGTTGGTGTGACACTTAACATCATATAACATACGCATGAATTCTGCAAAGTCAATGAAGTAAAGCTATTTTCTAGAAAACCTTTACTTTTAAAGACATCTTTTTGGATCTCACTTTTGCATGCCGGGTGGTTGAGAGATCTGGTTCGATATAACTCAGTTTTTGACAGCGCTGAAAACCCTGTGATGTAAATATCTATGATAATTCCTGTAAAACCGCAAACTCTGATTTTGGTAAATAGTGCAGGTATTAAAAGGCATCAAAGAGTTAGGTTTTCAAAAGGGGGATTAAAATGAAAATTTTCGTCGGGAACCTGTCATACAATGTCACCGAAGATGATTTGCGCCAGGCGTTTGAGGATTTCGGGCAGGTCGCGTCCGCGACTGTTATCATGGATGAACAAAGTGGTAGATCAAAAGGCTTTGGATTCGTGGAAATGCCCATTCAAGCTGAGGCTCAGTCTGCAATCGAAGTTTTAAATGGGAAAGCCATGAAAGGCAGGACGATTACCGTCAATGAGGCTCGCCCTCGCGCCGCCGACCGTCGCGGCGAAGATAAAGGAGGACAGGAAGATAGACGTGAAGGGGGAGATCGACGCGGTAGAGGGCGTTACTAACAAGGCAATCAGGCCATACTGATTGATATTTGCACCTTCTCATTCAGCTTTTTCAAGAAGCCAGGCCAGTGCTGACCCTTTGCAGAAGCCTCATGTCTTTGTGGCCGAATCTGTGGGATGAGAAGCAGAGAAAGATGGTGAAGTTTGATAGGGGAAAAATTTAAAAAATCCTTTTGGTAAAACATTGCGCCAAAAGGATTTTCACATGAACGCCACGGAATGACGGAGGCTTACATCATTCCACCCATTCCACCGCCCATTCCTTGAGCTCCCGGATGCATCTCCTTTTTTTCTTCGGGTTTTTCTGCAACCATGGCGTGGGTGGTCAGCATTAAGGAAGCCACACTTGCTGCATTTTGCAGTGCGAGCCGAACCACTTTGGTCGGATCCATTATACCGGCTTTCATCAAATCTTCATAGGTATCCGTTTCGGCATTGTAGCCAAAAGCGCCCTCGCCGTTTTTTACTGTATTGATGACGACAGAACCTTCAGAACCGGCATTGTTGGCAATCTGACGCAGTGGCTCCTCCATGGCACGCATAACCACTTTCACACCCAGCTTTTGATCGGCTTTGATTTTTATTTTCTCCAGCGCGGGCAGACATCGCACCAGCGCAACGCCCCCGCCCGGCACGATCCCTTCCTCCACAGCCGCACGAGTAGCGTTGAGGGCATCTTCGACCCGGGCTTTTTTCTCCTTCATTTCGGTTTCTGTGGCTGCGCCCACGTTGATCACCGCCACCCCGCCGATCAGTTTGGCCAACCGTTCCTGAAGCTTTTCACGATCGTAGTCGGAGGTGGTTTCTTCGATTTGGGCTCGAATCTGCTTGACCCGGCCTTCGATGGCCGAGCGCGAACCTGCGCCGTCAACAAGGGTGGTGTTGTCCTTGTCGATGTTGATCCGTTTGGCGCTGCCGAGGTCTGAGACGGCTAAGTTTTCCAATTTGATCCCTAAATCCTCGGACACGACCTGCCCGCCGGTTAAAACGGCAATGTCTTCCAGCATGGCTTTTCGTCTGTCGCCGAAACCCGGTGCCTTGACCGCGGCGACGTGCAGGGTGCCACGTAATTTATTGACCACCAATGTTGCCAGCGCTTCACCATCGACGTCTTCGGCGATAATCATAAGGGGTTTTCCCATTTTGGCCACCTGCTCTAAAATGGGCAGCAGGTCTTTCATATTGCTGATCTTTTTCTCATTGATCAGAATGTAGGGATCTTCCAGGGAGACCACCATCTTTTCCGGATCGGTTACAAAATACGGTGAGAGGTAACCCCGATCGAATTGCATGCCTTCAACGACCTCTAAAGTGGTTTCCATGCTTTTGGCTTCTTCAACGGTGATGACCCCTTCTTTACCAACTTTGTTCATGGCCTCGGCAATGATTTTGCCGATGGTTTTATCATTGTTCGCCGAAATGGTGCCGACCTGGGCAATTTCGCGCTGGTCCTGGGTGGGTTTGCTCAAACTTTGTAGTTCTTTCACAACGACGCCAACCGCGGCATCAATCCCCCGTTTAATGGCCATGGGATTATTGCCGGCCGCCACCAGCTTCTGGCCTTCTTCATAAATTGATCTGGCCAAAAGCGTCGCCGTGGTTGTGCCATCACCGGCCATATCGCTGGTTTTGCTGGCGACTTCCTTTACCATCTGAGCGCCCATGTTTTCGAATTTGTCTTCCAATTCGATTTCTTTGGCCACTGTGACGCCGTCCTTGGTGACCGTTGGAGAACCCCAGGATTTGTCAAGAACCACATTGCGACCCTTAGGTCCCAGCGTAACAACCACCGCGTCTGCGAGGGTTCTTATGCCGTTCAGCATCGCTTCACGGGCTTTTATGTCATATTTTATCAGTTTAGCCATCTTGTCTTAACCTCCATTTAGGTTTTTATTCGATGACGCCAAGCACGTCATCCTCGCGCATGATAAGGTATTCTTCATCCTCTATTTTTACCTCAGTACCCGAATATTTGCCAAAGAGAATCCGATCGCCTTTCTTGACTTCAAGCGCTATTCGCTTTCCCTCTTCGCTGAGTTTACCATTGCCGGCAGCAATCACTTTGCCTTCAATTGGTTTTTCCTTGGCCGTATCCGGGATGATGATCCCCCCTTTTGTTTTGTCCTCTTCTTTAACCCGTTGAACTAAAATTCGATCCTGTAATGGTCTGAGTTTCATGGTTCAAATTCTCCTTTTTGAAACAACTGTTTTATCCATGTGATATGCTGAACGTGTTGAATTTTAACAAAAAGCAATGAACGGTGTCCTTGTCAAACAATTGGGCATTAAATTCAGCTCCTTTCGAAAAAGCTTTAACCCAAATCGAGACATGAACCGAAGAAATTTGCCTGTCAATCCAGGTGGTATCTAACACCAATGCCATAGTGGCCTTGTTTCCCGCCGGTCAGTTCTCGGCACCATTTGACTTCGCCCAGGGTATTCCATCGAATGCACTCAGGGTCTTTGGATCGATTGTTGTGATCAATGCAATTCAGAACACGGATGAGAACTGTTGCCCCCGCACCGAGAGCCCGATCCGTCTCAAAATAGCTGCCGTCTAAGCTAAAGTTAAGCGTGCGCGCCTTAAAATAATCTTTTTTGTTGAAATAAGACCAAATTATTTCTCCATCGCAACCATGACGTTTCGCCTTGCGCTTATCAAACAAAGTTAACATGGTGTTTACTCCTTCATTAACCATGTTGCTCAAACCTACCTTCCCCAAGCAATCGCAAATCCGATTGATGGTATTAGGCCATTCTTTAAAGAATGTAATCTTTTGAAATAAATCAACAAATGAAATGGCGCAATGTGGTTGGCTGTTGCGGGGCCAGCTCCGGCTAAATTCAAACCGGTGTAAGTTGCAAAGTAGAAAAGAGAAATGATGCGATACTCAACTTATTGTAAAATACTATGTATGGAGATCCACTTTGTCAAGCTGCTCCAGAATGGAAAGCTGCAAACAAATCCGGTGATCTGCTTTTGGAAATTAGATATTTAGCTGCGCTAAATCGACACCTCTCCCGCTGATGAGGACATCCGAACCCCGGGTCTGCCCCTGAACCGGCAAATTCGCATCGGCATCGGAATTCAATACGACTGGAACAAGGACGTAACCGAGGACCCACCGATGATTATTTGGGTGCGGGCGAATCAGATATCGATCAGGATGGCGGGCTCCTCTATGGGCCCCATCAAGGGTGAATATGATAACAACGCAATTCACTTCTTTGCCGTTAATCTGATCTGGAAGTTTTAATCTACTATTGGATTAATAAACGTCATCCACAAATTTCTAATTTTGGGAATGGCGGCTATGCAGGCAATAATTTGAAAGGCAGACTTTTTTTACATAAAACTAAGAAACCGAACAAGAAAAGGCATCAATTTTAGACCGGCATCAGATCAGATTTTTCGATTTCGGTTTTTTATTTTATAGCTAAGTTCAAGATCCATTCTGAAAATTTTAGGACTGCTGTATGCACGGTGCAATTTCAAAATCCCGTAATTTTTCAGGTTGGCAAAAGAAATATTAAAAATCAGAAAATGATAGATAGCAGGGGCAATGCTAAAATGGCATTGCCCCGTGCCTGTTATGCATAAAGCACGAAGGCACAATTCGAGCACATGCAAAAGAGTGTAGAATTCCATAAGCAATGTGCAAAGATCCGATTCGCTAACTTTGATAAGCGGTATCGACTTAAAGTTACCACTTCGCCGAATTACAGCGAATTGTATTTATTTTAAGAAAATTTATATAATTAACTTGCTATTGTCTCAGAGAAGGATTATTGTAGTCCATTCAATCAAACCCCGCCTTCAATTGGCGGGGTGGTTTCTTTCTGAAGGAACAATCCATTTGTCAGAGTGGCATCCTCCAGTTTGCGACGTTGAAAATTTTAGGAAGGGAGAATGTTATTATGACTAATGGAACTGTTAAGTGGTTTAATCCACGAAAAGGGTTCGGATTCATTGAGCAGGAAAACGGACCGGATGTGTTTGTTCATCATTCAGCAATCAACTCAGCCGGTTTTAAATCCCTCAATGAAGGCGACCAAGTTTCCTTTGACATTGAGCAAGGGCAAAAAGGTCCTGCCGCTGCAAATGTCAGTGTGATCTAACCTTCAATTCCAAATAAAAAAGGGCACTCTTCTAGTAGAGAGGAGTGCCTTTTGTTTCATTTGCATTAGTACCTGTCCTTTCCGAAATTACGAGATCTTTAACCTTAAAGAATTCCGTCCAAAATTACTTTTCTTTTTGTCACTTTAAAGAATTACAGCCCGCGAGGTGACACAATATGGCAAAATCACATAATTCGATGAAAAAGCGCAAGAAAGAATTAGCAAGGAAGCTAAAGCAAGAGCAAAAAAGACAACGCAAATTGAATAAAGATAAAACAAAGTCCGAAGAGACTCCAGACCAGGTGTAACTGCCGCATTTTTTCATGATAGATTGAAGTTCTATTAATTAAACAAAAAGTCGATTTTGACAGTATATGGTTTGGTAATTACCATTACATGGTAAACAGTAACTCTGTGTTTGCTCTTTTTACCATTGCAAATTTTAAGAATTTTTTGGAATAAGATTTAATACAGCATTTCATCAATATCTCGCCTGTCTTAGACCTTTTCCCGAAAAAACGATTCTCCTTTGTGAATGCTATATCCCCTACATATGCTAAACAGATAAAAACATTGCGAATAATTTTTGGCAACAAAAGAGGATATTCTCATGAGCGAAAAACCGGCGTACAGGGAACTTGAGCAACGTATCAAGCAATTAGAAAGTGAAGTTCTTGAATATATACGCAAGGAAAAGGATTTTATTGAGCAGC
>JASFEV010000142.1:0-11648 GCA_050124655.1 Desulfobacterales bacterium
GATCTCATCTTTGATTTCCTTTTCCCGGGTGGGCAGCTCGTTGGGCTTTGGTGAAAAGCCTTCAGCCGGTTGTTCATCGGTATAAAAAATCCCCATGGGTTCTTCGTCCAATCCCAGGGTTTCTAAAAACTGTGGCAATATGGTTATTATTTTTGAATCCATTTTCCCCCCATAAATAAATTATGCCTGAAGCCTCCATGAAAATTATGGAATAACGACTGCGCATGCTTGTGATCTAAATCATATCATTAACGTTTATCTTCAGTTTCGACATAATATTGCTTAAATTCTTCATCAGGCTCACGTTCGGAATACAGGTACAGAGAGATGCCATTGGGATCCTGCACGGCGAAACCTCTGTCGCCCCAGGGATGATCTTCAAGAGGAACCACAACCGCCAGCCCTGCCTTTGTCAGGCGCTCATATTCCATATCGACATCTTCCACCGCAAAATTATAGATCAGACCCGCTGCGCTGCTCAGTTGATGCTCGGGCTGCTGGGGCGACATAAATTGCAGGGTGGATGCTGCGTGACCGAACTCAAGATTGACATACCAGCCACAATCAAAGGTAACCTTTGCAGCAAAATGCCTAACATAAAAATCTCTGGTTTCCGCCACGTTGTCGGTAGTGAATGCCGGCGATAAGGTGAGTGCGTTCATAACGGCCTTTCCTTTACGCTTGACTCGAATTTTGGTTTGCTTCGCTTTTTTGTTTGGCGCATCTATTCAAGGTAGTAACCCGAGACCCGCCAGATACCATCTTTATCCAGCATTGGGATGACCCTTTCAATGGCCGTTTTTTTATTTTCAAATGATGAGAGGAATTGAAAAACCACATACTCTCCATCGGGCGCACCCGGCAACGAGCGGGTGTATGTTCCTGCCCTGAGTTCTCTGGCAACCAACCTGCCCAATGGTTTTCTGATAGCCGATATTGATTGCTGCCAGTATTCTTTGGTGATAGTCGTTTTAAAATACACCGCTGCTGTCTCCCAACTGGCGCCGTATTGGCCATTATCAATCAGCGCCAGCCATACTTTGGCAGCTTTGGCAGCTATGGGTCTTGGGTCCTCTTGTGCCCATGCACCACATGCAAAACAAAGTGTCACAACGGCCATAACCCATACTGCTGCGATCTTCGTACGTCTCATTTGCTTACCCCCGTTTTAATCGTTGCAAAAACGTTTCTTGTCTGCCGAAGGAAATTTGGCGGCAACTTGTCCCTGCGCAGCATCATAATGCGAACACGGGCCTGCCGCGGCGTAGCTCGACAGATCGAAGACGGACCCTCCTCTGCCTTCTGACTTCCGTCCGCTGACTTCTGTTTTCTGTCATCTGAGAACTTATTTTATTTCAATAGACTCCCCATACCTGGGCACCACAACTGAAAAACCTTCCTTTTTCAGAAAATCGGCAAATGACAGAATCTGGTCTTCTTCCCCGTGGACCAGGGCAATCTTTTTGATTTTCAAATTGGATTCCTTCAGGAAGCGTAGCATTTCTTTTTTATCAGCATGGGCGCTGAAGCCGCCCAGTTTGACGACATGCGCCTTGAGAGGATATTCTTTGTTATAAAACCGCACCACCGGCGGCTTGCCCTTGCGGCCGGATTTGGCATATTTGAGTCCCATATCAAGAATTCGCCGACCAAGGGTATTTTGGGCCTGGTAGCCGACCATCAGCACCGTATTTTTCTCATTGTGAATTTTGTACCGCAGGTGATGCAGGATGCGCCCGGCTTCACACATACCGGAAGCCGAAAGCACAATGTGGGGTTTGGTTTCGTGGTTAAGGGCAATGGATTCTTCAACCGAACCCACAAAATGGATCTTGTCCATTGAAAACGGGTTTTTGCCTTTCTCCAGAAATGTATCGTGGGTTTCCTCATCATAGACTTCCGGATGCTCGCCAAACACCCGGGTTATTTTGGTGGCCAGCGGGCTGTCGACGTAAATCGGCATGCGCGGCACATCCGTTTCATCGTAAAGCTCATGCAGCGTGTAGAGCAGCTCCTGGGTGCGGCCGAAGGCAAATGACGGAATGATAATTGATCCACCACGCCCATGGGTTTCGACCAGAATCTTTTTTAACTGCGGTTTTAAGTCTTGAACCGGCTCATGCAGCCGGTCCCCGTAAGTGCTTTCCATAATCAGCAAATCAATCTGCCGGTCTTCTTCGCTAAAATTCATGGTGGGATCTTTAATGATCGGTTTATCAAAGCGCCCGATATCACCGGTATAGCAGACGCGCAAATCGCGACCATTCTGGCGCGCGCGGATGAGGGCAAATGCAGACCCCAAAATATGACCGGCATCATAAAAGGTGCAGGTCAGGTCCTTTCCGACAGCAATGGGGTGCCGGTAGGGATATCCGTCAAACAGCTCCAGGGCCTCATCGGCATCCACAATTCGATACAGCGGTTCAACTTTTTCCAGCCGATGCGTTTCGATCAGCTCATTAATCTTGTCCGTGTTTAGATCATGCCGGTTTTTCTTTAGAATTTTTTTTATTTCCCTTGCTTTACGATTGCTGATTTTCTTGTCACCTTTGGAAGATTGTTTGCTCAAGGCGTTGCGGACGGTTTTATAGTTCAGGTAGTTGGCATCCGATTCCTGGATATGGGCCGAGTCCCGCAACAGATATTCGCTGGCTGCGGCAGTGGCACGCGTACAGATAATGCGGCCTGTAAAGTTATGCTTGGTCAGCAACGGAATGCGGCCGGAGTGGTCGATGTGCGCATGGGAAAGCACGATATTGGTGAGCATGTTCGGATCAAAGGGGATGACCCTGTTTTTTTCGTTGGTTTCCTTGCGGCGCCCCTGGAACAATCCGGCGTCCAGGATGACCCGGTCTTCATCGGTGGTTAAAAGGTGCATCGAGCCGGTCACTTCGCGCACAGCGCCATAAAAGGTTACGTACATCTTCCGCTCCTCTTTTCCTTAGGTTCATATATCAAAAGACAGACGTCAGAAGACGGAAGACAGATGAAAACTGAATAAACGATGCAAGCTATCAGCCCACGTCCTCTGTCTTCTGGTTTCTGTCACCTGACACTGTCGTCTGTCTTCTGTACTCCGACCTCTGTCCTCTCACCTCTGACTTCTGACCTCTGCTTGCCGCGGCGTAGCTTTCTAAAGCGAAGACGGGTCCTCTGTGATCACCTTGTGACCTGCGGCTGTTAGAACATCGATGGCCTTTGCCAGGTCTTTTTCTTTGACCAGAAAATAATCGGTATCATGTGTAGATACCACAAATACAGGAATACCGCCTTTTGCCAGCGGTTGAGTTAAAGTGAAAATAATGCCGATTTCAGAAAAGTCTAATACGCCCTCAACCCCAAAACATCGCCATCCGCTCTCGCAGTTTGTACCTGGGATAACCAACGCTTCGCGGCAGACCAGGGTCAGTTCTTCCTGTGTGCGCGTGATCGAATAAAAGCCGGCCTCATCAAACCAGTCCGGCAGCGCCGCCATGGGCTCGAAGCGGCAAACGGCCATCCGGTCAGGCAGTATTTTCAGTGAAAGCTTTTTAGGATCCATAGCCGGATAATCGGTGCTCAGAGAATCTTGTGATCAACCATTTACCACGAAAACGCGAAATTTAAAAAGCACAAAATGTTTCCCTATCCTTCCTGCTTTCGTGGTTGATTTTTATCAGTGTGATCGGGATTGTGCTTCGATTTTCTTACCAACAAAATAGGCATGCACAATTGCCGCCAGCCAGCAGCCGACAATGACGATTAAAGATATTGTTTCAATCCCCCAGCCGCCGGCAGAACTGTGTTCGATCAATTCTTTTAGGGCTTTCATATCCAGGGCATTATCAACCAGCCTGGAAATGGCTTGATCCATCACGCGGTAAGCACGTAACACCAGACGATAAGTAAGAACAATTAATCCGGCAGATGTTCCCAGGGCAAACATAATGCCCGCAGGCTTATGTCCAAAAAGCAACTGCCCGAGTCCCGGGTATACCAATCCGGATAAGAGCATTCCTCTGGTTGACGCCTTCATTGCCATGGCAATTCCTGATTCATAATATTCAGATGGTAAACTATAATTCTATGATATATAATATGAAATTTCAAACCATGAGAACTGATCGCACAAATATGATGCTGGCGGCCGTAAGCGGCCTGCTGCTGACCGCATCATTTCCCAAATTGGGGCTGGACTGGCTGGCCTGGTTCGCCCTTGTGCCCTTACTGGTGGCCCTGGCAGATCTTCCGGCCAGGGAAAGTTTTCGTATCGGGTTTATCGCTGGTTTGGTCCACTACCTAACCCTGCTTTACTGGGTGGTGCCCGTCATGCGGACCTACGGCTATCTTCCCTGGTATTTGAGTATTGCCATTTTGTTTCTTTTTGCGGCGGTCCTGGCGCTTTTCCCAGCTTTTTTTTCGATGGCGCTGGCTGCTTGCGGCGCCACACCCTTTCGGCGCCTGATCAGCGTACCGTTGCTCTGGGTGGCCTTTGAATATGTCCGAACGATTATTTTCACCGGGTTTCCATGGGCTTTGCTGGGACACGCCCTTTATCTGCGACCCCATTTAATCCAAATTTCAGATCTGTTGGGCGCCTATGGAGTCTCCTTTTTGCTTGTTTTGAGCAATGTGGCTATTTTTATGGCCCTCATGTTTATTCGCCGTAAAACATGGGGTAACTTGACGGTTTCGAGGCCGGTCCTGTCGGGCGCCATTACAGTATTTATGGCGGCATTGCTGCTCACCTGGATCTATGGCGCCTGGCGTATTCGATCAATTGACGATCTGATAACTGCAGCGCCAGCGGCCCGGGTTGCCGTTATCCAGGGGAATATTGACCAGGGCGTAAAATGGGATCCGGCGCATCAAACTGCCGCCATCAAAACGCATCAGCGCTTATCGCTGGCTGCCAAATCGGATAAGCCCGATTTGATCGTCTGGCCCGAATCCGCCACGCCGTTTTACCTGTTTTACGACGAACGCCCAACCGAGATGGTTATGGCCGGTATCGAAAATGTGAATATCGATTTTTTGATCGGCAGCCCCTCCGTTGCGAAGCAAGGCAAAAGAGTCGTCTATTTTAACAGCGCCTATTTGATCAACCCGTCAGCCAAAAATGTCAGCCGATACGACAAAACGCATCTGGTGCCGTATGGTGAATATGTCCCTTTTGAAAAGTGGCTTCCTTTTTTGGGCAAGGTGGTCGCCCAGGTGGGGGATTTCCGGCCGGGCAAATCCGGCAAGATTCTGCTGTGGAGAGAAGACGCCTTAGGCGTTCAGATCTGCTACGAAGTCATTTTTCCAAATCTGTCCCGCAAGCTGGTCAAAAACGGTGCCGTTTTGCTGATCAACATCACCAACGATGCCTGGTTCGGCTCCACCAGCGGGCCTTACCAGCATTTCTCGATGACGATCTTTCGGGCGGTGGAAAACCGGCGGGCCCTCGCCCGAGCCGCCAATACAGGTATCAGTGGCTTTATCGATCCCGCGGGTCGCATTTTAACAACAACGCCGCTGCTTAAGGAGGCTTCACTGACCCGCCCGTTACCGATGCTGCGCCAGATGACTTTTTATACCCGCTTTGGGGACCTGTTTGCCATCGCTTGCCTGACGGGTGCTATTTTTGCTATACTACTTGTGCTGGGCAAATCTGCCCTTAGATTAAAAAGAGGTTAGCCGGTTTTCCCGTTACCCGTTGAGCCGGTTAAAAGAGGAATGCTGTCTAATTAAAATTATAAACGGTGAACCGGCAAACAAGACAAGGCGCTCAATCCGCCTGAGGCGGACAAACTGTGATGGGGAGGTAAAAAAATGTCTGTGGAACTCAAACAAAACTTAACGGATCTGCAACAAAAACTGCTAAATCTGCGAGGCTATCTTTGACCTGGAGACCAAAGAAACGCGCTTGGCCGAAATAGAACAGCTGATCGCCAAAGATGGATTCTGGGACAATCCGGAAGAAACAAAACCCATTCTGAAAGAACGCACTTCCCTTTCAAATAAAATCGAAAAATTCAAAAAACTGACCGAAGATCTGGAAGAAAATGAAATTATGCTGGATCTGGCTGTGGATGAATCTGATGATGAGGCCTTAGCGGAAGTGACCCAGCAAATTGCCAATTTGGATCACAGAATTGCAGCGCTGTCACTGGAGTTGATGCTCGACGGTGAAGATGATGAAAAAAACGCCATCCTGTCCATCAATGCCGGCGCCGGAGGGACCGAGGCCCAGGATTGGGCTGAAATGCTATTTCGGATGTACATGCGCTGGGTGGAGCGCCGCGGGTATAAAATCGAGCTGATTGATTATCAGCCCGGCGAAGAGGCCGGCATAAAAAGTGTGACCTTCACCGCCGACGGCGAAAATGCTTACGGCTATTTAAAGTCGGAAATCGGTGTTCACCGCCTGGTTAGAATATCGCCTTTTAATGCCAGCGGCAAACGCCATACCTCATTTGCGTCCGTCTTCGTCTATCCAGAGCTGGATCAGGAAATTGTGGTCGACATCGAAGACAAAGACCTGCGGATTGACGTATTCCGGGCCAGCGGTGCCGGCGGCCAGCATGTCAACAAAACCAGCAGCGCAGTGCGCATCACCCATCTGCCCACCGGAATCGTTGTACAGTGCCAGCAGGAAAAATCCCAGCACCGCAACAAGGATATGGCTTTAAAGGTCCTCAAGGCCCGCCTATACCAGCATGAAAAGCAAAAGCAAGACGAAAAACTGCAGGAAGTTCATGACAGCAAGGATGACATAGCCTGGGGCAGCCAGATCCGCTCTTATGTCCTGCACCCCTATCAGATGGTCAAAGATCATCGCATCAATCTGGATATCGGCAACGTCAATGATGTGCTCGACGGCGGCATCGATCCGTTTATCGAAGGTGTCCTGTTAGCCAAGAAACATAAATAGCACTTTTTGTCTTCAATGGCCCGGCAGCCGAATCGTTTGTGCCTTGTGTTATATTGGTGGATTGAATCTTATTTTTTGACAGGATCTACAGGATATTGAGGATATTTTTTCTTAGTCGCTCTCCGGATGAGAGCGACTAAACTCAATCCGCTTTCAGCGGAATAAAATATCTTTGACCATATAATTCAAAATGGTGGCTGGCACTTGAGTTTAAAAATTATCAACCTGGTTGTTGGAAGCACGTTAAACTCGCCGCAGGCGATGGGGTTTTGCCGTTCGCTTCCGGCGAACGGCAAAAAGAAATCCTGACAATCCTGTAAATCCTGTCCAAAAAAATATCTACGTTGCACACCTTACTGAATCTAGCTTAAGTGTGAAATCTTGCTTTAAAGCAGAAAGTGAATTGCGAAGCGCCTATGAGAATAAATGCATTTGAAATTTTAGAGCGATATTACGACTCGAATTCCAAAGCATTTAATATACTGGTTGCGCATGGTCAAAAGGTGGCCAACAAGGCCCGGGCGGCGGCCCAACGCGTTTCCGCGCTAAAGCCGGACCTGAAATTGATCGACGCTGCCGCCATGCTGCATGACATTGGTATTTTTCAGACCGCTACACCCCAGCTCGGCTGTTTTGGCAAACACCCCTACATCTGTCACGGGATTCTGGGCGGTGACATCTTAAAAAAAGAGGGGCATCCACAACTGGCACTGGTCTGTGAGCGGCATATTGGCGTTGGCATCAGCAAGGCTGATATCCGCCAACAAAATTTGCCGCTCCCCAGCCGCGACATGATTCCCGTAACAATCGAAGAGCAGATCATCTGCTATGCGGATAAATTTTTCTCCAAAAACGGCAATGGCCGGCCCACCGAAAAATCCGTCACCGAAATCATCGACAGCTTAATTCCCTACGGCCCCAAAAAAGTCCAACGATTTGAATCCTGGGTCAACATTTTTGAGGCATAGGGCATGGGGCAAAGCGCATAGGGCATGGGAGTAAGTGTCACTTCTTAGGTATCGGGTAATTAGCTCATAGCTCACAGCTGATAGCGCAGCTGATAGCGCATAGGTTTGATGCTGGAAGTTCGGAAGTCGGGTGAGCCAACATGCCCGTCTGCGTGATTGGGATCGCCGGGAGCTTAGCCTTTATGTGCCTGTCCTGCGTCTTGTCCACCGAAGCTTCTAGCGAAGGTGGAAGCTTGTTAAAGCGAAGCAGGATCGTTTTGGGGCATGAGTTGCCAGGCGTTCGTTTAAGCATTTTTAATCAGAAAGGGGTGGTTGAGGAAACCATGATTTTGCTTGGATTACGATTAGTCCTATTTGAAGTTAACTCTGCGCTCTATGCCCATCCAGTTGTTTCCCACTGGTGTTTTTCTACGGTCAACATCACTCCTTCTGAATCGCAGAGCTCTTCTCTCAGGAAAATGATCAAATTCTGTGCATTTTCGTCTATCGATTATTAGACGTCTTCCGCCATTATCTTTCATTTTTTTAATCTCCTTATACAAGTCCTTTCATAAATATAAGTTAAGAATTGAGGTATGTTATGCAAAAAAATATTTTGATGACCAGGAACAAAAAGAGCCATTAGAGCTATAATTCATTTATTGAAAGCAAAACCTATACCATTTTACGATTATTTTTTTTATAAATATTTCTGTTGGTTAAGAATGATAGGATGAACTTTTAGAGTGAAAATGTGCACAATATGATACGGAGGGCATAATATTTTATAATTTTAGTTTCTGATGCAGAAACGAGGAATTTTGCGCAAGATCGCAGAAGAATCAGATTTTATACCGGAGGCATACCCGCGGCAAGATGAGAGGCGCAAAGCACCTTTATATAAATGAAAAGCCGTACACAAATTATCTGCACGGCTATTGTTTTGTAATAAAAAATGTGGATTTTCGATTTTTAAATGATAGATTTTTTTGATGAGTGAGGCCGCACAAGGATTTTAGCCTTCGGCGTACTGGTAGTACGTCGAAGGCTGAAATTCGCGGAGAACAACGCTCATCGGAAAAAGATCCATTTAAAAACGAAAATCACCAGCCGAGTGTGAGGTAGTCATGAATGCTATCCGCCGCTTTGCGGCCGGCACCCATGGCCAGAATAACAGTGGCCGCGCCGGTAACGATGTCACCGCCGGCCCAGACACCTTTCTTATAGGTTTTGCCGGTTTCCTGATCCGCCTCGATATATCCCCATTTGTTGAGCTTCAAATCCGGGGTGGATGCAGTCAGCAAGGGATTGGCGCCGGAGCCTACGGCCACGATGCACAAATCACAATCCAGATGAAATTCGGAGCCTTCAATGGGAACCGGCCGGCGCCTGCCGGAATCATCCGGCTCACCCAGCTCCATTTTCAGGCATGTCATGCCGGTCAAGCGCCCATTCTCATCGCCCAGATACTCCACCGGGTTGGTCAGCAAAAAGAACTCAATGCCCTCCTCTTCGGCATGGTGAATCTCGGCGCCTCTGGCCGGCATTTCCTGACGCGAACGACGATAAACAATCCGCACCTTATCAGCTCCCAGCCGCATCGATGTGCGGGCCGAGTCCATGGCTACGTTACCGGCACCCAGCACGACTACATCTTTGCCTCGCGGAATGGGGGTGTCCACTTCCGGGAACTTATAGGCTTTCATTAAATTCGCCCGGGTTAAATATTCGTTGGCTGAAAGGATGCCCACCAGGTTTTCCCCCGGAATATTCATAAAGCGCGGCAGCCCGGCCCCCACACCCAAATAGATCGCATCATAGCCTTCTTCGAAAAGCTCATCTAGACTGACGGTACGCCCCACCACCGCATTACATTCAACTTTAACTCCCAGCCGCTCTAGGAAATTGACTTCCTGTGCCACGATGGCTTTGGGAAGTCTGAATTCCGGAATACCGTAAACCAACACGCCGCCGGGCTTATGAAACGCTTCCAGGACCGTGACATCATGTCCTTTGACAATCAAATCGCCGGCAACGGTCAGCCCGGAGGGTCCGGAGCCGACCACGGCAACCTTTTTTCCCGTAGGTTCGGCTTTGGGCGGCAGCTCGCCGGTCCCATTTTCTCTTTCCCAATCAGCCGCAAAGCGTTCCAGATTGCCGATGGCCACCGGATCACCTTTTTTAGCGAGGATGCAAACACCTTCGCATTGAATTTCCTGGGGACAAACACGGCCGCAAACCGCCGGCAGGCTGTTTTTAGACCAGATGTTGCGGATGGATTCCGTAAATTTTTCTTCCTTTATGAGCTGGATAAAGCCGGGAATATCGACTTCCACAGGGCAACCGGCCACACAACTGGGTTTTTTGCATTGCAGGCACCTTTGGGCTTCCAGCACGGCCATTTCCGGTGTGTAGCCGGTGGGAACTTCTATAAAGTTCTTATTACGAACATTCGCTTCCTGTTCGGGCATTAATACACGGGGTATTTTGTCTTTTTTGGCTTTCTTTTTCACTGCTTCTGTCATTCTTTCCTCCGTAAAAGCGCAATCAATAGAGACGAAGCCATCATTCGCCTCGGATTAAATCTGACACTGGATGTTATCGATCTGGTTGACATTATTGACTATCGCGGAGGGTGCAAAAATCATTGTAGCACGCCTTCTCATCTTCGCAGTAGGCCTGGAGCCGCAGCATCAGTTCATCGAAATCAACCTTGTGCGCATCAAATTCAGGCCCGTCCACGCAGGCAAACTTGGTATGGCCGCCGACCGAAACCCGGCAGCCGCCGCACATGCCGGTGCCATCCACCATAATTGGATTGAGGCTGACCAGTGTCGGCACATCGTATTCTTTGGTCATCAAAGAAACGAATTTCATCATCGGAACCGGTCCAATGGCCACCGCCTGCTGAATCCCACCCTTTTCCAGCACTTCCTTTAAGACGTCGGTGACGAATCCGTGGTGCCCGTAAGAACCGTCATCGGTGCAGACATGCAATTCATGGGAAGCCGATTTCATGCGATCTTCGAGAATCAGCAGATCCTTGGTTCGGGCCCCGATGATGCAGGTTACCTGGTTGCCGACTTCCTTTAGGGCGCGGGTAATCGGGTGTAGCACGGCAATTCCGGTACCACCACCCACACAGACGACATTGCCGACCTTTTCAATATGCGTCGGTTTTCCCAAAGGACCGATCACGTCCTGATACGCGTCGCCTACCTGCAGCGTTTTAAACAGGGCGGTCGACTTGCCCACCACCTGGTAAATAACGGTAACGGTCCCTTTTTCAGGATCTGTTTCCGCCATGGTCAGCGGAATGCGCTCGCCTTCTTCATTTGCCTTCAGGATAACAAACTGCCCGGGCAGAGCCTTGCGCGCGATCAGCGGTGCTTCTATATCATTGAGGACCACTGTGCCGTCAGACATCTCTTCGCGATTTACAATCTTAAACATTCTCAACCTCCAAGCCGTGATTTTGCCGGCTGATTTTATTATCCGGCATTTCAATCAATTTTTATTGATATTGAAAAAACCAAAAGGCTTGATAATGTCAGAATCAGAGCTTGAAATCAAGGTAAAATATTGATCATTGGACGGTTCATTGATATTTTGACAGGTTGAGGCCGTGAGCCGGTTTAAAAATAAAATTTGAAATAGCTTGAAGTCCAAGCTTCAACCCTAATGAAATGTGAATGAAATGAAACTATTTGACAGTCACTGCCACCTGGATGATAAGTCCTATCGCAAGGATCTGGAACGGGTCATTGAACGCGCCCATCGGGCGGGTGTTGTACGCATGATGTCAA
>JASFEV010000143.1:0-11535 GCA_050124655.1 Desulfobacterales bacterium
GGTTTTCGAGTTGCCCGGGATTTTTAATTACACATATGCCTTTAGTCCTTTACACCTTTACCCTTTACCGCTGATATTACTTGCGGTTATTACGACTATAATATCACAATAAAAACCCACCCAAATCATCGACGGCGATACCCTTGGATTGACTTGTGAAATGTGTAATTTGATAGATTTGTACGTGAAACAAAGCTTTAAGAAAAGATCGATAAAATATTAAAATATAATAAGATAATTTTTTGACGATTTATAAAAACTTGACACAATTTGTACTAAACAGTAAGAAAAGTACAAATCGGTGGTACAAATCTAAAAACGAGCTTGGGTCAGACCTAATGATTTCAAGCAGATAGAAGGGTAGGGGTTCGATTAGGAGAACCCCCTCATCTCCACCATTTGATTAGACTGCCACATTGTGCCAAATATAAGCGCATTTTAGTAGCTGATTTTGGTCGGAGTGTCAACCGGGAACTATTACAGTTACACTCTAAATTGATCATAAATTCATATTTATGGTTATGCAGAAAGCTCAATCGAGGCCCACATAACCACGAAGGGCACGAAGGACACGAAAGGATAAAAGTAAATTTATGTGTTTTCCCTTTATGATCTTCGTGTTCTTCGTGGTGAGAAAATATCAGGCGTATCCAACTGGGGTTTCCCAGATAGCCGTATTAATTTTTCATTAGCGTGCTTGAAAATCTGAAAAGCGATGTTTAACATATGGAAGGATACCGAGGGGAGGCTACAGTCACTCGTCTGTGATCCTCTCGTTCAAGGGTAGCTCATTAGGACGATGGAGCTGCCCTTTTGATTTTTCATATGGCCTTCCGTTGATTTGCTTTCATTTTCGATGATCGTCACCATCCAAATCATATGTAACTTTCAACGCAAAAACGGTTCTTTAGTATTGGCAGACTAAATCCGTTTAGACTGCCTCAGAGTAAGTACGTCATAGTGCTTCATTCTGACCTCCTTTCACGGGTGGTTCATTTCGATGAGCCACCCTTTTTGTTGTGAAATCGGTCGGAGTCGAGCAAATGGTATATGCAACGTATGGCGTTTGATCGATATAAACGATTGCATTTCTTAAAAAAATTGATTATGATCCTTTTGCTTGACGGAACATTTCAGTAGCTGTGTTCCGTTTTGCAACGTCGACCGTAAGTGTTAGGCTCGATGATATCCATATGAGGGTTGCTGACGTTAACCGATCAATACTGAAGGATTAAAAATGATGGAAGCCAAGACCGAGGTTGAACGCAAGACCAAAGAGACAGCCATTCGAATTGGCCTCAAATTAGACGGCAGCGGGCAATCGGAAATATCAACCGGAATCCCCTTTTTTGATCATATGCTTGTCTTACTGGCCGTTCATGGATTTTTCGATTTAGCGGTAAAAGCCAAAGGCGATCTTGAGGTCGACTTTCATCACACGGTTGAAGATGTCGGCCTCGTTTTGGGTGAGGCATTCGATCAGGCACTTGGAAACCGCAGAGGTATCAAACGGTTCGGTCATGCCGTAACCCCAATGGATGATGCCCTTACAGCCGTAACCGTAGATTTGTCCAAACGCCCATACCTGGCCTACCATATACCCTCATTTAATCCTTCCGGGTCTGGCTTTAGTGTGTCTTTGGCAAAAGAATTTTTTAGAGCTTTTGCTACCCGCGGAGGATTAAACCTTCACATTAATGTTTCATATGGAGAAAATGAGCATCATATCATTGAATCCATGTTCAAAGCATTAGGCAGAGCGTTGGATCAAGCCACTTTGATGGATGAGCGAATCAAAGGTGTTCGCTCTTCCAAAGGAACCCTTTAGGTTGAGTGTTTAGTATTTAGTGTTTGGTTTTTAGTGTTTTGTATTGTAATCGACGGATATCGCATGATAATTGATCTACCAAACACCAAACACAAAACACCAAATACCACAATCCAATGATCATTATCCCGGCTGTTGATATTAAAAATGGTAAATGTGTCCGCTTGCTACAGGGTCGTATGGACGATGATACCGTCTATTCAGATGACCCGGTAGCGATGGCCGCCAAATGGGAGCAGCTTGGTGCCCAGTTAATTCATGTCATCGACTTAAATGGCGCCTTTTCGAAAAGCCCCCAAAATAAGGCCACTATCCGCAAAATAGGCCAATCGGTGCAGGTGCCCATTCAACTGGGCGGAGGCATTCGCAATGAAAAAACGGTGGATATGTACCTGAAGATGGGAATCAAGCGTGTGATCATCGGTACTGAGGCCATAAAAAACCCTGCCTTTGTCAAAAAGATATGCAAAGCATACCCAGGGCGGATTATAGTGGGAATCGATGCGCGCAACGGGAAAGTCGCAATAGATGGATGGACCCAAACAACGCGAATTGAAGCGATTGATTTAGCCAAAGCGTTTGAAGACTGTGGTGTTGCGGCCATTAATTTTACCGACATTCAACGGGATGGGATGCAAACAGGGCCGAATCTGGAGGCGACACAGCACTTAGCTGAAGCCATATCGATTCCAGTCGTGGCTTCCGGCGGGGTGTCATCCATAAAGGATATTAAAGACTTGTTGCCGCTGGAAAAAAGTGGTGTCATCGGCGTGATTGTCGGCAAGGCATTATACAGTGGCGCACTGGATTTAAAAGCCGCATTGGCGTTAACGCGCGACTCGCTTGTTGTTGATGATTAAGTCTTAATAAATGATAAAAATTTATTGACAAATCACTGATATCTTATTATTATTCGCGTTTAACAATTTCTTATACAGGGGGGCCATAAGTATCTAAACTTATGGCAAAATTTTAGGGCAATTCAAATTAGCAAACCGGGTAAATGCGACATTTGAAACGCTTCATCTCATCTAAGATCCTACCGAGTGCTTATATCTTCCCTGTTCCATGAAATATGGAGGTTGCTGTTATTGGCAATTTTTATCCCTGAAGATAAGATTTTAGACATAAAAAATGCGGCTGATATCGTCGATGTTATATCAGAAGTCGTCCATTTAAAAAAAACAGGGCGAAACTTTGTCGGTTTATGTCCGTTTCATTCTGAAAAGACGCCATCATTTACCGTCAGCCCCGAGAAACAAATATTTTATTGCTTTGGGTGTGGTGCGGGAGGAAATGTATTCAGCTTTTTGATGAAAAATAATGGACTGGCTTTTCCTGAAGCAGCCCGTGCGCTGGCTCAACGATATAGCATCGATATCCCTCAAAGACACCTGACGTCTGAACAAAAAAGGCGTATGGGTGAACGCGAAAGTCTGCTGAAGATCAATCGGCAGGCTGCCGATTATTTTCACCAAATGCTAATGCGCCGTCCGACCGGACAGCCGGCAATGGCCTATTTGAAAAAGAGAGGCCTATCCGCGGAGATTATTGACCGTTTTAACCTTGGATATGCGCCCAAGGGGTGGAACAACATCATAAATTTTTTTTCCAAAAGCGGTGTTCCCCTCGCCAAAGTCGAGCGATCCGGGTTGATTTTACCTAAAAAGGACAAGCGCGGCTATTATGATCGTTTTCGGGACCGCATCGTATTCCCGATTTTTGATGTGAACCTGAATGTCATTGGTTTTGGTGGCCGGGTGATGGATGATTCGTTGCCGAAATACCTCAATTCGCCCGAAACACCGGTTTACAGCAAAAGTCGATCTTTGTACGGGTTGTATCTGGCAAAGGATAAAAGCCGCACGACGGATACCATTTATATTGTTGAAGGTTATCTCGATTTACTGACGCTCCATCAGTACGGTATTGAAAATGCCGTTGCATCACTCGGGACCGCCTTAACAGCCGATCATGTTCGAATTTTAAGCCGATATGTTTCTAAACTGGTTCTGGTTTATGACTCTGATGAAGCTGGAATTCGATCTGCGCGGCGTTGTATTGATATTTTTTGGAAGGAGCATGTGGATTTTAGCCGGGGAGATGTATTCCGCGAGGAAAAAGCAGATACTCAGATCCTTGTATTACCTGACGGACATGATCCGGATTCATTTTTAAGGGAAAAGGGAGCCGAGTCTTTTCAGAAAGCCGCAACCCATGCTCCCGCTATCGTATCTTTTTTAATCGAACAATCCATTGCCAAACACGGGCTCTCGACTGAAGGGAAAATACGTGTTTTTGCCGACTTAAAAAATCCATTAGCAACGATCAATGATAATGTTGCGCGCTCCTTATATGTCAAAAAGCTTGCTGAGCGAATTGGCATCGAAGAAAATATTATCTTGCAAGAAATTCGAACAGGTGCAGCCCAAAAAAAGAATAAGGATTTAGACAGACACAAGGCATTAGCGTCAACCGAGGGCAGTCGACTGGAACGCCAAATTATTGCCATGATGCTGCAATTTCCAGCCATATTGCCTGAGATTAAAAAATATGACGTTATCCAATACATTGAGAATCCACATTTGCGGTCCATCGCCACCACGATTTTGGAGCACCAGATATCTTCGGATAAGCAAATATTTGAACTGTTCATAGATAAGCCTGAACAAGAAAGGATCATATCCGCCTTGGCGATGATCGAAGAAGCCTGGGAAAAAAATGGCTGCATGAAACTGATCGCTCAATTTATCAAGAACAGGCAAAAGCGTCATGATCGCCGGATTCTGAATGAAATAAAGGCAGCTGAGGAAAAAAACGACCAAGAAAAATTGGCAAAGCTACTCAAACAAAAACAAAAACTGGCCATGCGCAGTCAAAAACAACATCTGGCGTCACAAGCGGACAAATAACTGGGTGCCAGGGCTTGACTATGACCATTTAACATATAATTTTTATATAACATTCAACATTTACCTGAATTTTTCTTGAATGGGAGGTTTTCTTACGTTGTCGATTTCCTGTTGGATTCAGGTATTGGGATCATAGCTGATAACCGCAAGCTGGTTAGATCCAATTTTAGAATATTTCCGGAGGGCATGATTTTATGGCAAGAAAATCTGCTAAAGAAAGGGAAAACGCAAAAAAGACTGTGAAACAAAAATCGACCAGCAAAATTGCTACAAAACGCAGTCGCAGCCGGCCAGCCGCAAAGAAAAGCGCTGCCAAAAAAGTCAAAGCTAAAAAAACGGTAACGCGCGCCAAAGCCGTACGGTCCAAATCTAAAACGGCGGTTCGTAGAACCAAGAAGGCAACTCCCAAAACCAGAGCCAAAACAACGAAGGCCAGAGCTGCAACTCCCAAAACAAAAGCCGCGGCAACCAGAAGAAAAACAGCCACCCGCAAGACCAAGACAAGGGCTTCCCGGGCAAAAGCAGCCATCCGCAAGACCAAAAGCGCTGCGCCAAAACGAAAAACAGTGTCAACCCGAACCAGAGCCGCAGCTGCCAAGAAAAAGGTAGCTGGGCGCAAAACCAAAGCAACGGTAAGCAAAACCAGAGCAGCAGCACCCAAAGATAAAGTGATGGCACGTAAAACCAAAACCGCAAAACGTAAAACCAAAACCGCAACACGCAGAACCAAAACCATGGCACCGAAAACTGCAGCAGCGGCAACCAAAGCAAAAGCTGTGACCCAGAAAGCCATAAAACAATTGCTTGCTAAAGGCAAGAAACAGGGCTTTTTAAGTTACGACGAAATCAATGAATTGTTGCCGGCGGAATTACTATCTCCTGAACAAATTGATGAAACCCTCATTATGTTTGATGAAAACGAAATTGAGGTGGTGGATGAAAAAACAAAAAATAAGCTGATCACCAAGAAAAAGAAAAAAGAAAAAAAGACGATCAGTCAGCAAGTTCGAGACACGGATTTTGGAACGGTCACCGATCCGGTCAAAATGTACCTGCGTGAAATGGGCCTTGTGACCCTTCTGAGTCGAGAAGGAGAAGTTGAAATTGCGAAAAAAATAGAAGCCGGTGAACAAGAAGTATTGCATGCCCTTCTTGAAACCACAACGGGTGTGGAAAGTATCATTAAACTCGGAGAAGAAATTGCGGAAGGCAATCTGCGGCCTAAAAACGTGCTCAGGGACATTGATGAAGGTGATACTTTTATCGATGAAATGGCTCAAACTGAAAAATTTTTAAAAACAATCCAGTCTATTCGAAAGCTTCATGAGGAAAACAAAGAATTTAGGGAAACATTATTTGCGAATAAACTAGGGCAAGAAGATACGAAAAAGCTCAAACAACACATTGGGCAACGAATCAATAAAATTTTTGACCTTTTAAAGGACTGGCGCTTAGAGGCCAATGTGATCGATGAAATTGAGGCGCACATCCGCGCTCAAATTATGTGGTTTGACGAGATGAACAAAATGCTCAGCAGGGGGGCAAGTATTGTTGATACGTCTGTAGCGAATCTCAGAGAGCATTTAAATACAAAGACGAAGTTTGTAAAATGGGCCGCGCCGCGATGTGATTTGCCAAAAGAACAACTGGGCCTTTTGCACAAAGAGCTAAAGCAAATTACACAAAATATTGCGGAGCGCGAAAACGAACTAAAAGCGTATAATCAAACGCTAAAACGTATTATGTTGGCCGTTGAGGAGGGCCGATTTAGAGCCAAATTGGCCAAAAGTGAATTGACCAAAGCAAATTTGCGACTGGTTGTGAGTATCGCTAAAAAATATACAAATCGCGGCTTGCAGTTTTTAGATCTGATTCAGGAAGGAAACATCGGATTAATGAAAGCCGTCGACAAATTTGAGTACCGGCGGGGATATAAATTCAGCACTTACGCCACCTGGTGGATTCGGCAAGCTATTACACGCGCTATTGCAGATCAGGCCAGAACCATACGGATCCCGGTTCATATGATCGAAACCATCAACAAGCTCATACGAACGTCTCGCTATCTGGTTCAGGAACAGGGCCGCGAGCCGACACCCGAAGAAATTGCCGAGAAGATGGAGATCCCGCTTGAGAAAGTGCGCAAAGTGCTAAAAATCGCACGCGAGCCGATTTCCCTCGAAACCCCGATTGGCGAAGAAGAAGACAGCCATCTAGGCGATTTTATAGAAGACAAAAAATTTATGCTGCCTTCGGATGCAGCGGTCAATCTAAATCTGGCAGAACAAACGCGCAAAGTGCTGGCCACCCTTACCCCCCGTGAGGAAAAGGTGCTACGCATGCGCTTTGGAATCGGTGAACGGGCCGATCATACGCTTGAAGAAGTCGGGCAAGATTTTGCGGTAACCCGTGAAAGAATACGTCAAATAGAAGCCAAGGCATTGAGAAAACTACGGCATCCGACACGCAGCCGTAAGTTGAAAAATTTCATCGAAAACTGAACTTGACAAAATAAAGGGCTGTCGATAGATAACGCTATTCCTTCAGGGCCCATAGCTCAGTTGGCAGAGCCACCGGCTCATAACCGGTAGGTCCCTGGTTCGATCCCAGGTGGGCCCATGTCACATTGACGACAAAATGTCTCAAATAGAAATAAACGTTTATTACTCAGTGAAATGCGTGAATCGTCTATCCAAGGAAAAGCAAAAGCGAGGTAAGGTTCTAGCGGAACCGCATAGATGGAAACCGCGAGAGATAAGCGGTTTTCTTTAAATGGCGTGGACTTTCAAAACCACGCCTTTTTTGTTTTAAAACATTGGGTCTTTAAAGCGTCACCAAATTGCATAACGCGGTTATCTAAGAAACTTTAGTTGAATACGGCTGATATATATCTCACCACGAAGAACACGAAGATCACAAAGGGAAAACACATCATTTAAATTTTGTCCTTTCGTGTCCTTCGTGCCCTTCGTGGTTATGGTTGCCTTACTTGAGCTTTCTGCATAACCGTATTACATAATTCCACCAAGCCAGTTAAGAGGGCGAGACCTAAAAAACATGAGATGAAAGGATGCAATGGAAGTCACTGTCGCACAGATTATAAACATTATGGATCAACTGGTTCCACCGTCCTTGGCAGAAGAATGGGATAATGTCGGACTTCAGATCGGCAATCCGCAGCTTCCGGTTCGGCAAATTTGGATTGCGCTGGACCCCGGCCCGGAGGTGATTGAAGCGGCTTGCAAAAACAAAGTTGATTTACTGATAACGCATCACCCCTTGATTTTTAAACCTTTGAAATCCATTGATTTCGCTACGCCTGGCGGATCCATCATTCAGATGGCGGCACAACATCAACTGGCCATTTTCTCAGCCCATACCAACTTTGATATTGTCAGCGATGGTGTCAATGACATCCTGGCACAGCGGCTAGGGCTCAAGCATTTGCAAATACTGCAACCGGTGAAGGTTGATGCATCTGCTCGGAATGAAGCCGGCCCCGCGGGCAGTGGCGAAGCCGTATATGGGATTGGGCGAATTGGTAAACTAGAAAAAACCCGGAGTTTAAAGTCGCTGGTTTTGATGGTTAAAAAGAGGCTCAAGCTTGATTTTGTAAAAGTTGCTGGAGATCCGAAAATGAACGTATCGCGTGTGGCCATTTGCAGCGGCAGCGGATCGAGCCTGATTTCAGCATTTTTATCTTCAAAGGCCGAGGTCTACATTAGCGGCGATATTCATTATCACAATGCTCGCGATGCTGAATGCATTCAGCGAGCCATTATCGATATCGGGCATTTTGCATCGGAACATCTCATGGTCGAAGCACTTGCTGATCGGTTGGACCGGCTCATCACGGAGGCGGGCATTAGCGCCAAGGTTAAGGCCTGGACAATGGAAAAAGATCCTTTTACGCTATTTTAAAAGTGCGATACAGGCGGGAAAAATATGTCAAATATCACCAAAGATCAAATTAAGGCCCTGGTTAAGCTACAACAGATTGAAATCGATACCCACAATCTTAAAACCCAATTGGGCAATGTCGATCGGCGCTTAGAGGCACTTGATAAAAGACGACTTGATTTCAAACAGGATATTGATGAACAGCAAACAGAAATTGAAGAATTGAATCAAAAATACCGTAGTTATGAATCAGATGTGCGCTTAAATCTTGATAACATCAAAAAAAGTGAAGCCAAACTCAGCTCGGTTAAAACCAATAAAGAATATCAATCTTCGCTTAAGGAAATAGATGATCTAAAAGCGAAGATTTCAACATTAGAAGATGAAATGATCGAATTTCTGGACCGTATCGAAGGCGCTGAAAATACGCTTCAGACAAAAATGAAGGCATATTCGGAGCTCCAAACCCAGATAAACAGTGAAAAAGAGCGCATCGATCAGGAAACGGAAGAAGCCAAACGGCAAATTGAAAATCTAACAGCAGAATGGAAATTAATTTCCGCTGGTATCGATGCTACCTTGATAGAGACCTACAACCAGACAAAATCGACCCAAAGCAATGCAGTTGCTATCGCCGCTGTCATAGATGCCGTCTGTCAGGGTTGCCATATGAATATTCCGCCGCAAATGTATAATGAGTTACAACGCGGTGACAATTTGACAAAATGCCCGATTTGTCAGAGACTCATATACTGGAAAGATACAACAAAACGGCCAGAGTAGGCCAAACGATCGCTGGATTATATTTAATCCGGAGGAAAGTCCGAACACCACAGGGCAGGGTGCTCCATAACGTGGAGTCGCGGCAACGCGAAGGAAAGTGCAACAGAAAGTATACCGCCCGCAATCAAACGGTTTGTTTGGTTACAGGTAAGGGTGAAACGGTGCGGTAAGAGCGCACCAGTTTCCCGGGTGACCGGGAAAGCTCGGCAAACCCCACCCGGTGCAAGACCAAATAGGGGAGCACTTGAGGGTAGCCCGCCCAAGCTCCCGGGTAGGTCGCAAGAGGTGTCGGGCAATCGACACCCACAGATGAATGATCGTTACCCGCTAGGGGCAACCCGATCCGGGAACAGAATTCGGCTTACGGACTACTCTGGCCTTTACCTTTCTTGAAAATTTGACGATGTATAGCGTCAAGGCCAACATGTTCGCTGTTGGCATTTTACCTTGTGGAATGCTGTGCTGAAAAAGGATAGCGATTTGAGATGAAACACACCGCAATAGTATTAGAGGATTCATTTGCCGAAAAAGTGCGCATTTTTTCAAATGATTACTTAAAATGCTGTATCTATATTTCAGCTGTTGACCATCCCGCAGTTGCTTTTACCCAGAAGCTATATTCAACTCTCATTTCATCTTCTATGTTACTAGAGGATTTTCTCGATTTTCACGGCGCCAAAAACAATGAGAATTGGTACTTTTATCGGGAACTCGCCGCAGCCGTCCGTCACCTGAGCCTGGCGGCAAATTTCCAGAAACATATCTCCAATCGACTCGTTTTTTATGATCTGGCAGACGTAGGTGATTTTCCCGCACAAGGAGACAAAACGCTTACTTTTTTAGATAATGCCTTGTTGAAAATGGCGCCGGTCATATTGAAAGAAGCCCAGAGATTGAAAATCCAAATGCCAAAAGATGCTTATACGGCAGCTGATTTTCCTAGTATCGTCACTCATCAAATGCTTGACTATAACATTGATGATAAAGATAAAGATCAGCAGAAAAAAAATATCGTCAAGATCTCCAGCGAGTTTTTAAATATCGCTAAGAGTTTTGACCAGCTCAAATTTTATGATCCTTATTCGCATAAGGAAATTTTGACCCTCGTACCCGAAAAAGTCAATGAAGTCGAAATCCGACGCTATGAAATGTTGGTGCACAATCTGCAATCTTCATTTGACACTTACGTTATCCACGGCGGGTTCAGATTCGGCAATCGCGAACTTAAACAACTGCGGGGTTATTTTTCAGTTGTTTTACACCTTCTGCAAATGATCGGTCGTCTGCTTCATTTTTATGAGCGACATCAGTATGAGGCCGGCTACAAAAGGATTTATAAAAAAGTTCAAGTACGTTTATCCAAATTGGTGAATCCCAAAACACTGTTGGATCGGACGATAAATTACGGCTTATTTTACGCCTGTCATTTTTTAACCAGTGGAATTAATCTGGCCCAAAAAATTCTGAATGTTAATATTGAGCGTTCAGCCATTAAAGTGGGCGTGCCGGTAAAATTAGGATTTCACAGCCGGCCCTGTCTGCTGGTCGCCAAAATCGTTCAGTACTACGGCGGACAGGTTGAGCTTTGCGTCGGGCCGGATCGATTCGACGCCAGCAGTGTGCTGGATCTTCAATGGGCCGGCGGAAAAATACAAAAGGAAAACCTCGATCAGGTGATTTTTGAAGGCGATGTGCGTGCCTTAAAGGATATCGAAATCCTGGCCAGCGTAAATTACGGTGAAGACACCATGGGCAAGGGCGTGCCGCTACCTGAAGCGCTAAGTTACTTGAAGTGAGCTAAAGTGTCTAAAGTGCCTAAAATGCCTAAAGTTAAGGAATGCTATCGTTTTTTTAAGAAAAGACAGAGCGTAGCGACACGTTAACTTTAGTCATTTTAGATCATTTCAGGCATTTTTTGTTTGGATACCCATGTGCGCTAAGGTAAAAATAGTTGAAACATCAGAGGCATTTAAGTGACAGCAAAGGTATACGCAATAATTGTAGCGGCGGGTAAGGGCCTGCGCATGCAGGATTCAAAGCGCAAGCAATATAAGCTGCTTGGCGATAAGCCGATTTTAGCGCACACCCTGATGGCATTTAACCGCTGTGAGC
>JASFEV010000144.1:0-11426 GCA_050124655.1 Desulfobacterales bacterium
CCGCCGCCTTAATGCACGCCTTCTGGAACTATCTGGCCAAAAAAAGCCGCCATAAAATTGCCTTTATCTGGTGGTTTATCCTTTTTGCGGTCATTTTTTACTTCCCCATGTTCTGGTATTTTTTGGCGGATGCTCAAATTTCCGCAAAGGGATGGGCTTGCATGGTTGCGACCGGCATCCTGCACACGTTTTATTTTTTCTTTGTTGGCAGTTCTTATGAGCAGGGCGATTTATCCGTTGTTTATCCGCTGGCTAGAGGATTCGGGCCTTTCTGGGTGCCGATTCTGGCAGTGGTTTTTTTGCGCGAACAGCTAAGCCTTACCGGAATCGCCGGTATTGGCCTGGTTGTCGCCGGCATCTATGTCATTCATCTAAAGTCTTTTTCTGTTAAGGCCGTTTTTGAACCCTTTAGAGCCATTCGCCAGCCAGGTTCAACCTGGGCCCTGTTGACCGGTTGCACGATTGCAGCCTATTCGCTGGTGGACAAGGTGGGGATCCAATCTGTCCAACCGCCGGTGTATATCTATTTTATCTTTTTTATTCCCCTGCTATTGTTGACGCCTTACGTATTCGTAAATGAACGAGCCGTATTAAAAAAAGAATGGCAAATAAATAAAAAACCGATTATGGCTGTCGGTTTTCTGGTCGTCTTCACATATCTTTTAGTGCTTTTTGCCATGCAAACCAGCAATGTCAGCTATGTGGTGGCGGCCCGGGAGTTGAGCATTGTATTTTCAGCCTTTTTCGGAATTATCTGGCTTGGCGAAGACCACTGGCGGCCCAGAATCATCGGCGCTTTTTTAATTGCTTTCGGCGTCGGTTTCATCGGGCTAAGTCGCTAAGCATCGGACGGACGCCATTTCATGATCATCCCTGATAGGAATCCATAGATTTTTTTTAATCGGCGAAGTGCTTCCAAACTTTTGCGATCGTCATATTTTAGCTTAAACACGACAGTTGAATTGATTTTGCAAAATGAATACTTAATAATGGTGATCATTATTTCGGACCGATCCGATTCGATCGCCAAAGGAATTATGGATAAAATTAAACGTGGTGTCACCTTTTTATATGGTCGTGGTGCATTTAGCGGAAAGCGCAAAAAAGTTCTATTGACAATCGTCAACAATTACCAGATCAAACGCCTTGAAGAAGTTGTCTTCAGTATTGATTTGGATGCCTTTTTCATTACAGACAGCACATTCAATGTGATCGGCAAGGGCTTTTCTCGTCGTAAAATGTATTAGTTGTTAAAGAGAATCTTACCGATGCTTTTAACGAGCCTCTGGTCTTGACATTGACCCTATTCGCCTTACTTCCCGATTTATTGTTTTGACTTATTTTTGAAATTCTATAAAATTAAAGTGGTTATTACCTGAATTTTGCACGCACCGGAGGCTTTCATATGCAAGGCATTTAAGGGCGAGGCTATCCCGCTAAAAGCGGGATGGCTCGGCCTTAATAACGCAGCAGATGGAAGCCTCCGGCTCGCCCGCTGGGTGAAAATTAATGAGATAAAATGATTTTCATTTTTTATACCTTGTTGGTATTTTGAATAAGTTCTATAATTTGTTTAGCTGGCTGTAATTTAACACAATCTCAACTTCTCATTAATTTTCATGCAAGATTCAGGTATTAATTTTTAGGTTGTTGGTGGTTATCAATAACTCAGGCCAGGCGGAGGTCATCCCATTATCGAGCCCATATTGCTATTTATACTCGGAGCCGGTGCATATGTTGGTTGGAATATCGGCGCCAATGATACGGCCAATTGCGTGGGCACATCGGTAGGATGCGGACTCATTTCGTTCAGAAATGCTGTCATTCTGGTGTCTATTTTTGCGCTTTTGGGAGCCCTTTTACAGGGGCAGAATGTCATGCACACCATCGGTAAAGGTATTGTGAGAGTTGATTTGAGTTATCCGGCTGTGGTTATCGCTCTGATCTGTTCCGGTTTTTTTGTCACCCTGGCCACTTTTTTTAAATTACCCACATCCACCTCTCAGGCGATCGTCGGAGGCGTCTTGGGCATCGGTCTTGCGCTCAGGGCAGAAGTCAACTATCAAAAGCTGATTGCCATCGCCGAAAGCTGGATTATTTGTCCCATCATGGTTATGGTGCTTGCTTTTGTCCTGATGAAGGCGATGAATTCCATTCTAAAAAAATTTGAATCTCGATCATTGTTGATGCAGCATACCATGGGGCGTCTGGCCATCCTGTCCGCCTGCTATGTGGCCTATTCCATGGGGGCCAATAATGCGGGCAATGCAGTCGGCCCGATCGCGAATCTGGGCATTTTTCATCCAAAGCTTTTACTTTTTATCGGTGGCTTGAGCATTGCAGTTGGCGCGGCAACATATGGTAAAAAAGTTGCACATACCGTCGGAATCGGTATAACGCCACTGGATATTCCGGCCGCCTTTATCGCTCAGATCTCAGCGGCCTTCGGGATGCACCTTTTTTCTATGCTCGGGATTCCGGTATCGACTTCATCGGCTATCGTGGGAGCGGTTGTCGGTGTTGGTCTGGTAAAAGGTGTCAAATCCATAAGCACGAAAATGGTATTCACTATATTAGTGGGCTGGCTGCTAACTCCAACTTTGGCGGCGGCGGCAGCATATCTATTTTTTAAACTGATCAGCGCCCTATGGGGCTGAGATCAGACGCTAACAAATATCTAACAAAACTATGTATAAATAGAGGGAGCACTGTACATTTAATTCAGCGCGGATTATAGGTAAATTCTGCGCACACGTGTCAAAGGAGAATCATGAGACTTTTTAAAAAGGAAAAAGAAGTTATCGAATTTATTATTAAACATGTGGACTTGATCGAGCAGTCAATAAATAGCGCTTTGAAAACAATTGAGTTTTACCTTGATGGCAAAATCAGTGACGCCAAAGTCTCTGCCCGTGAAACCCGAGCCCAGGAATCGGAAGCGGACCTCATTCGCCATGAGATTCGCGATAAATTGTATTCCGGTGCGTATTTACCCCTATTAAGAGGCGACATTTACAAACTTGTGGAAAGCATCGATAAGGTGGGCAATGCTGCTGAAGCCTGCAGTGATTTTTTCCTCAACCAGCGCCCCATGATTCCCGATAAGTTGAAACCGCCCTTCCTCGAGGCCAGTAAAGAATCACTGGGTGTCATCAAGTTCTTGAAGCTTGCGGTGATGTGTTACTTAAAAGGCGATTGCAAGATTGAAACGATTCGGGATCACACCAAAGAAATCGGCCTGCAGGAATCGCGGGTGGATAAACTTGAATGGGATCTGACCAAAGAAATTTTCAACTCCGAATTGGATTTTGCGCACCAGAGCCATTTGAAGCTGTGCCTGGATTCCATCGTTGAAGTTTCCGATCGCGCGGAAGATGCCGGTGACCAGCTTGAGTTGGCCACGTTAAAGTCAATGGTCTAGCTCAATTGTTATTGGTTATTCGTTATTTGTTATTCGGCATGCATTGTTGAAGATATCGGCGCACACAGGACTGAAGAACTGATATTTTGGCAATTCCCATAATATTCTGCGATCAAATTACTTCTAATTCAACGAATTTCGCTATTTCCTTTTCTGAATACCCCAGCTCCTTTAAAATCGCGGCTGTACTCTCGCCAAAGTCTACGGCGGCACTGCGCACCGAGCCGGGGGTGTCGCTTAACTTGACGGGCACCCCGATGACCGTTTGTTTTTCACCGCTTGCTCCAGGCACTTCCAAAATCATCCCGCGTTCCCGAAACAGCGGATCTTTGATCACTTCTGATAGGGTTTGAATCCGGCCCCAGCATATTTCCAGATCCGCCAGCTCGTCTTCCCATTGTGCCAGGGTTTTCTGCTTAAATGTGGAGCGCATAAAATCGATAACTTCCTGGCGGCGGCTGTCATCGTATTGTAGCGCAGCATATTCAGGGACACCCAGATGATCACACAGTTTTTGCCAGAAGCGATTCTCCACGGCCCCGATGGATAGATAGCGACCATCGCCGGTTTCATAGGTATTGTAACAGGCATAGTGGTGAGAAAAAATGGCATCAGCCCGGCGGGGCTCCTGACCGTTGAGCTGGTGAAAATGCAAAACCGCCGGTAAAAATCCCACCATACCATCTGTCATGGAGATATCGATATATTGGCCCTTGCCGCTTTTTTCCCGAGCAAAAAGCGCCAGCAGAATGCCGATGGCTGCATTCATGGCCCCGCCCCCAATGTCGGCGATCTGAATGCCCGGAATCGATGGTGGGCGATCCGGTTCTCCGATTAGATTCAGTGTTCCGGATTTGCTTAGATAGTTGACATCATGCCCGACACGATCAACAAAACCACCGGTTTGTCCATAACCGCTAATCGAACAGTAAACAATTTTGGGATTTGCCTTGCGGACACTTTCATAGTCGACTCCCAGACGTTTGACGACACCCGGTCTAAAGCCCTCCAGCATAACGTCGGCTTTCTCAATCAACTTATAAAAAATTTGTCGGCCTTCCTGGCTTTTGAGGTTAAGCGTCATGTGTTCCTTATTGCGATTGACCGTATTGAAAAAAAGACCATCATCTATGAACTGGCGGCTCTCAATCGCAATCACCCGGGCGCCATGATCCGCCAGTATCATGGAGCAATAGGGACCGGGCAAAAGACGGGACAGGTCAATCACGGTTATTCCATCTAAAGCACCTGGGTTCTGTTTTGGCATGGGATCCTATTCCTTATAATTTTGTGTTATTCGTTATTGGTTATCGGGGAAAAATAGATATCGTCGATCTCAGGTCGTGACACAGTCTTTTCTATTAACCAATAACCAATAACGATTAACGTTAAATAAATTCAGCACATTTGACGCTGAATTTATTTACCTTTAAACACCGGTTTTCTTTTCTCCATAAAGGCGGCCACGGCTTCCATCAGATCCTCGGACGGCAGCGCGGCTGCATTTTTTTGGGCCACATATTGCAAACCGGCCTCGATGCCATTGTCACGACTGTAATTAATGACATCCTTGGTGCCCTGAACGGTCAGCGGGGGGCAGGCGGTAATTTGCGCAGCCAGCTGTTTAGCTTCTTCGTATAGAGTCGGACGGTCATCGCAAATGCGTGTCACCAGCCCCATTTGAAGGGCATCCCTGGCTGTGAAATCCCGTCCGGTCAATGCCAGTTCCCGAAACCAGCCATGGCCGATGATAAACGGCAACCGTTGCAGGGTTCCCACGTCTGCAATAATGCCCATACGCGTTTCGCGGATACTGAAAATTGCATCGGTCGACGCCAAACGGATATCACAGGCGCAAATCATATCAACAGCGCCACCGATGCAATGGCTGTGAATGGCGGCGATGACCGGCTTTCGGCAGCGCTCAATTTTAGTGAATGCACGCTGCAGGGCTGCTATATCTATACGCATGCGCTCACGTCCATCCGCCGATCCCTGACCGAGCAACTTGGCAGCCTCTTCAAGATCGGTGCCCGCGGAAAAGCTTTTGCCTTCGCCCTTTATAATCACGACCCAGACGTTCGGGTCGCAATCAAAACCGTCAAAGAGATTGCTGATTTCTTCAAAAAAGGCCAGCCCCATGGTATTGCGCTTTTCGGGACGATTTAAGGTCAGCCAGGCAACGTGGCCGTCGATTTCAACCTTTAAATTGGACATTTCCTTCATGGCAATTACTTCCTTACAATGCGGTATCGGATTATTAGGAATATGAGGTTTCCTCACGCAAATCCGCCCGCCTCGCCCGCTTGGCTGGAGGGCGGGCCTTGCTCGCACCCGCCTGCCACGCGAGGCACAAGCGGGCATGGTGGCGGGCGTGGGCCGCCAAGGCGCAAAGAATTAGAGTTTAAAATATCAAAAAAAACTTGGCGGCTTTACGGGAAGTTTTTTTCAATTATGCAATCACCATTATGCGGCGCGCAGCTTATTACGGATGTCATCGGCCTGTGTCATCATATCATCGAAAAGCGTCTTGACGGGCACAATCTCTCTGGCAAAGCAAATGCCCTGTCCACACGCTAAAATGCCTTCAGATAGATCGCCTTCGTCGTACATCTTTTTGGCCCGCTGACCGGATACCACTTCCATGATTTCGGGAAAATCCGCACCGCAGGCTTCCAGATCGGTGCAGTTTTGTGCAGCAGGATTGCGCCAGACTCTGTGGGTAGCATTCAATGACCGCATGATCAGGGTGGTGTCCAGTTCACTGGCACCCAGCAGAGCATTTTTCAAATTATCGTGAATCGGGCATTCCTCTGTGACCAGCAGCCGCGTGCCCATGATCGCAGCTTCAGCCCCCAGCGAAAGAACCGCCATTAGACTGCGACCATCAGAGACCCCACCCCCGCCAATGACCGGGATTTGCACCGCGTCCACCACCACCGGCACCAGAACAAGGGTGCCGATATCCAACTTGCCCGTAGCCCCTCCGTTTTCATAGCCCACTACGGTAACGATATCCGCCCCCATTTCCTGAACTTTTAGGGCATAGCGCACCCCGACGCACTTGTGAATCCAGGTCATACCGGCCTCCTTGAAGCGACGGCAGAGCTCTTCCGGCGCGGAGTGACCGGATGTCTCGACGATTTTAACTTCCTTTTCTTCCAAGACCGACATGTAGACTTCATTATCCATCTGGCGCATGGCGGGAAACAGGTTGATGTTGACGGCAAAGGGTTTGTCGGTCAACTCTTTGACGCGGTCAATCGCATCTGCAAACGCTTCCCGGGAATCATACATGGCCGAGGCCAAAACTCCCATTCCGCCGGCATTGGAGATGGCGGCCACAAAATCAGCATTACTAATCCACATCATGGTACCGCCGACAATGGGATATTTGATTCCCAGCATTTGGGTGATCTTTGTTTCAAGCATGCGGGTCTCCTTGCGTTGGTCTTGTTGAAAATTAGATCGCAAACTCAAATGCTCGGAGGCTGGGATGCTTGAAAGCTGGGAGGCCTGATGGGATGAAATTGTGCGAGCCTCCAAGCCTTCTAGCCTGCAAGCCTTCCAGCTTCCTTTAGGTTAAATAGGGGATTCAGATTTTAAAGTCAAATCTCTTTTCAGATCGTTGTAAAAGCTGATTGACGCCTTTATGACGTTAGCGTATGGTGCCTGCAAAATAAAAATAATAGTGTAACCTGAACCCTATATGGGCATAAACACCGCCCGGTTAATTCGATAAATGACATCAAATGAATCCCAAAATACAACTGGCACGCTCAATCCGGATACCCTGTGGGGCGTTATATATGCGATTTCGGCATTTTTGATCTGGGGGATCAGCCCGATATACTGGAAGGCGCTACGCTCGGTCCCGGCCCTGGAGATCATACTACATCGCATCGTCTGGTCGTTTTTTTTGCTGGTGCCGCTGATTATTATTATGCGGCGCTGGCAGGAATTTATAGCGGTCTTTAAGAATTTGCGCACATTGCTCATCCTTTTATTTACCGCTCTGATCGTGGGCGGAAACTGGTTGTTGTACATCTGGGCGGTGAATAGTGATCACTTGCTGCAGGCCAGCCTGGGCTATTACATCAATCCGCTGGTCAATGTGGTGCTGGGAATGGTTTTTCTGAAAGAAAGATTGCGCGCGCCGCAGATTCTGGCAGTGGTTATGGCCACCGCGGGTGTTTTATACCTTACCCTTTACTATGGTGAGTTTCCTTGGATCGCCTTAACTCTGGCGGTATCTTTTGGATTTTACGGGTTGATCCGCAAAGTTGCGCCTGTCGGAGCTGTGGTGGGTCTGACCGTGGAAACGCTGCTGCTTTCAATACCGGCCCTGATATATCTGTATTACCTGGATCGCCTGGGGCAGGGATCCATTTTTCGCGTCAGTTTCAAATTGGATCTGATGCTAATGGGCTGTTCGGCGGTCACGGCATTGCCGTTACTGTTTTTTACGCTGGGTGCCCGGCGGTTGTACTTGTCAACCATGGGGCTGTTGCAGTACATTGCCCCCAGCTGTATGTTCGTTTTGGCCGTGTTTTTATTTCGCGAACCATTTGCAAGTGCTCAGGTGGTGACCTTTGTTCTCATCTGGGCCGCTCTTGCTATTTACTCGACGGACTCCGTGCGCTATTATCGACACAACGGTTAAAGATTTGATCAGGTTCTGAAAAAACGGTCACGCTCGATTCGGTGAACTGATGGATATACACAAGCGCATCGCTGAAATTTTAGAAAAAGAAGAAAGCTTTTGTCTGGTAACGGTTCTGGATTCAACCCGATCTGATATCCGCCCCGGTCAAAAAGCTATTGTACGCTTTAACAGACCCATAGAAGGTTCACTCGGGTCCACTGAACTGGATGCGAGCCTAAATCGGTTGGGGCAAAAAGCACTCAATGAAAATCAAAGCACGGTCGTCGAAATTGAATCGGGCTGCAACGTATTTTTGAACGTGCTATGCGCCGATGCGCAACTGGTTATCTGTGGTGCTGGTCACATTGCCCTGCCATTAGCCCAATTTTCACGGAAACTGGGCTTTCAGGTGACGGTCATTGATGATCGTTCTGATTTTGCCAACCTGACGCGTTTTCCGGGCTGCAAGGTCATAGCCGAGGAATTCACTGTTGCGCTGCGCGGCATGACCTTTGGACCTGCCACATATGTCGTTGTCATTACCCGGGGCCACGAGCACGATGTGGACTGTTTAATCGAAATTATAAATAAGAAAACCGTATATGTCGGACTCATCGGGAGCCGCAGGCGGGTGCGTATTGTTCTCGAGGCGCTGGCGGAAGAGGGTTTTCCGCAGGAAAGGCTGAATGAAGTGTTTACGCCCATCGGACTGCCCATCGGCGCTGAGTCACCCGAAGAAATCGCCCTGTCGATTGTGTCGGAGCTGGTGTGTGTTCGCAGAAAAGGCCCGGACCAGGCGCGCACAATACGAAAGGCAGTCGGAGTTGAATGATGACGGATCTGGAAATCTTTAAAAAAATATCGGCACTCAAGGAGCAGAACATCGCCGTTTGCCTGGCCACGATCATTGAAACTACGGGCTCCACCCCCAGAGAGGTGGGCGCCAAGATGATTATCTGCGTGGATGGCGCCACTTACGGAACGGTGGGGGGCGGGTGCGGTGAAAATCAGGTTCGCAGCGCGGCGCTGCGCAGCACTCTGGTCACCCAGCGGCCCGAGATCATCGAGGTCAACCTCACCGATGATTTAGGCACGAAAGGCGGTGATGTCTGTGGGGGCAAACTGCGGATTTTCATCGAACCTGTCTAAGAGCGGTTTCGAATTTTAATGAGCTTGCAGCTGGCGCCTATCCGCCATATCAATCAAAACGCGCTCTCTGGATTTATCGATGCCCAGCTGGCGTCTTTTCTTGTCAATATGGTGGATCATCAAACGGGCCATCTCATATGGGTCCTTTGTAAAACCCCATTTGCCCATTCCCTGATTTTCAAGGTCCTCAAAAATGTGCTGGTAGAAACGAGTTTCTTTGATAATCGGATAAGTCACGCCGAAAACAGTGTAGACGCCCGATGCCACAAAATAATGCCCGATGGCAAGCGCTTTTTCACTGTACCACTCCGGGGCCGCTCCGGCAACAGGCAGATCCGCAATGCTGTCGCCTAAACCGCCGACCCGAACCATTTCGGCGCAGGCGATCAGGATGCGGCTGTTGTCCACACAGGCACCGCAGCCCAGAACGGGCGGCATGCCAACAGTTTCACAGACCTCTTTGAGCCCCGGGCCGGCCAGATGGGCCGCTTCGGGTGTGCACAAGCCGGCCTTTGTCAAGGAGATCTGGGAGCAGCCGGTTTGGACCACGAGCACATCGTTTTTAATCAGTTCCTTAACCAGCTCCACATGCACCCAATCCTGTTTGACGCGCGGGTTGACACAGCCGACCACGCCGGCCACCCCTCGGATACGACCATTGATAATATTATCATTTAAGGGAGCATAGGATGCGCGGAATGTGCCCCCCAACATATAATTGATGTATTCATGTGAAAAACCGTGGATACCGATGCTTTTTTGTTGCGGGATCTCGATTTTAACCGATCGATTCTTAAAGCGGGCGATGGCCCACTCAACAATGGCATTCGTGCAGGCGTGCGGCTGGTGCTCATCGAATTCAATATGGTCAACACCTTCGATGCGGCAGCTGGGATTGGTGGTAAACAATTTGGTACCGTAGCATTCGGCTACTTTGGCAAGTCCCTGTTGGATGCACTGCACATCAACGGCAAAGGCATCCACTGCGCCGGTAACCATGACCGCTTCGGTCGACATGAAATTGCCGGCATGCGGCAGACCATGACGTGAGAGCATCTCCAATCCCGAACAACACATCCCCACCAGATTGATGCCCTTGGCGCCGGCTTCTTTGGCCGCACTAAGCAGGGTAGGATCGTTGACCGATTCAACCATGGCCTCCAACAGATAGGGCTCGTGGCCATGGACGATAATATTGACCTGATCTTCTTTTAGACACCCCATGTCCACCTCGGTCGCCACCGGGCTCGGGGTGCCAAAGAGGATATCGGACAGTTCGGTTGCCACCATGGAACCGCCCCAGCCGTCAACCAGCGCGGTGCGGCTGATCTGGCGGGTTAAGTTCTCATAATCCTGATCCATTCCGGCATGCGTGCGCTGCATCAACTCCATCACTTCCAGCATAGCGCCCCGCGGAACAATGTCCAGTTTGCGCCAGGTTTCCAGGGTTTTGGGTGGCACCCGCCTGGCAAACGGGATCTCACCATCGACCTGATTGAAGATTCGCTCCAGCTCAGCGCACAAATCAAGGGCAATCTGTTTGATCTCGCGGCCATCGGTTTCAATTCCGATGGATTGGGCGACTTCTTCGAGTTTGCGCTCGTTTTTGATAGCATAATCCTTGATTTGACCATTAACGACGTTTCTGAAAAGGTTCAGCATCGATCTGCCATGGCTGGAGTGCGCTGCCGTACCGCAGGCGACCATGCGGGCAAAGTTGCGCGCCTGGATCGTATCGATGGTGGCCCCGCACACGCCGACTTTGCCGTAAGGATCCTTTGAATTCAGACGGCAGGGTCCCATGGCGCAGTGCTTGCAGCAGGCAGAGTCAGCTCCGATAGGGCAGGGTTTCATTGCCGCCGCCCGATCAAAGGCGGTTTCAACACCTTCCCTTTGAGACTTCTCGAGCATCTGGGCTGTCGATTCGCAGATGGTCCAGTCTTTTACCTTGCTTTGCTGCATTGGAAAGTTCTTATGGTTATTTTTTTTCATGTGGGGTCCTCCTAATTTTTACTGTGAGAAGTGCGAAAATCAACGCACAGACTGAGTTGGGGTGATTTTCGGTTTTTTAACCTATCTACCACATAGTGGTAAAAAATTAAATTGACTTAAATCAAACCGTGAGAACAGAAATTAAAGCTATCAGGGTATAAAAAAGCTCACAGAATTGTACTGTGACCTTAAATATACGCCTTAAAAACTGTTTAGAGT
>JASFEV010000145.1:0-11408 GCA_050124655.1 Desulfobacterales bacterium
AAAAATGGTTCCACCTTTGGCAATTTCAAATTTTCCTAATTTTCTTTTTATAGCCCCGGTAAAAGCGCCCTTTTCATGACCAAACATCTCACTTTCAACCAGCGTGTCCGGGATTGCGCCGCAATGGACGCTGATAAACTGGGCATCCCGGCGGTTGCTGTGTTGATGAATCAATTTTGCCAGAACGCTTTTACCGGTTCCTGTATCTCCCGCCAACAATACCGTGCTTTTTGTCGGAGAAACGGATCGGATTTTATCAAATACGTTTTGCATATTCAGGCTTTTTGTCTGAACAAGTTCGAGCGAATCGACATGCCAGAATTGATCCCGCAAATAATCCAGCTCTGATTGAATCATGATGGACTCGCTGATGTTGTCAGCAATATGTTTTATTTCCTCAGGATCTGCCGGTAAGGGAAGGTAATCGCTTGCACCGGCTTTTACCGCTTTTATGGCTTTGCGAATCCGATGCTGCGGGGCCATGATGATGATGTCAATTGTGGGATTTATTTGCCGGAAGGGCTGTATCGCCGCTTTGCAATTTTCATCAGAAACGCCTGTTAAAAGAATGTCGATGTCGACAAATATCAGGTCGTAACGCCTATCGGCCAATGATTCTATTGCTTGCTGTTTCGTGAATGCGCCATCAACACGATAACCGCGCGGGAAGCAGGAACGTATGGTATGTAACAGTTTGTGATCCGAAGTGGCAACTAAGATTGATTTCATATTTTTGCGTTATTCCGGAAACGGTTAGGATGAAAAATTAGCCTATTTCTAATCGCTTTGAGCAAAATGTCAACAAAATTAGATCACCAATCTTTTTTGAAAAATCGCTTTATCGATTCTCACATCCCTGATTTCGGAACTGCAACTTCTTACCTGAAATAATTTATTTATTCCAGCATATTAGAGGTGGTGCTGTGACAATTCGTCTGAACAAAAAAGTGAATTGATAAAAAAATCGGAATACCAAGTTCCGGTGAAATTTTGCGCGAATCTAGAATATAATTAAATTTCAGTTGTTTATCGTTTTGGCATGTTTGTTGCCATCTGTATTAGTCAAGTAGACCTGATCGGCTGGAGATATGGTGAATATTATTGCAGGATTTAGGAAAGATACCCTATACCGTATAGGAGGTGACATAATGACACCTGAGAAATGGGATCCCTGGAAAAGTCTCTCTTTTCTACAGGACCGAATCAACAGAATGTTTTGGGAAGCTTTCCCTGAGCCTCGAGGTGAAGAAGACGAGGTCAGTTTGGCGAGCTGGTATCCAGCGGTGGATATCCATGAAAATAATGAGGCCATCGTTTTGCAGGCCGAGCTCCCGGGGTTAATAAGGAACCACTTTTTTTGAAAAGTGTGTGCGCATTCAAAAAAATCATATTGTTGAAAAACAAAAAAACATCAAACCTATAATTATGAAGAATCACGAAGACCATCATCACCTTCATCTGCTATGTGATATCAGTGAACTCGCTACACTATTGACTGCAAGCGAGGATATTGAAATTTTTTTTCAACACACGGTGGAGATGATCACCCGTCACATGAATGCCGATGTCTGCTCCATTTATTTGTTTGATGAAATGTCCAAGGATTTGGTGCTGGATGCCACCAAAGGATTAAATCCAGCTGCTATCGGCACTGTTCGCATGAAGATTGGCGAGGGGCTGGTGGGAACCACCTTTTCCAAGCTGGAGCCGTTAAATGTTGGCAGCGCCAGCTCTCATCCCAGATTTAAATATTTCAAAGAGGCCGGCGAAGATTCTTTTCATTCGTTTTTGGCGGTGCCCATTGTCAGGGGTGACGAAAAAATAGGTGTTCTGGTAGTCCAGCATAAAGACTGTGATTATTTCGATGATATGGATGTTCGGGTCATACAGGGCATTGCTTCCCAGCTTGCCGGTGCTGTCGGCAACGCCCGCCTGCTCATCGAAACCAGTCTGCAACGGAATGGGCATCCTCGCAGGTATCAACCAGAACAACCCTTAAGGTTCTTAAAAGGAAAAATGGCTGCCGGGGGGCATGCTTTCGCACCGGCTTTTGTTTTCGACAAAAGCCACGCAAAACTGCTCGATGAAAACTCTGATGAAAAAGCTGATCACAGCCTGGCTGATTTTCAACGGGCGATTCAGGCGACGGCCGGACAGCTAAAACAATACCAGCAACGATTTGCCCGGCGCCTGCCCGAGAGTGCCGCTTTGATCTTTTCAGCACATCTCATGATCCTCAAAGATATCCGTTTCATGCAGGAGATGGAAAAAAGAATATCGCAAGGGGTGCCGCCAGCAGCAGCAATTCGGGCAGTGGCCAAATATTACATCGATCTTTTTACAGCGAGTGCGCATGCCCATGTCAGGGAAAAAGCGAACGATGTTGCGGACCTCGCCGGCCGCATTCTGAAAAATCTGAGAGGCATAAATGAAATAGATCAGGCCGTAAGAGGGAGTCGAATCGCGATCGCCAAAGAGCTTTATCCTTCCGACATGTTGCGACTGGCCGCTGAAAATGTTAAAGGCATCATTCTGGTCAGCGGCGGTATGACCTCTCATGTGGCCATACTGGCACGTTCCCTTCAAATCCCACTTATTATTGCCAACGAGCCGCAGCTGCTTGATGTGGTAGAAGACACAGCGGTCCTTATGGATGCGGAAAGCGGTAACATTTATGTGAAACCATCTGAAGAAGTTGTCAAAGAATACCAATTTGAAGAAAAGGCAACCTCAGCATTTGAAATAACCTCTCATGAAGTCTCGCCGGAGACTCACAGCCGTGACGGGATTCGAATTCGACTCCTCGCCAACATCAATCTTTTGCGCGATCTTAAAATTGCCCGTGAGATGCAAGCAGAAGGCATCGGGCTCTATCGCTCCGAATTTCCATTTCTGATCCGATCGGCGGTTCCCTCCGAGCAGGAACAATTTTTTGTCTACAAACAGCTCTTTGATGAAATGCCGGGTAAAGATATCACCATACGAACCCTGGATATTGGCGGCGACAAGCTGCTGGCCTACCAGGATCTCAAACCCGAAACCAATCCGCAATTGGGGTTAAGAGCCATTCGGTTCTCATTACACCACAGGGACATTTTCCACCAGCAATTGCGTGCGATACTGCGCGCCGCAACCGGTGCAAAAACGGTGCGGATTATGTTTCCTTTGATTTCCTCCCTGGATGAATTTTATGAGGCCAAACAGGCGGTATACGACTGCATATCTGCCCTTCAAAGGGAAAATCTGGCCCATCATCCACAGCCACTCGTCGGTGTTCTGGTGGAACTGCCGTCAATTGTGGAAATCATCGACGCAATCGTTGCCGAAGCCGATTTTCTGTCAATCGGTACCAACGATTTTATACAATATATGGTGGCGGTTGACCGTAGTAATGAACAAGTGGCCGAGTATTATAAACCCCATCATCCCTCGGTCCTGAGAGCGCTTAATAAAATTGTGAAGGCCGCGATTCAACAAAAAACGGATATTTCCGTTTGCGGTGAGATGGCGCACCAGGCGGAATATATTCCTTTTTTAACCGGAATCGGTGTGCGCTCCTTGAGCGTCTATCCGAAATTTTTGCCTGAAGTTCAAAGATTTTTATCCGGCATGCGTATTTCAGATGCCGAATTCACAGCTAAAAGACTACTTTCGGAGACCACCATTAATGGTGTCCAAGCTGTCTTGCAGCGGGAGACTTAATGTATTGATAAGTAGAAAAGGCACAGTCGGCAGCTACAAATGCAAAATACTGAATTCAGGTATCCTGTTATTTTAAATATCCAGTGAACACCCATATGATCGAGGAATGACAATGAAAATTTCGAATCAAATCGACAACAGCGGTCGATTAGCAGAAGACAAACCATACGATCTAATGGATGGCGCTACAGGCGAAAGCCTGCAGGTAATCAGAGAACTTGATGAGCAGCGCAAGATTTCAGCGGACGCAGACACGCCTATTGATGAGCGTCTGGAGGCCTATGAAGATATTTTTGATTCACAGGTCGGCGATACCTCCCTGGTCAGAGCGCGTAATATTGAACGCGAAGTCGGTCTGCGCCAGATTTTCCTTAAATTTGAAGGCGGCAATCCGACCGGCACACAAAAAGACCGGATCGCATTCACCCAGGCCATGGATGCCCTGCGGCGTGGTTTCGATACCATTACGATGGCGACCTGCGGCAATTACGGTGTCGCCATGGCTTTGGCCGCATCCTTTGCCGGGTTGCGATGCCAAATTTGTATTCCCGAAACCTACCATACCAAACGGATAGAGGAAATGACCGAACTCGGGGCCGAAATTGTTCGGGTTACCGGGGATTACGAAAAGGCCGTTATGGCTTCTCAGCAGCTGGCCCGAAAAAACGAGCTTTACGACGCCAATCCGGGCGGTGAAAATACGCTGACTCAGCTGCGTGCCTACGGGCAAATTGCTTACGAGATATACGATGAGCTGCGGGACGCCCCATTGGCCGTTGCCGCTCCGGTCTCAAACGGCACCACGCTTTCCGGTATTTACAAGGGTTTTTTGAGTCTGTACCGTCGTGGAAAAACCTCTCGGATGCCACGCATCGTCGCAGGCTCCTCGTTCCGCAAAAATCCGATCGTGCAGGCCTATTTAAAAAATATGCAGACCTGTGAAGATTTGAACCCTGAACAAATCCGGGAAACCAGCGTGAATGAGCCGCTGATCAACTGGCATGCCATTGACGGGGATATTGCCCTGGAAGCCATCCGCCAAACCCGGGGATGGGCGGCCAACACCTCGGATAAAGCACTGCTTGCCTACTCGAAATTAATCCGTGAGAAAGAGGGACTGCAGGTTTTGCCGGCGTCTACCGCCGGCTTGATTGCGTTAATGGATCAGCACCAGAAAGAGCCGCTGGCCGGCGATCGCTATGTCGTTATATTAACAGGGAGGAAATCATGAATCGACTGCCCGAAGGAAACGCCATCGTATACTGTGAGGGGGCCTTTAACACACCCAACGGTAAAACGGCACATGGTCTGGTCAGATTCACCCATCGGTATCGTGTGCTTTCAATCATCGATTCTGGCTATGCGGGCTGCGACGCCGGTGACGTATTGGACGGTAAAGCCAACGGAATACCGATTTTCGATTCACTGGACCAGGCTGTAACGGAAGCCGACAGCCACAACCGCCCGGCCACACATTTTGTTATCGGTCTGGCCCCGGACGGCGGCCGTTTATCGTCAACAGCGCGGCAGGATGCCAAAAATGCCATTTCATACGGCTTAGACGTGGACTGCGGCCTGCACGATTATCTTTCAGAAGATCCGGAAATAATCAAGCTTGCTGCAAAATATGGCATTAAAATACGCGATATCCGTAAGCCGCCGCGGATTAAAAACCTTCATTTTTTCAGTGGTAAAATTGAAGCAGTCAAGGCTCTCAAAATCGCTATGCTGGGAACCGATTCGGCAATCGGCAAGCGCACCACTGCCTGGCTGATCGTTAAAGGCTTTACGGATCTGGGGCTGAGTGCCGAGATGATCGGTACCGGTCAGACGGCCTGGATGCAGGGTGTTAAATATGGGATTATTATGGATTCTCTGGTGAACGATTTTGTGGCCGGCGAAATAGAGCATGCCGTGTGGTCGGCCTGGCATCAAGAAAAACCGGATATTATTGTGATTGAAGGGCAAGGCAGCCTGATGAATCCGGCTTACCCGGGTGGTTTTGAAATCCTGGCGGCGGGGCGACCGGATGTCATCGTGCTTCAACACGCGCCGGCACGGCTGGAATATGATGGCTTCCCGGGCTATCCCATTCAACCCTTGAAACAGCAAATCCAGGCGATTGAACTTCTTTCCGCAAAACCGGTGGTGGCCATTACCATCAACCACGAAGGCCTGTCGGCCGTGCAAATTGCACCGGCCTGTAATGCGATCCAAAAAGAAGTCGGTCTGCCGGCGTTTGATGTCCTGCGGGATGGACCCGCTGCTTTGGTAGAATTCTTAAAATCTTATGTGACGTAAATTGTAGAAAGAGAGAATATGGTTTTGAAACCAACGCAACCGCAATCGGACCGTAAATCTGCTGTCGGGAAAACCGGCTCTGACCCGCTTTCGGCGCTGCAGGTCTTTGATCGACTGGAGGTAGGCCCTGTCAAACTTGAATCCCGCAGGTTGAAGGCCCCTTATCGCCTTTATTGGGAGGGCCGCGAAGATCGAACCGAGCTGGTTTACAGCTACGAGGAGAGCGTATTTGATCCTTCCGAGCCGGAATCGCAAAACCTGGCTGATATGATTGCCGCCCAGCTGGCCCTCAATTACGGATTGTTTTGCCGGTCCATTGTTTTTCATGGCACATTTGACAAAATCGATCGCCGCTTCATCCAGGATATGACCGAAAACACCGCAAGGGAGATTTACGTCAAAAAATTTATCGAGCCCAATCCCTTCCTGACCGGGGCAGTCAGCCAGTTAATAGCGGTAAAGATGCAAAGATATTTGCGCGCCAGGCTGGAATTTCCTGAATCCCCTGCGTTTGAGCCTAAAGCAAAGTGGCAGCTGTGGCCTGCCGACAGGCACCGGCACTGTATCCTGTCCAGCGGCGGCAAAGACAGCCTCCTAAGCTACGGATTGATCAATGAGATCGGTCGTGAAGTCCATCCGATTTTTGTAAACGAGTCGGGACGGCACTGGTTTACCGCCCTGAACGCGTATCGCTATTTTAGGGACAACATTCCCAACACGGCCCGGGTATGGGTCAATTCCGATCGGCTGTTTTCCTGGATGCTGAAGCACATGCCGTTTATCCGCCAGGATTTTGCAAGTGTCCGTTCTGATGAGTACCCGATCCGGCTGTGGACCGTGGCGGTTTTTTTATTCGGCGTTTTACCGCTTTTGCGCAAACGGGGCATCGGCCGCTTGCTGATCGGCGATGAATACGACACATCGGTGCGCAAGGTCACCCATGGAATCCCTCATTATGACGGGCTTTATGATCAAAGCATTTATTTTGATCAGGCGCTGTCACGCTATTTTATGCGCAAGGGCTGGAATATCAGTCAGTTTTCGGTACTGAGGCCGTTGTCCGAACTTCTCATCCAAAAGATTCTTGTGGAGCGCTACCCGGATCTTCAGCGCCAGCAGACCTCCTGCCACGCCGCCCATAAGGAAAGCGAACGAATTCATCCCTGCGGGCGCTGTGAAAAGTGTCGCCGCATTGTCAGCATGCTAAAAGCGTTGGGGGCCGATCCGTCTCAATGCGGTTATTCACCTTCTCAGATTCAGAGCGCCCTTGAAAAATTGCCTCGAGAAGGCGTCCTGCAGGAAGCAGCCGGTGCAAGTCATATGCATTTCATGCTGGCGCAAAAGGGTTTGATCGATACAAGTCAATTGCCGGCAAAGGCCATTGCAGCGCGTCCGGAAATCTTAAAATGCCGCACCGATTTGAAGACTTCTCCCATCAATTCGATTCCAACCGATCTTCGCAAACCCCTTTATCGGATTTTTCTCAAGCATGCCGACGGCGCCGTGGTGCGCAGCGCGCGCAGCTGGAAAAAAATCGATGTGCTCAAAGACCCTGCTATGGATGCAACTTATCCGTTTGAATTTGATCCCATCGCAACTGATAACAGGGCCAATCACGCCTTGCAACCACCCGGTGCGGATGGCTATTTGTGGGGTGAGCTCACCTGGCGCCAGGCCAGAGCGCGCATCAAAAAAATGGATGTCGCTTTGCTGCCGGTCGGTTCGGTTGAGCAACATGGCCCCCATCTGCCGCTGGATACCGATGCATTTGATGCCGATTATCTGGCGCGCCGCGTGGCGGAAGCCTGCAGCGATCCCAAGCCCCTGGTGCTGCCGCCGATGCCTTACGGCGTGTCCTATCACCATGCCGATTTTACGGGAACCGTCAGTATATCCAATGATACGCTTGCCAAAATGATTTACGAAATCGGTATGAGTGTTTCGCACAACGGCATCCGCAAACTGGTCATTATCAACGGCCATGGCGGCAACAGCCCGGCCCTCAATTATGCCGCCCAGATGATCAATCGGGATGCCCGCATTTTTGTCTGTGTCGACACCGGGGAAACCAGTGATGTGGACATTGACAAAATTGTGGAGACACCCAACGATGTGCACGCCGGCGAGATTGAAACCAGCACCGGCCTGGCGGCACGCCCTCAGCTGGTTCAGATGGATCAGGCCCAAAAGCAGATTCCGAAATTCTCCAGCAGATATCTGGATTTTACGTCCAAACGCGGCGTATCCTGGTATGCTTACACCCGCAAGATTTCAACCAGCGGCGTAATGGGCGACCCGACCAAAGCCAGTGCCGCCAAAGGCGAAAAGATTTGGGAAATCATGATTGCGCATCTGGTATCCTTTGTCGAAGATTTAAAGCGCTTGACCCTTGAAGAGATCCACCATCGGAACTACTGATCATGAAAATTACCCATCTGCAAATCTGGCCGGTTGAGATGCGACTGACCGAACCTTATGCGATCGCCTATGAACGGGTGCAATCGACCACCAACATTTTCCTGCGCCTCGAAACCAACAACGGCATCGTTGGATATGGCTGTGCCGCACCGGATAAGCAGGTGACCGGTGAAACCCCGCAGACGGTTTTAAAGATTTTCGGTGATATTATCGATCCGGTCGTCAGGCAGTCGGATCCGCTGCGGCTTGCCCTGATCACTGAAAAACTGGCACCGCTTTTACGAGATCATCCATCTGCGGTGGCCATGGTGGATATGGCATTGCACGATATCCTGGGTAAAGCCTGCGGAATGCCGGTCTACAAACTCCTGGGAGGCTTTCGCACCCGTATGAAGACCTGTGTCACCATCGGTATTATGCCCCTGGCCGAGACGGTTGCACGGGCCGCCGAATGGATCAAAAAAGGATTCAGGTCTTTGAAAATCAAAGGCGGACAAAATGTTGAAGACGACATCGAAAAGGTTTTAAAGCTGCGCGAAACAGTGGGTAAAAAAATCGAGCTGCGCTTTGATGCCAACCAGGGATATACGGAACAAGATGCCTTGCGGTTTGTTAATGCCACCCGTTCGGCCAGGCTCGAATTGATTGAGCAGCCGACCACCCGGGCGGATTTCGATCTTCTGGGTAAAATCACCAATGCGGTGCCGATACCGGTGATGGCTGATGAGAGTATCATGAATCTGCGGGATGTCTTTCGACTGGCCCGCAAAGAGCTGGTGGATATGGTCAATATAAAATTGATGAAAGTCGGCGGTATTGCCGAGGCCATGCGCATAAATGCGGTTGCCCGCGCCGCCGGCCTGGAAGCGATGGTCGGATGCATGGACGAGTCGGCCCTGGGAATCGCGGCCGGTTTGCACTTCGCACTGGCGCGGCCCAACGTGATCTATGCGGACCTGGACGGTCATCTGGATCTGCTGGACGATCCGGCTGAGGGCGCTGTTATTTTAAAAAAAGGCATTCTGTATCCAACCTCAAAACCGGGCCTGGGGGTTGAATTGAACTGAAATATGATATTGAATTGTTTGGCGCAAAAAGAGAGGTGTACACTATGGATATTAGGCAAAAATGGTTTACTGCAATTATGATCATTTTGGCTTTGATGACAATGCCATTGGGGGATGTGAGCCATGCAGACGACAGGGCCCGGGATCGAAGCTCATTGAAGGGGATTCAAGCGGTGGTCGTGATCGTTCATGCGGTCGCGCCGGAGTGGCAGAACGAATTGGCGAAAGTGGGGCTGTCGGAAAGCGCCCTGCAAGTCGCCATCGAACATCAGCTGCAAACGGCCGGTATTCGGGCTGTAACGGAAGAAGCTGCGAGTCGATCCGAATTTGAGGGCATTTTGAATGTGAGGTTGAGTTTTGCGGATCCTGAACCTGCGACGAAAAAAATTCCAGCTCTCGATAAAGATGAGGAAATGATTGAAACGGTCGATGTAAAAAAAAGATACATTTATGCTATCCGGCTCAATCTGCGCCAGCTGGTTTCCTTGAAACGGGATCCGGTTGCCGAGGCTTTTTCAATTACCTGGCAGACCGAATCGGTGGGAATGCGGCGCCTGTCACTCATTCAGGAGCGCATTAAAAGCCTGGTAGATGTTTTTATTGAGGCTTATGCTTCGGAAAATCCAAATTTGATCAACAGATGAACATGCTCGAGCCGCAAAATATGTCTCCCAACCTCCCGCAACGCATCAACGGACTGAGCGAGTGGGCGGAAAACCTGTGGTGGAGCTGGAATCCCGCTGCCCGCATGCTGTTTAAAACGCTGGATCAGGCGCTTTTTGCAGCCGGTTGATAAATCACCATGGGTTTCGTCCGTCCCGCAACCGCATCCGCGTTGATGACATATTCTCGAACACCTATCATAGAAGGTAGTTCAAACATGACATCCAGCAGGCATGCTTCTAAGATGGCACGCAGACCTCTGGCCCCTGATTTACGCCGGATGGCTTCGGCGGCAATCATTTTAAGTGCGTCTTCGGTAAATCTTAAGTTAACCCCTTCCATCTCAAAGAGTTTTTGATATTGTTTGAGTAACGCGTTTCTGGGTTCCGTCAAGATCCGAATCAGGGCCGCCTCGTTTAAATCATGAAACGGTGCCATCACCGGCAGGCGACCCAAAAACTCCGGTATGTAGCCGTATTGCAGCAGGTCTTCTGTTTGAACCTTCTGGAGGATGTCGCCGGAATTTTCTCCTGTATGGTGACCCACATCGGCGCCAAACCCGATAACTTTGGAACCCGTGCGGCGTTGAATAATTTTCTCCAGTCCGCTGAATGTGCCGCCGCAAATAAACAAAATGTGGGTGGTATCAACCTTTATGAAGTCCTGTTGCGGATGTCTGCGGCCACCTTTAGGAGGTACGCTGGCAACCGTACCTTCCAGAATCTTTAAAAGCGCCTGCTGTACTCCTTCGCCCGATACATCCCGGCTGTCTGAGGAGGCGCCTGTTTTCCTGGCGATTTTGTCAATTTCATCTATGTACACAATACCGCGTCGCGTCCTTTCAACGTCGTAGTCTGCGTTTTGCAACAAATTCAGTATGATGTTTTCAACATCTTCGCCGACATAGCCGGCCTGCGTCAACGGGGTTGCATCTGCGATTGCGAAAGGCACATCTAGAAACCGGGCCAGGGTTTGGGCCATCAGCGTTTTGCCGCTGCCGGTGGGTCCGATTAACAGAATATTGCTTTTATCAAGCGCCACATCGTTGTTGTCAGATCCGATGCGCCATCGTTTGTAATGATTGTAGACAGCAACGGAAAGAATTTTTTTAGCGAATTCCTGTTCGATGACGTAGGCGTCCAGTTTTTCCTTTATCTGCCTGGGCTTAAATTCCTTATATCGCTTTTTGGAATCTTTGATCCCCTGATCTTGAAGAACTTCACTGCATAGCTGCACGCATTCGTCACAGATGTAAAC
>JASFEV010000146.1:0-11398 GCA_050124655.1 Desulfobacterales bacterium
AATTCTGGGACATGGCGGTGCCCTGATCGCGGCCGTAACGCTTGGCCAGGGCCAGCTGAGCATTTGTTCCCGGACCCGGAGCCGTCATCAATTTGTAGGACGTGGTCCAATAATAGTTTTCAGCCGCCGAGCCGGCCAGCCCGATCAGGTCCGGGCCACCGGCATAATGGGCGCCCAGAAAGGTAATTTTTCCGGCCTCGCCGTATGTCTTGGCGATCATGCCCAGGCCCTGGGCCCCTTTGAGCATGGTGGCCACCGGCGGTTGAACAGTCTGGCTGATCACGTACTGCACGCCTTTGCTCTGAAAGCGGTTGAGCATGGCCGTGTTGTCCAGATCCTTGCCGTGCTCCACGATTTCAACGAGCTCAACGCCCAGTCCAGCGGCAATGGCTTTTTTGACATCGTCGCGCGGTGCGCGCCCAAAAGCCGACGGATGCAGAAACAAGGCGATCTTGGGTTTGCCACTGCCCTTGTGATTGGCGGCCACATATTCGGCCAGCCCCACGGCCTGGCTGGAGTAGGAAGAAATCGGCAAAAAGACGTAGGTCGAATCGACCAGGTTGCCGGCATGAAAGGATGCGGGCAGGGTCGGAATCTTTTCTTCGTCGAAATCCCTTCGCATCGCCATGGTGCTGCCGGTGGAATAGTTCAGGTAAAAGACGATACCTTCATCCAAAAATTCTTCAAAGTTGCGTTTGGTCACCTCGGTCTTGTACCCATCATCGCGGATGAAGCACTCCAGCTTGTCCTCGCCGAGCAACTTTTCATCGTTGACATATTTGCAATAATCCTCGACTCCCTTTGCATAAGGGCTGCCGACGTCGGATGTCGGGCCGGTAATGGCCAGCGAGCAGGCCATCTTATAGGTTTCCCCGGCCAACGCCTGAGCCGCAAATCCCATCAGCAGCAGAAAAGACAGAACAACCAGCATGCAAGTGACTTGTTTGTTTTTCATTTCTTCCTCCTTTTGTTTGATTAGCATTTAACGAACTTAGCGAACGTCAAAGAATCAGATATTGTTCTTTCAGCACTCAGCCGTCAAAAACGGAAGGGCCAAAGCTTGAAATACGTGCGCGCAATCCGCCACCAGTTGGCAATGCCGCGCGGCTCAAACATCAGAAACAGAACGATCACCAGACCAAATGTGAGCGGCCGAAAGGCCGTGGCCACATCCCCCACGGCCGTAAAATAGTGGCCCACAAATTCAGCCAGGTTTTCGACCTGCAGTTCCAGCATCAAAATGGCCGCCGGCCCGAAAAAAGAGCCCACCAGCGTGCCCAGGCCGCCCACGATGGCCATGGCCAGGTAGGTGATCGAGTGGTGCAGTGTAAAAGACTCAAAGCCCACACCGCGCCACAGATAGGCGTGCAGGGCCCCGGCAACACCCGCGAAAAATCCCGCCAGGGCAAAGGCGTATACCTTGGTAAAACCGGGGTGCATGCCCATGGCATCGGCGGCGCGGTCATTGTCCCGCACCGCCACCAGGCAGCGCCCGTGCTTGCTGCGCAGCAGGTTGCGAACTGCAAATCCCAGAATCACGACGAAGACCAGAGTGACATAATACCAGAAAAAATAATGATCGCTGCGGGACACCTTGCCGGTAAACCAGAACACCCGGCCGATGGCAATGGTTTGCCCTTGATTGAAAAATCGGGAGAAATTAATCCACCACTGAAAAATCATCTGAAAAGACAGGGTGGCGATCACCAGGTAAAGGTGTTTCAGTCGCAGGGAGGGCAACCCGACGATGGCGCCAATGACCGCGCCGACACCGCCGGCCAGCAGAATCATCAGCGGCCAGTAATGGGTTAACAACACGTGGTCGTACCCCAGAATCCGGGCAAAAGCTGCCAGGGTGTAAGCCCCCACCCCCACGAAGGCCGCATGACCGATGGAGATCAGGCCTGTAAAGCCGGTCAGCAGGTTCAGTCCGTACACCGCAATGATGGAGATGAGAATACTGTCGATCACCAGCATATATTTGTTGCTGACCTCAAAAATCAGGGGCCAGACAAACAGCAACACCAGAAAACAGATAAAGAGCAGGCGGTCGATGTGCGTGAGAAAGATGCGCTGCTCGGCCCTGTAAGAGGTAAAAAAGTTGCCCGTGGCTAACCATCGATTTTCAGCCATAAACTATACCCGCTCAATTTCATGTATCCCAAAAAGACCATGCGGTTTGATCAAAAGGATTATCAACAGAATGATATACGGCAGAACATCGGCTGTCCCGAAAAGCCCCCAGTTGCCGTCCAGGTAGCCGGCCGCAAATTGCTGGATCAGCCCCATGATGATGCCCGCCACAATCGCCCCGAATATGGAGTCCAGCCCGCCCACGATCACCACCGGAAACACAATGATGCCGAACGAGTGCAGGACATCGAAATTCAAACCCGTGATATTGCCGATGATGCCCCCGGCGGCCGCAGCACTCAAGCCGGCAGTGGCCCAGGCCAGACCGAACACCCTGGGCACGGATATGCCGATGGACATCGACGCAAACTGATCGTCGGAAACCGCCCGCATGGAGATGCCCACGGTTGATGCTTTAAAAAACCAGGTAAAGCCGCCGATCATGATAAACGTAATGATCAGCCCCACCAACTGGGTCCAGGAGATGGAAACACCCCAGAACATGAGTGGTGTTTTGGGCAGAAATTCCGGAAACGAGAAATTTTCCGACCCGAAGGGTGTCATGTAGATAATACCGTCGATAATCGACATCAGCCCGATGGTCACCATGATCACCGATATGATGGGTTCGCCGATCAGGCGTCGCAGAAATACCCGCTCGACACTCATGGCCAGGAAAAAGGTGATGATCATGCTTAAAATGAACGAAATCGCAATGTGGATCCCCACCCACACCGTCAGGGCATAGGTGATGAACGCCCCGGTGGCGATGATCTGCCCGTGGGCGATGTTCAGCACGCGGCTGGACTTGTAGATCAGCACAAATCCCAGCGCCGAGAGGGCATAGATGGAGCCCACCACGATGCCACTGATGACCAGCTGGAAAAAATAACTCATGCCACCCCTTCCATGGTATAAAACTGCATTTCGGCCTCCACGGTCGTGGACTGCCCGTCCTGATACTGGAAAAAGGCCTCGACTTTCTTTTTGCTGACGCTTTCATCATAAAGGGCGTCATAAAGGTCTTTGTATTTTTCCATGACAAATTTTCGGCGTATCTTGCCGGTTTTGGTCAGTTCGCCGTCATCTGTGTCCAGCAGTTTGTAGAGCACCGCAAAGCGTTTGATTTTAAAATGCTCCTGTTCGGCCCGCGCGTTGACGTCGGTGACCGCTTCTTTAAGCAGCTCGGCGACCTCGGGTTTATTGGAAAGATCCATGAAGGTCGTAAAAGATATCCCGCGGTCTTCGGCCCATTTGCCCACCACGATGGGGTCGATGTTGATCAGCGCCGCCACGAAATCGCGCTTATCGCCGAAAATGACCGCCTCCTTGATATAGGGGCTGAATTTGAGCTTGTTTTCCAGAAACATGGGGCTGAACATTTCGCCCCTGCTGTTGTGCATGACGTCGGAAACCCGGTCGATCACCACCAGGTGGCCATTTTCGTCGATGTAACCGGCGTCACCGGAGTGCAACCAGCCGCCCTCCAGCAATTCTTCGGTTTGCTCGTCGCGCTTGTAATAGCCCACACAAACCGAAGGCGAGCGCGACAGAATCTCGCCATCTTCGCTGATTTTGCAATCGGTTTCCGGCAAGGGTTTGCCGACCGTGTCGGGCCGCACGTCACCGTCCAGGTGCATGTAGGCGATGCCGGTAATTTCGGTCTGGCCGTAAATTTGCTTCAGGTTGACGCCGATGGCCTGGTAAAAGGTAAACAGCTCGGGCCCCAGGGCGGCACCACCGGTGTAGGCCCGCCGCAGCCTGCGCAGTCCGATCTGGTTGATCAGCGGATCCGTCACCAAAATCTTTCCCAGCCAGGCCATGAACCGCAGCGATGCCGGCATGGGCTCGCCGCTCATGCGATAGCGAGCGGCCTTTTCGCCGATCTTGATGAACTTGTTGTACATAAAGCGGTTGAGCCAGTAGGATTCATCGATTTTGAGCCAGATTTGAGAGCGGATGGTTTCATAGATTCGAGGGGCGCCGAACATGAAATGCGGCCCGATCTCCTTGAGATCCTCCATGCTGGTTTCGACCGATTCCGGGAAGTTGATGGTAATGCCGGTGGCCATGGCCACCCCGAAGGAGTTCATCTGCTCGCCGATCCAGGCAAAGGGCAGAAAGGAAAGGTATTCGTCGGTATCGGCAAGGTAGTCGACTTTGGTGATCTGGATGCCCATGTTGATGTAGTTTTTATGGGTCATCATCGACGCTTTGGACAGCCCGGTGGTGCCGGAGGTCAAACAGAAGTGGCACACATCGTCGGGTTTACCCTGATCGATAAAGGTGTCGTATTTTTGCGGATCCTCAGCATAAGCAGCGGCGCCGATTTCATACAGATCTTTAATATCAATAAACCAGTCGTCAGATCGGTAATCCCGCATGCCGCGCGGATCTTCATAGATCACCTTGCGAACCTGGGGAATTCGGTCCCGGACTTCCACCAGCTTGTCCACCTGCTCCTGGTCGTCGCAGAACACGGCCGTAACGTCCATGTAATTGATGAGTTCGGCAATTTCATCGGGGAGACTGGTTTGATAGATACCGGCTGAAACCGCACCGATGGACTGAGCGCCGATGGCCATAAAAATCAACTCGGGAATGTTATCGCCGATCAATGCCAGCTTGTCGCCCTTTTTGATGCCCAGCTTATCAAGCCCCAGGGCGACTTTACCCACGCGGTCGTAAAAATCGTTCCAGGTGTAGTTGTTCCAGTATCCGAAATCTTTCTCCCGCAAGGCGACCTTGTCACCGGTCTTTTGGACCCGCCAGCGGAGCAACTGCGGAATAGTAAATTTAAGAAGTTCTTTTGTGTCTTGCATCCGGGTTATTCTTCTCCGATGTAAGCTTCAATAACCTTGGGAATCTTAACGATTTCTTCAGGGGTTCCGGCGCCAATCACCTCACCGAAATCAAGGACATAGATGTAGTCCGATATATCCATGACCACCCCCAGGTCGTGCTCCACCAGGACGACGGTGGCATCCCGCTCTTTCTGGATATCGATGATGAACCGTACCATGTCTTCTTTTTCTTCGATGTTCATGCCCGCCATGGGCTCATCGAGCAAAAGCAGCTCGGGTGCCAAGGTGAGGGCGCGGGCCACCTCGACCCGTTTTTGGATCCCGTAACTCAAGCTGCCCACCGTGCGATTGCGATAAGCCTCCAGCTCCATGAAATCAATGACTTCTTCCACGTACTGCCGGTTTAGCGACTCTTCCCGGGAGGCTTTGCCGAAATAGACAACCGCATTCCAGAGGCTGTAGCGTAGGTCTTTGTGGCGGGCCAGCATCAGGTTGTCTAAAACCGTCATGCCGCTGAACAGTTCGATATTCTGGAAAGCGCGCGCGATTCCCATAATGGAAACCTGGTGCGGTGAGGCTCGGTTGAGTTTATGATCTCCGTAGTATACGTCGCCCGATGTTGGATGGTAAAAACCGGAAATGCAATTCAACAAACTGGTTTTACCGGCGCCGTTGGGACCGATGATGGAGGTTATCAGCCCCGGCTGGACATCCAGACTGACTTCGAATAAAGCGTTCAGCCCGCCAAACGTAAGCGTAACATCCTCTACCTTTAACGTCGCCATCAACCCCCGCCTTTTCAAGTTTGCGGAACTGTCTTTTCCTAACCCTAATTACTTAAGTTAAATGAATCAAATTCATTTGCTTAAATGTTTTATTTTTAAAATGATTTAGCTATAATGTATCTGCGCTTTAGTCAAGAGAATAATAGCGCTCAACAGTCTGTACGGGTTTAGCAACAATATGGGATGGTGATATAAGATATTGAAATGAATGCCAACGATGCTAAAGATACCGAATAAGGGGAGAATGTCAAGTTGATAAAATAGGGGTAAAATAGCGGGTAATAACCACTATTTATCATAGGACAACAGGTGGGATCGCAAATTGATTTTTTTGTTCTTCAACTGCAGTTTGCCGCGTATGTTATGTCGGTGAAATAATATGGTATTTTTGGACAAGCACAGTAGCTCGGCGATCTCTTTGTTGGTTTTGCCCTCTTTAACCAGGTTGGCGACTTTGATTTCCATGGGGGTGAAATTAAAATATTTCGAGGATAGCTTGCTGATAAACGGTGAAATGATGTTTTCCAGATTGGATTCCATGATATTGACCAGGGTCTTTTGATCGGTGTTAAGGCGGCTTTTATTTAATCTATCAAGATAAGGGCTGATCAATTCCTTGACATTTGACAGCACATTTTCACCGAGTTCCTTTTTGTCATCTTCCCGCTGTTTTAAGAGAACTTTCAGGGCGGTGTTGACTTCTTCGAGGTGATGGGATTGGGCCTCCAGCTCCACTTCTCTTTTGCGCAAGGCATCCTCGGCTCTTTTGCGCTCTTCAATTTCCTGCTCCAGCTGCCGGTTGGTCTTGGCCAGCTCTGCGGTTCGTTCGGCCACCAGCTCCTCCAGCTGACCGTGATACTTCTGTAAGACCTTTTCGGCCTTTTTTTGGGCACTGATATCCCGCAGGATAACGATATTTCCCACCGGCTTGCCCGCTTGATCCCGGTAGAGCGTCGAGCTGATCTGAACATCCAGCACCCGTCCGTCTTTGGTGAGACGCTGAGTTTCAAACAGTTGGATTTTTTTGCCCTTGAGCATATTTTCGATGGCGTTCCGTGTTTCCGGCCAGCTTTCCTCGGGCACAAAATCGATGGTCTTGCCGAAGACCGCCTCACTCGAAAAACCAAATGTTTGTTCAAAGGCCGGATTCACGTAAGTGGCCCGGCCGCTCATGCTGTAGACCACGATGGGATCCGGCGAAGATTCCAACAGGATTCGATAGCGCTCTTCGCTTTCGCGCAGGGTGACCTCCGTTCGTTTGCGCTCGGCCAGCTCACGTCGAACGTCGGCGTATAGTCGCGCTTTATCCAACGCCACCAGCGCCAGTTCGGCAAAGCGACCCAGGATGGCGATATCTTCGGCATGGAATCTCTTATTTGCCTCGACGCTTGCCAGGCCGATAACGCCATGGACCCGGCTGCCGTATTTAAGCGGTATACCGACCACCGAATGCAGTTTGTCCAAAGATCTGTCGGTTAGGCGTCCTTCCCAGGTTTGATAGTCATCGACCAGCAGGGGTTTTTCACTCTGCCAGACCTTCCCGCCCATGCCCTCACCCCGTTTGACCCGCAAACCCAGTTGGGATTTAAAAAATCCCATGCCCACCTGAATCTGCATTTGCTCATCACCGGGCTCGAGCAAATAAATATAGCCATGCTCAGTCCCACTGAGCCGCGCGGCACGCTCTAAAATCGCTTCGAGCAGCTCCTCTTTATCCAGGCGGTCAATCAGCCCCAATGAGGTTTCATGCAATGCCGTCAGATATTCATTCTGGCGGTGAAGCGCCGCTTCAACCTCTCTCAGGGCCTGGATTTCCTGCTCCAGCTGCGTCAATCCGGCCGCTGCTTCGTCATTCGGTGCTTTCTTCGTCTTAGCCTCTAACATGGTGTTTGTCGCACGGTTTTAGGTTCATGGTGGTTTGCCAGTATTCTTTTTCAGCTGCCAACCAATTGCTGCTGACTGCTGGCGACTGGCGTCTCGCTTGATAAGGATTGCAAGAGTTTGGTGATCCATTATTTTCGAGGCTGTTTTCAAAATGTTTCTATTACACAAATGACGGGCGGCTAAACCCTTAGTGGGTCGCCCCCGTGCGCGCTCCATTAATTAACGGCCAATAACCAATAACAAATAACGAATTTGTTCAGCTTCCAGCTGAACAAATTAAATCCCTCACGTCCCCCCATCAAATCCGATGGTAACCTTGCCACCTTCAACAATTACCGGAACTTTACGCGCTCCTTTTGAATGCTTGAGCATTGTGTCGAGTTGATCGCGATCTTTGATGACATTGACATATTCTACTTTCTTCTCGCCCTTGGCATAAGCTTCACGAGCTGCCCTGGTGTAGGGTCAGGCATCCTTACCGAAAATCAACACTTTTTCAGACATGTTTTAATCCTCCGGATTTTAAAGGTGATTTGCAATTATTTTATATTAATTTCAAATGGTTGTCGATATCAGCCAAACCTTAACAGCCAATTCCTGTCTTGTCAATGTTTTCAAATTGACATATATTGATATTTTGATAATTTGCTAAAATTCTTATATTATTTTTTTTATGTCAAATCGAAAATCAGCCCTGCGTCGGAATGTCACAATCATAAATGAGCTTGGTTTGCACGCGCGTTCGGCTGCCAAAATAGCCGAGCTCGCCAATCAGTCGACGTCTTCGGTCTGGATAACACGAGACGACCAGAAGGCCGATGCATCCAGCATAGTGGATATCCTTACATTGGCCTGTGAAAAGGGCACACGGATTGAAATTTGTATTGAAAACAAAGTCGATCTTCACATATTGGAAAACATCACGAAATTGATTGAAAGCGGATTCGGGGAATAAACAGGCCCAATGGAAACAGATACAAAAGAAATCATCATAAAAGGAATCAATGCCTCACCGGGGATCTGCATTGGAAAAGCCTACCTGGTAGACAGCGAAGGCGTCGAAGTCATTGAAAAATACCAGATTCAGGCCAAAGACCTGCCAAATGAGATCAAAAGGTTTAAGGCGGCGGTAAAAAAATCAAGGGATGAACTGCGTAAAATCGTCGAAAAAAGCCCCGAAGAATTACAGCACGCCCATATCCTCGAAACCCATATGGCCTTGCTTAAGGATAAAATGTTATATGGCCGTACGATCGATATCGTTAAACGGGAAGGCGTCAATGCCGAATGGGCCCTTAAAACAGTCGTATCGAATTTAATAGAAGTTTTCCAAAACATGACCGATCCCTATCTGAAGGAACGTTCCACAGATGTGGTTCAGGTCGCAGACAGCATTATGCAAAACCTGACGGGGGCCGATAAGGTCAATATCGCAGCCATTGACAAACGTGTCATCTTGATTGCCCATGACCTGACACCGGCTGAAACCAGTCAGATCAACCTGGAACGAGTGATGGGCTTTATTACCGACCGCGGCGGTAAGGCAGCGCATACGGGTATCATTGCACGCAGTTTGGAAATACCGGCTGTTGTTGGCCTGAAAAATGCCACTTCATCGATCCGCAGCGATGACCTGATCATAGTCGATGGCATTAGCGGTATCGTCATCATCCATCCGACCGAAGACACACTGGTTAAGTATGAAGAACGAAAAATCGATTATGAAGAATACAAGGCCGTTATCACCCGTGAGAGTAAGGCACCGGCTGAGTCAACCGATGGTGTCCGATTGGCCGTGATGGGCAACATCGAGTTACCTGAGGAAGTATTCGCCTTAATCAATTACGGCGGTGACGGCATCGGCCTTTACCGCACCGAGTTTCAATACTTCAATCGCACCGATTTTCCCAGTGAAGAGGAACTATTTGATAAATACAAAGATGTCGTAGAGGTAATGAACCCCAAACCGGTCACCATCCGGACATTGGATATCAATGGCGATAAAGCCTTAATGAATCAATTCAACTCTGAGGAAACCAATCCGGCCTTGGGTCTACGTGCCATCCGCTATTGTCTGAAGAAACCGCAGGTATTTAAGGATCAGCTGCGCGCCATACTCAGGGCCGCGGCTTGCGGCAACGTGCGCATCTTGTTTCCGATGATATCCACCTGTTTTGAGCTGCGCGAAGCGACCCGGATGTTGGACGAAGCGGCCGAATCGCTGGAGAAAGATGGTCTGTCGTACAACCGTGACATTGAAATCGGCGCCATGATCGAAGTGCCCTCGGCAGTGATCATGGCAGATGTAATTGCAGAAAACGTTGATTTTTTCAGTATCGGAACCAACGATCTTATTCAGTACACCCTGGCAATCGATCGCGGCAACGAGGAGGTCGCTCACCTTTTCCAACCCCTTGATCCGGCCATTATACGGATGCTCAAACATGTCGCTGATGTGGCCCGGGAAAAAGCGATAAAGATTTTTATGTGCGGTGAAATGGCCGGCACGCCCCATCACATCCCACTCTTATTGGGCATTGGGATGGATGAGCTCAGCATGAATCCACAAACCATCCCGGATATCAAGCGCGTTATCCGCGCCCTGAATGTCACTGAAACCCGTTCGTTTTTAAAAGAGGTGCTCGCACAGACAACCGCCAAAAGCACCTTTGAGCTCATCAAGGCCACATATGGCAGTATTCTTTCAGAGCAGGTTTATTCAGAGTAGCAGGGGTTCCCGCCTTCGCTTGAAAAGCTTCGGCGCGGCAAGCCGGGTTCAGCGTTCAGAGGTTCTAGGTTCTGGGGATCAGGGTAATGGCTTCAGCCTTAAGGCCTCTTGCTGCTGGTCTCTGGCCGTTGGCAGCTGACTCTCGATCAATTGGGCAGAGGCTCTTCGCCAGAAGCGAGCAGCGAGAAGCCAGTGGCTAAATAAGGAAATAACATTTGAATAATACGCATATAAAAATCATTGCCGAGAATCGCAAAGCCCGCCGGGATTATTTCATTGTCGACGAATATGAAGCCGGCCTGGAGCTCAAGGGCACCGAGGTGAAATCCTTGCGGCAGGGCCGGGCAAATTTAAAAGATTCTTACGCCCGCATCAAAAACGGTGAGGTATTTGTCTACCAGCTGCACATCGCCCCCTACCCGTTTGCCTATTATGACAACCATGATCCTTTAAGACCACGAAAATTGCTTTTGCACAAATACGAAATCAAGCGGCTGTATGGTAAGGTCAATGAAAAAGGCCACACCCTGGTACCACTGCGGCTGTATTTCAAGGGCGGCAAAGCCAAAATTCTGTTGGCATTGGCCAAAGGAAAGCGCCAATACGATAAGCGTGAAGCCATCAGGCGCCGCGATGAACAAAGGGATATGGAACGCGAGCGCAAAAACTACTAAATTAGCCACAGACACACACAGACACACACAAACTTTTGTCCGGCCGACATTGGCCGGACAAAAATAGTCAATCGCTTCGCGATTCAAATAAATAATTGCTCAACTATCTTTATGAGTTGGATAAATTCAATTTCCTGAAAATGCTCAAAAAGATGATTGGTAATGTTGCCCGCAGGGCATAGCGTTTTTCCTCGGGCAAAGTCGCCCGAGGAAAAGGTTAGTGTGGGTCTGTGTGTGTCTGTGGCTAATTAAATCAAGTGGCCGTAAGCGATGCGTGCCGGGCTTCGGCTTCGACAAAGACGCGCTTGATCTTGGGGTAGGTTTGCTTGATATGTCGATCCAGTCTGGCAATCGTATCTTCAATATCGCCCACCGAGAGGGTGTCGGCAA
>JASFEV010000147.1:0-11302 GCA_050124655.1 Desulfobacterales bacterium
CCAAGGAAAGCCTAAAGACCTGACCTTGCTATATGCCGCTGGTCAGGGTGACGGCGCTGAAAGGGGCTTGAATCACCTCGGCCATGCAGGCCTTGTCAAACGGGTGATCGGCGGCCACTGGGGTCTGGTGCCCAAGCTCCAGAAACTGGCAATTGATAATAAAATTGTGGCCTATAACCTTCCCCAGGGCGTCATTTCACACATGTACCGTGATATTGCCGCCCATAAGCCTCGTACGATTACAACCGTCGGTTTAGGTACCTTTGTCGATCCGCGCAACGGCGGCGGCAAAATCAATGAGATGACCACCGAGGAAATCGTGGAGCTCATCGAGTTCGATGGAAGTGAATATTTGGCCTACAAAACGCTACCCATCAATGTTGCCTTGCTGCGCGGCACCACTGGCGATACCGACGGCAACATTACCATGGAAAAAGAGGCTTTGACTTTAGAGTCGCTGGCCATTGCCACGGCCGCTAAAAATTCCAACGGGTTTGTGATTGTGCAGGTGGAACGCATCGCGGACCGGGGAACCCTGAATGCCAGACAGGTCAAGATTCCCGGTATCATGGTCGATTGCGTGGTGGTCTCGAGGCCCGAAAACCACTGGCAGACATTTGCGGAAGTATACAACCCGTCGTTTAGCAGCGAACATAAAATTCCGATGCAATCGATCGAACCCATGGAAATGAGCCCTCGCAAAATCATCGCCAGAAGGGCAGCCTTTGAATTGAAGGCCAATAGCGTGGTTAATCTGGGTATCGGCATGCCCGAGGGCGTCGCCACTATTGCCAATGAAGAAAAAATCTTGGACTACATTACGCTGACTGCCGAGCCGGGCGTGATTGGCGGGATTCCAGCCGGCGGGCTGAATTTTGGCGCCGCCACCAATACCGAAGCGGTTATTGATCAGCCGAATCAATTTGATTTTTATGACGGCGGTGGGCTGGATATGGCCTTTCTGGGCCTGGCCCAGGCCGACAAGGCCGGGAATCTAAATGTCAGCAAATTTGGTCCCAAACTGGCGGGTGCCGGGGGATTTATCAATATCAGCCAGAATGCCAAAAAAGTGATTTTTCTGGGAACCTTCACCGCAGCCGGTCTAAAGGTGACCATTGAAAATGACGCCCTTAAGATCGTTGAGGAGGGCAAGGTAAACAAATTTATTGATCAGGTGGAACATGTCACCTTCAGTGGCCGGTATGCGCTCGAAAAAAAGCAACCCGTGCTCTACATCACCGAGCGCTGCGTATTTGCGTTAACTACTGGCGGCATGGCTCTGGTTGAAATCGCCCCCGGAATAGACCTGGAAAAAGATATTCTATCCCAGATGGATTTTAAACCCATTGTAAAAGGGCAACCGCGGCTGATGGATGAGCGCATCTTCCGCCCTGAGCCCATGGATCTCAAAACGGATCTCTTAACCCTGACCTTAGAAGAGCGCCTGACGTATGATCCAGTCGAAAACCTGTTTTTTGTCAATTTTGAAGGCTATGCGATTCAATCAGCACAGGATGTTGAGGCCGTCAAGAAGGCGGTGGAGCGGATCGTTAAACCATTAGGGAAAAGGGTGTATACCATTGTTAACTATGATAATTTTACGATCATGCCCGATATTGTGGATGAGTACACCGATATGGTCAAACATCTGGTGGATCACTATTATTCGGGTGTGACCCGCTATACAACCAGTACGTTTTTGCGGATGAAACTCGGCGACGCCCTCCAGAAAAGGGATGTGGCCCCTCACATTTACGAAAGTAGCCAAGAGGCCCAGCAAGCCTTAAGAAAAAAATAAACGATATGTATCAATTAGACTACAGGTGTTCGGTCGTCTATTCGGGTTTGAGCGCAATATTGTATTTTTTCATTTTCTTATACAAAAGGGTGCGATGAATTCCCAGCAGTTTGGCTGCCCGGGCCTTATTATAGTGGGTTTCCTTGAGGGCATATCGAATGGCATCTCGCTCCGCCCGGGCCTGCACCCCTTTGATATCGATCGCAGTTTGATTCTGCTCTAGACGTTTCTTTTGCACGCGGCTGATATAAAAAGGCAGGTCGCACAAATGAATGCTGTTGCCTTCAATGGAAGACAGGGCTCTTTCGAGCACGTTTAACAATTCTCTGACATTTCCAGGCCAGGCATATTTTTTTAATGCCTTGGACGCATCTTTATCCAGCGATATTTCCGATAGATTGGCTTCCTTGGCCATTTGCTTTAAGAAGTGCTGGGCCAGCGGGATGATATCACTTCTACGATCCCGCAGCGGTGGGATGTGCAACGGTATGACATTAAGGCGATAAAATAAATCCTTGCGGAAGCGTTCATCGGTTAGCATGTCTTGGAGGTCTTGGTTGGTGGCGGCGATGACACGAAAATCCGAGCGAATAATTTTCGTCCCGCCGACGCGTTCAAACTCCTTTTCTTCCACGACGCGTAACAGTTTGGGCTGCATTGTCAGGGGCAGATCCCCGATTTCATCTAAAAAAACCGTGCCCTGGTTGGCAATTTCAAATTTGCCGGGTTTGCCTTCGGTTTTAGCGCCGGTAAAGGCGCCTTTTTCATATCCAAACAACTCGGATTCGAGCAAATCTTTGGGTATGGCCGAGCAGTTGATGCGCACAAATGGGTAAAGTTTGCGCGGGCTGGCATGATGAATGGCCTGGGCAAAGAGCTCCTTGCCGGTGCCGCTATCGCCGGTGATCAGCACCGGAAATTGGTTGGTTGAGGCTTTCAGCGCTTCCTTTTTGAGTTCCCGTATCACCAGGCTGGTGCCCACGATGCTGTCAAACGTGTAGCGGGTGGAACGCAGGTTGATCAGTTCCTCTTCATAGTGTTTTACCTTGGATTCCAGCAGGGACAGCCGATTGGCCAGCTTAGTGACGTCTTTGACATCTTTGAACATCACCTGTCCGAAAACCGCTATAACTTTGCCGTCCCTTTTGATCGGGATGCGCTGCACGACCATATTTTGCCCTTTGATCCGCTGGGTCTGATTGATCTCGGGCTTTCCGGTTTTGGCCACGATATGCATGCGGGTGTTTTCAACGACTTCGGTACAATGCTTGCCGATCTGGGCGGCAGGATCAAGTCCCAGAAACTGGCCGTAAGGTTCATTAAAATGCGTGATAATCCCTTCGGCGTCGGTGACCATGATGCCGTTATAGATGCTTTCAAAAATCAGTTTGTACGCTTCCAATTGCTCTTCAATCGTGATGGGCGCTGCAGAATCCGCCTTTAATTGGAAAGGGATTAATTTTTCTGAAGTGTCACTTTTTTTTGGGCTGGTTTCCATATCTCCCCCTTTTTTGTATCAATATGGAAACATGTATATTGATTGATACATATTAGCCTATACAGATATCAGAAGACGTTGTCGAGAAAAAAATGAATGTCGCTCATAAAACGGCTTCCGTACTGCTGTTAGATACGGATGCATTGAATCCACAGCCGCATAAGGTCTCCTATTCATTTGGTCCAAAATTTGCAGCTTTATAATAGGCCTACCGTTTAATCGAATCTCATAAATCGAATCTGAGCTTCTCTGCAGGGGGGAATCCAATGGACATCCGTGAACCCATGATCAAGCGCAAAGAGATATTGATTCTTGATGATGACCATTTTAACACCAACAATGTCTGCCTTGTCACAGGTTCGGGAACCGGTATCGGGCGTGCCACAGCGATTGCCGCTGCGGCCAACAATTTAATGACGGTTGGACTGGACATTAACGAAGAAGAAGGCATTAAAACCCAAAAAATGGCCCGCGACATGGGTGGCCAGATGATTTTTGTCAAGACCGATCTGTGCCGAGACGAGGATATCGAACATGCGGTTTCAGAAGCCGCCAAACTCGGCAACATAAAGTTTGTGGCCAATATTGCCGGCATCCAGCACATTGATGCCATCGAAAATTTTCCGATGGAAAAATATGATTTCATGCAAAAATTGATGCTGCGGGCACCGTTTTATTTGTCTAAACTCACGATGCCGCTCATCAGAAAAAGCAGGGATGGGACCGGTGCCATCGGCAATATGGCCTCCATCCATGCCCATATCAGCACCCTCAACAAGCCGGTTTACAATATTACCAAATTTGGGTTGCGCGCCTTGACGCAGTCGATCGCAGCCGAGGGCGAGGGAAAGATCCGTTCTTTTACCGTCAGCACCGGCTTCGTCAAAACGGCCCTAACCCTAAATCAGATTCCGGCCCAGGCCGAACAACGCGGGATCACACCCGAAGAAGTCGTCCAAGAGGTCATGTTGGGACAATCCCGCGTTAAGGATATGATGGCCCCGATTGATGTTGGCAATCTGTTTGTTTTCGGATTTTCACGGTTTGCTAAATATCTCATCGGAGGAGATCTCCTGTTTGACGGGGGGGTGGTCAAAACCTATGCCCAGAAAAAAATTAAGTAGCATAACCGGGTGTCTCGCCCATGATCGGCTTAAAAAATATGGAAATGTCTGCCTATAAATAATTAAAAAAGAGGAGGTGATCAACGTCGGCAAAATACATGATTCGTTACAGAACTGATATTTGACGCTTTTAACAGCAAAAAAGTTCAACGGAAAGGAGAAATAGGATGAAAAAAATCAGTGTCGTCATCATCACCCGTGAAGGGGCCCTTTGCCCACACTGATTCCATCCCGATTACGGCTTGTGCCCATCTCCAATACGGTATGCACTGAATAGCATTCAAAACAAGCATGCAACTTAGAAGATAACAGCCGATCAATATTTAACTTGACAATGATTGAGCGGATTGAGATTACTTAGAACGCCGAGGTCACTGGAATAGCGGTGCTCTCGCTGGCGTGGTAGATAATCCTTGTCGAGTTTGGCTGTTGATAAGACCTTAATTTACATCAGAAAGGAGGTGAGAAACGTCATCGCGAAGTAAGTCGGAGGATTAAGGAATAAACTCAACATATACGGAGGAAAAAAATGAAAAAAATAGCATTTTTCCTTTTTGTTGCAACACTCGCCGTGGTGTTCGCATTCGGCTCGACAGCATTGGCGGCTGAGAAAGTCAAATGGCGCATGGGCAGCACCTGGACGCCCACCATCAATCTCTATCATGGCGACAAACACATGATTAAGTACGTCAATGAGATGACCGAAGGTAATTTTGATATTAAATGGTTTCCATCCGGATCCCTGATGAAGGCTTTTGAGTATTTTGATGCCTGCAGCAAAGGCGTGGTCGATGCGGTCGGAGACTGGTCCAGTTACTGGGTCAGTAAGGACCCGGCTTTTGATTTTCTGGGTTCTATGCCTTATGGCTTTACCAACATGGACTACGTGATCTGGTATTATCAGTTCGGGGGTGAGGAGCTCTACAATGAGGCTTACGGAAAATTTGGCATGCGCTATTTCAATCTGGGCGCCACCACATCGGAGTCTGGCTTCCGAACCACTGAGAAGACCGGCCCCATTAAAAGCCTGGCGGATTACAAAGGTAAAAAGCTGAGAACGCCGGCCCGGGCCACCATCCATATTCTGGAAAAGCTGGGGGGGTCACCGGTCAAGATGGCCGGCGGTGAGATCTATCTGGCGGTGGAAAGAGGCACGCTGGATGGGGCCGAGTTCAGCGCGCCCGGTATCGATTGGGAGATGGGCTTTGCTGAGATCACCAAGTACTGGAGTGTTCCTTGCTGGTTTCAACCGGCCTCTCAGATCGGGATGGCGGTCAATCTCAACTCCTATAACAAGTTGCCCAAACAATACCAGGCTATTCTGCGCACTGCCGCCAAGGCCGCCGCCATGGAAGCGATTACATTTTACGAGGCCGACTCCGGCAGAGCCATCGAGAAATTTAAAGAAAAGGGTACCGAAGTCGTTCAGCTCGATGATGCCAGCCTGCAAAAGCTCGATGAGTTGGCCGGCGATTACATCATCATGGCGGCCAAGGAAAGAGGCGGTCTTTTTGCCAAGATCCTGAAATCACAAATGCTGTATCTCAATGAATATAAAGACTGGCGTGAGATGACCGGAAAATTCGGTTTCGGCTTCCATCCAACCTACGTGGATAGGGTCCTTGCGGAGCTGGACAAAATGGGTGTCAAGTAAACTGCCAACAAGGCCTCTGGAGCGCCTTTCAGGGGCCTTTTACTCTCCTTCGCCAGAATGCCCCTCGGCTTGCCGCGGGGAGGCTTCACTTTTGGTTTTTTTATGGCTCGACCAAATGGCCGGTGTTTGAAATAATGCGCCTAAGATAGCGCCAGTGCTACCCTCCTAAAGGGACCTAAATACTGATGAAAACGCTTTTACACATCTTGGAGAGCGTCAGTGAATGGACCGGCCGGATTTTTGTTTGGTTGATTATTCCGCTGACGGTCGTGGTGCTTTATGAGGTCATATCTCGCAGATTCTTCGATGCGCCACATATTTGGGCCACTGAAGTGACCAACTTTATTTATGGCCCCCACTTTATGCTGGTTGCCGCCTATACGCTGCTCTACAAGTCGCATGTCAGCATTGACATCATTTACGGGCGCTTTTCTCCGCGTACTAGGGGTATTTTGGATATTTTTACCTATCTGGTATTCTTTTTTCCCTTTTGCACGATTGTTTTCTATCAGGGGATTGTGTTTGCCCAGACATCCTGGTCGATCGGTGAGACCAGCGAATCGGCGGCTCTGCGGATTGTGCCTTTGATTAAAACCGTCATTCCGGTCACCTTTGGCCTGATATTGATTCAGGGGCTGGCCAATTTTATCCGCGGCATTATGCTCGTCGTCAAGGGAAAGGAAATATGAGTCCGGAATATGTCACCATCGGTATGTTTGTGGGGCTTATGATCGGCCTCTTTTTGGGTCACCCGCTGGCTTTTGTTTTGGGGGGGTTGGCCGTGATCTTCGGTTATTTCGGTTGGGGATCCGCCAGTTTTTACATGTTTTTAAACCGCACCTGGGGCATCATGGATAATTATATTCTGGTGTGTATCCCGCTGTTTATCTTTATGGCGCAGATGCTGGATCAATCCGGTGTGGCCGAAGATCTTTTCGATACCATGCGCTACCTGTTTGGCCCGGTCCGCGGCGGAATTGCCGTCGCGGTAGTGGTGGTATCCACCCTGTTCGGGGCCTGCACGGGTATTATCGGCGCTTCGGTTGTCACCATGGGTCTTTTGAGCATGCCGATCATGCTGAAATACAATTACAATAAACGGCTGGCATCCGGCGCGGTTTGCGCCGGGGGAACCCTGGGGATTTTAATCCCTCCCAGTATCATGCTGGTGGTCATGGCGGACCAGGCCGCCACCTCTGTGGGCAAACTTTTTGCCGGTGCAATTATCCCCGGATTGATTCTTTCGGGCCTGTATATCGGCTATATTCTGATTCGATGTGCACTCAAACCCAAGGATGGGCCGCCGCTGACCAAAGAAGAACGGCAGGCGGTCAGCGGGTTTCAGTTGACCAAGATGGTCTTGAAATCCATGGTACCGCCCATGATTCTGATTCTGGGTGTTCTGGGCTCCATATTCACCGGCATTGCCACCCCCACCGAAGCTGCCGGCGTGGGCGCTTTGTTCGCCTTTATCATGACGCTGGCTTACGGCAAATTCTCATTCGAAGGCCTCAAGACGGCGGTCATCAATACAGCCAAGACCACCTCCATGGTGATCATTATTCTGGTGGGGGCCGCCTGTTTTGCCAGTGTATTTTTAGGCTCCGGCGGGGGTGAGGTCGTGCAGAAATTTATCCTCGGCATCGGTTTCGGCAAATGGGGCACGTTTATCATCATGATGATCATCCTATTTTTTCTGGGGATGTTCATCGACTGGATCGGCATCATTATGATCACCTTTCCGGTCTTTTTGCCCATCGCTCAGGAACTGGGCTTTGACAAGGTCTGGTTTGTGGTCGTCATGGCCGTTATGCTGCAGGATTCTTTCTTAACGCCGCCCTTTGGCTATGCGCTGTTTTATTTGAAAGGCGTCGCCCCGCCGGAGGTGAAGACATCCGATATTTACTGGGGGGCGTTTCCTTTCTGGCGGTTGATGGAACTGGGCTTGATCATTGTTGTGGTATGGCCGGGGACGATTACCTGGCTGGCGAATTTGCTGGTGAAGTAAAGGGCTGCTTCTGGCTTCTTGTTTCTGGCTACTGGCTGAAAATTACGTGTAAAGCGTCTCTCAGGTAAATTAGGGCAGCCCACGGCGGCCGCCTTTTTGTTTCAGATCTAATAATGTTTCCCCCTTTTACCCTTGCCAATAGGAGTTGGTGATTTGTTGAAAGCGGGTAAAAGCTATGATGAGGTCTGTAAGTCCTTCCGCTGGAAAATTCCGGAGCACTACAACATCGGGGTGGATATCTGCGACAAGTGGGCCGCTCAACCCGATCGCCTGGCCTTGGTCTATGAAAATGAAAGCGGCCAGGTTGAAAGGTATAGCTTTGCGGACCTGAAGCGACTGTCCAACCGGCTGGCCAACGGCCTTAAGGCCAGCGGGATCGAACAGGGGGATCGTTTCGGCATCCTTCTGCCCCAGTGCCCCGAAACGGCCATCAGCCATATTGCGGTGTACAAGATCGGCGCCATCGCCATACCGTTGTTCACCCTTTTCGGCACCGATGCCATCGAATACCGCTTGTCTAACAGTGAAGCTAAAGGGATCGTCACCGATGCTGCCAACCTGCCCAAAATCATGCAGATATGGCCAAACCTGCCGCTGTTGAAAGTTGTGATCGTCACCCGAGGTGCAAAAGCGGATCAGGTGCTGGATTTCGACGAACTGGTTGAAAAAGGATCTGACGGATTCAATCCGCTTCAAACCCGGGCCGATGATCCGGCCCTCATTATTTACACCTCAGGCACCACCGGCCCGCCCAAGGGTGCTTTGCACGCCCACCGGGTGCTGCTGGGGCACCTGCCGGGAGTGGAGTTTCCCCATAATTTTTTTCCGCAGGTAAATGATTTTTTCTGGACACCGGCGGATTGGGCCTGGATCGGCGGGCTGATCGATGTGCTCTTTCCCAGCTGGCACCATGGTGTGCCTGTCCTGGCGCACCGAGCCAAAAAGTTTGATCCGGAAGAAGCCTTTCATCTGATCGCCAAATACAATATTCGCAATGCCTTCATGCCCCCGACCGCGCTGAAACTAATGCGCCAGGTCAAAAATCCGCGCAGCCGGTACTCCTATAAGATGCGGAGCATCGGCAGCGGGGGCGAAACCCTGGGCGAGGAACTTCTGGATTGGGGCCGGGAGGCATTCGATCTGACAATCAACGAATTTTACGGCCAAACCGAAGCGAACCTGGTGGTGGGCAACTGCGCCGTCATTATGCAGAATCTGCCTGGCTCGATGGGCAGGGCCGTGCCGGGTCACCGCCTGGCGGTGGTCGATGCTGACGGTCGAGCGGTGCCGGCCGGCACGGTCGGTGAAGTGGCCGTTCAGCGACCCGATCCTGTCATGTTCCTGGAATACTGGAAAAACCCTGAAGCTACCGCAGATAAGTATATCGGAGATTGGTGCCTGACGGGCGATCTGGCCAAACAGGACGAAGCGGGATATTTTTGGTTTGTGGGTCGCAAGGATGATGTGATTACCAGCGCCGGTTATCGCATCGGGCCGGCCGAAATCGAAGACTGCCTCATGAAGCACCCGGCTGTGGGCATGGTGGCGGTTGTCGGCAGCCCGGATGAGGTGCGCACCGAAATTGTCAAAGCCTTCATCGTCCTCAAGGCCGATGTGGCGGCCAGTGATGATGTCGCGACGGATATCAAAGAATTTGTCAAGGTTCGATTGGCCGCGCATGAGTACCCACGGGAAATCGAATTTGTCGATGAGTTACCGATGACCGCCACCGGGAAAATCATGCGCAAGGATCTAAAGGCTCTGGAGATCAAACGCAAATCCAAAGATTGATAAGGCCAGTAAAAAAATACCACGAAAGCACGAAAATAAGAAAACACGAAAAATAATAAAAATTTCGTGCTTTCGCTCTTTCGTGTTTTCGTGGTTTTAAGGCGTTATTTCTTTTTATTTAGTTTCCTCTGGAAGTCGGATGACCAGCACCGGTTTTTTGCAGCGCCGCACAACCCGCCGCGAGACGCTTCCCATTAATGCATCGGACAGCACGCCATGGCCGTGGGCACCCATAATGACCATGTCATAATCGTTATTGTCGACTTCCTGTAAAATTTCCTCGACGGGGTTGCCGATTTTGACCTGAATTTTATCCGTGATAAACGGACAGGACGGCAGCTCTGCCTGCACATCTTCACAGAATTGCGTCAGCCTGGATTTGAGGGTATCCAGAACTTCTTTCTCATTGCGGCCCCTGAGTTCCGCCCACTTTTTTTCGCCGATGATGTTGACCACTAGGCTGTCGGCGGTGGGAGATATGTCTTCTAAAACGTGCAGAATGGTGATGCCGGCATCATAGCGGTTGGCCAGGCTGGCGGCGTAGCTGAAGGCATGACGGGCGTATGGTGAGAGGTCGGTAGTGTAAAGAATTTTGTTGATTTCGGGTATCATTTCCTGTCCTCCGTGGCATTGTCAGCAATCGCTTTTGGGCAGGCGGTTGCGGTTGTGCACCTTTACCTTTATTTTGAGAGTTTATTGGGATAATAAGATAACGTGGTTATCTGGGATACTCCGGTTTAATATGCCTGATAAGATAATAATAACGTTAACCGTATTCAAGTTAAAATGTCTGAAACAGCGGAACTCATTTTAGGTATCGGTGCCCTCATTCTGGTGATCACCCTGACGCGCAGGTATCACGCCTGGCGATTTAAACGTGCCTTTACCTTCATTATTGATGATCTCAAGCAAAAAGGGGCATACAGTGCCCATTCGGCCGTGGCGCTGCCCTATGCCGAAAGAAACATTTTAAGAATGGGTCTCAGGCAGCATCATCCCCAGGCCCTTGAGCGTCTGGTTATGGAAAACATCGTCGCCAAAACCGAAGACGGCAAGTATTACCTCATCCAGCTGAATGCCAGCCTGTAGGCTGATATTACAACCTATTTCAAAAATGCATCTAACGCCCAATAGCTGCGTTGTGCGCAGGAGCTGGGGCCCCCCAGCCCAAAATGCACATCCGCCAGAAAGTGTGGCGGACTGCGCTTTTGCGTCGGCTCACGCCTTGCTTTTGGACGTGATCTACCATAGGGTGAGTGAATCTAAGAACAACTGCTTCAAATCCTCCGCGCTCACCGGCCGGGGCGACAGTTTCGTCACCCGGTGCTGGGGCAAGGTGCCTTCCACCAGTTTATCGACATCATCGGAGCCATACCCCACGGCGCTGAGGCCGTTGGGCATGCCAACCGCGCGCATCATGTCGATAATG
>JASFEV010000148.1:0-11143 GCA_050124655.1 Desulfobacterales bacterium
CCGTGGCTATCCCGCTAAAAGCGGGATGCCTCGGCCTTAATAACGCAGCAGATGGAAGCCTCCGGCTCGCCCATCGGGTGAAAATTAATGAGATAAAATGATTTTCAGCCTTAATAACTGGGCGGTATCATAGTCTACTTCTAAGCTGTTTAACCGGTAGTCAGTAAAAAGAATGACAAGCTCTCATTAATTTTCATGCAAGATTCAGATTTTATTTGGCGGCTTTAACCTTGTCCAAAATTTTGCCTTCGATTTCCTCAAGCTTTGCCGGCACGGGTGGATACCACTTGATATTATCAATTGCTTCCGGCGGAAAACAGCGTTCAAAATTCCCTCGGATGTCCACATTCGTCAGCAGTATAGACCCTCGCGAAGCCGTCCCGTATTTTTCCATATTCGTAAACTGGGCGGCATTTTCGGGCTTGAGCATGAAGTTGATCCATTTATAGGCCGCATCCACATTTTTGGCCTTGGCCGGTATGGCAAAGGTATCGATCCACCCCAGTGCGCCGCTTTTGGGTGCCAAAAAGTCGATATCGGAATTTTCCACATGCAGTTTCCAGCCGCCGTTATCCCAGGCCATTGCCAGGTGCACTTCTTCAGAGCGCATGGATTGCAGCAGGGCATCTCCATTGGTCCAATAATTTTTAACAATCGGTTTGGCATCGATTAAGGCCTGACCGACTTTTTCCATCAGTGCCTGATAGGCGTTGACGTCACTGTATTTCGCAAAGGGGTCATCGCCCATCGCAAATGCCAATGCAATCAGCGTCGGCCTTTTGAGGCGATAACTGACCCTGCCTTTGTACTTTTCGTTGAGCAGATCCGAATAATCTTGAGCATCCGGCGCAAATTTGCGGTTCACAACTAAACCGGATGTGCCCCAGCAAAACGGTACAGCGTATGATTTAACATCGACCATGGTGTTGAGCTGTACGGCCTTGAGCATGGAAGGAATAATCTGAGCCGTATTGACCTTGGACAGATCAATCGGCTGATAAATTTGATATTTTTCCTGAACCGAGGCGATGCGGTCCTGGCTGGGTTGGGCCAGATCAAAACCGGCGCCGCGGGTGGCACGCAACTTGGCAATCATTTCCTCGTTGTTGGAATAGGTCACCTTGACGGTGATGCCGGTTTCCTTTTGAAATTTCTCTACTAGATTTTTGGGTGCATACCCTTTCCAGGTCAGCAAAGATAAAGTTTCTGCTGCGTACAGGCCGCCGGTAAATACCAGTACTAAAGCAGAAATCATGCCTAAAACAAGAATGGTCCTTTTAGTCATAATAATCCTCCTTTCAATTGATTGAGATTTGATTAAATCCTAATCTTTTTCCACAAAAAAATGAAAGCGTAATAAATCAGAAGCAGATGAAGACAGAATTACCGATGCATCCCCGCATTAGAACAGCAATTCAACGATCGTTTGAAGAGCGTATAAGATACAAGCCAGCAACTTTTAAATTATGAAAAAGTTGTATTATTTGGCTTTGTCAGCTATTTAGAAAGGGCCTTTTGCTTGCTTGAATGTACACTCCAAAAAACCAAGTTTTCGGTAAAAAGTCAATTGATATATTAAGATTTGATAAATAGATCAAGGCCTTCTATTTTTATAGAAATATTGATCGGGTAAAATGAAAAAATTGACCATCGTATGGGATTTTGACGGCACCATTCTACCGCACGAGCCCTATGATAGCGAGCAGTCACTCCTCATTCACGCGATGCATCGAAAGCAGAAGCCTTTCGGCTGGTTGAAGAAAGTTTATGCAAAAGGGATCATTTATGCCGATCAACGCGAGCACCTGCGCAGGACCTTTAAGACATCTTACATCCGGCTATTAAAAGGCACGTCATCGGCTGAACTTGATGACGTCTGCCGGGACCTGGCTGTAAAAATACCAAAGATGGACCGCACCGTCTTCCGGAAATTAAAAGAAGATGGGCATGATATGATGGTATTAAGTTGCGGGACGGCTGATTTAAGCGAGCGGGTTCTCAGATTTGCAGGGATTTTGAACTGTTTTAGCCTTGTCGAAGGCAACCGTTTTCAGTTTGATGAAGACCACATTAACGGAATGGAACTTCGATTGCCGGATCCAAGGGATAAGCTGCACATGATGCAGAAATTAAATTTGTCACCGGTTGATACTATGGTGGTCGGAGACGGCTACACTGATTTTCCTCTTTTGGATTGGAGCGCGTTGCCGGTGCTGATAGACCGCAGCGGCAAAAAGAAAAAATACTTCTCAGACCGAAATTTTTATTTTATATCCTCAATTCCGGAGTTAATGAATATCATCCAAAAAACGTAAAATAGCGTTGTGGCCCAAAAATATATTCTAAAATATTATTAAAATAATGAAGCCTGTTATCTATAGGTCATTCCCGCGCAGGCGGGAATCCAGGCAGCTTTGAGCTGGACTCCCGCCTGCGCGGGAGTGACAATCATTTTGTACCTTAATTGTAAGGCATAAAAATAGGCATTAGGCTGGTAAATTAATGAAAAATAAAAAACTGATCGTCTTTGATATGGATGGCGTTCTGATCGATGTCTCCGGTTCATATCGCGAAACGGTTCGCCAAACCGCCCGGCTTTTTTTTGAGATGGCCCCGTCATCTGAAAAACTGCCGCAACCTCTATTTTCACTGGCCGACCTGGCTGCAGTCAAGCAAAGTGGCGGCCTGAACAACGATTGGGATTTATCCTGCCTGGTCATCAACCTGCTGTTTAACCAGATTGAAAAACCACCGGTTTATGAGAGCAAAGACCCCTGGGCGCGCTATCAGGAAACCATCAAACAGTGTGATGTGGGTGTCCTGGGAGATTTTTTGAAATCAACTCCGAAACCATTGACAGCTTTACTGCAAAAAATCGGTAATGCCAAAAATGCTTTTATTTACGGCTTATACACGGGGGATGTGGGCAGCGGAAACATCATCAAACAAATTTTTCAGGAAGTGTACTTAGGCCAGGAACTGTTTGAAGCTACCTACGGCCATACTCCTAAATTTTACATTGACGAGGGCCTGATCCACAGCGAAAAGATGCTGATTGATAAACGCCTGCTTGACGAACTAGCCGCAAAGCACGTGCTGGCAATCGCCACCGGCAGACCCAGGGCCGAGGCAGATTACCCGCTGGGTCATTTTGGTATCAAACAATATTTCACTAGTGTGATGGCACTGGAGGACTGTCTCGAGGAAGAAGCGCGCATATTGAAAACCGAAGCGAAAAAAGTTTCCCTGAGCAAACCCCATCCTTTTATGCTTGATGCTATTGCAGCAAACATCAGTAACCCGGTTGCTGAATATGTTTATATCGGCGATATGCCGGACGACATGGTTGCCGCTAAAAAATCGACACACGGGTATAAAGCCATCGGGCTGATCATGTCAGCACCGGATAAGGAGAATCTTAAAGAGACCCTTAAACGGGCCGGAGCCGATGACATCATTGAAAATTTCGAACAACTGAAAATACTTGTAGAGACCGGCTAGAATTTCCGAAAATGAAACTGCAAAATACCGCCGGAGCATCTTACCCGCTTTTATACCAGGTCCTGGATGCATACGGAACCGGCGGACCGCACAAATCCAGAAATAATGGCACCGACCCGATGGTTTCCGGGCACATATGACCATTTCACAGTCATCTGTATCAGGTCGTTGCGACCTGATGCATATGCACATCTCTTTGCGGGAAAGGTATGGACACACCTTCCGCATCGAAGCGCTCTTTAACCTTGCGCGTCACATCCCAGTATACATCCCAATAATCATCAGTTTTTACCCAGGGCCGAACAACAAAATTCACAGATGAATCGCCCAATTCGTGGACCTTAACCATCGGTTCGGGGTCCTTCAAGGTAGCTTCATGGTTCCGCAAAATTTCCTCCAGAATTTTTTGAGCCTTTGCAATATCGTCGCCGTATCCAATGCCAAAGACCATATCCACACGACGTATATCCGAACCGGTAATATTGATAATTTTGTCTCCCCAAATCATATTGTTGGGCAGAACCACGATCTGATTGTCAACTGTTTTCAGCGTTGTTGAAACAATCGTCATGGCATCTACCTTTCCTAATGTGCCCCCAATATCGACCAGGTCGTCGACGTCGAAAGGACGGTATATCAGGATCATAATACCGGCTGCAAAGTTGCTCAAAGTTCCTTGCAGCGCAAAGCCGATGATAAAGCCAGCGGCTCCAATGGCGGCCAGAAGCGGCCCAATATTAATTTCCAGCATGGACAATGCCACCACGAAACCAACGATGAAAATGAGCTTGCGGGTGATGTTGACAATAAAGTCCTTTAAAAGCTCTGAAGCACCCTCAATTCTGACGACGGCCTTTTTAAGCGCTTTACTGATCAGAACGGCCAGAATCCAGGCAGCCAGCACGACAACTAAAAATAATGAAATATTCTTGATCCATCGAAGCCCTCCCTCAGTTGATGTTAACCAACCGGAAATCAGTGTCCAGGTGGCCTTGGCATCAGTTATTTCTACATCAACCCCGGATACTGCCCGGATATATGCTTCGTAATCATCGACTTTGCCGCCTTTGGATCTGAATTCTTCAATAACGGCTGTAAGGCGATCAGTGAGACGCGTCTGCTCTTCTTTAAGTTTGCCGACAGATTCAAGCAACTGGGTTTTCTCATCATCCTGGGCCGTTAATGCTGCGATTTGCATATTACTTAATTTTTCGCCGTGCTTTTTTAGGACCTGAAGCCAGCCATCGGCTTCAACGGCCAGATCGTCTTTGGTCAGAGGACTTAAGCGATGATTCAGTTCTTCGATTGCAATGTCGGGATTGCCTGTCGTTATCGGCTTAGGTGGCGGTTTTTCCTTATCTTCAGCAGCAACACCCGTCAAGGGCGATAGAGCAACTAGGCACATCACCATCAACATTACAGCGTGTTTCCATTTGCCGGCAAATTTGTGCGATACCATTCTTCGGCCTCCTTTCAAATTATGGGGTCTCAATTCTTCTCACTGAGTCAACGATGGATTGAATATCTCAGAATATTAATCATAGAAAAGGTATAGTCAAAATCTTATGCTGTGGCGGGCGATGACATCTGGTGGGAAAATTGAATCATTTCTCAATTAACTGTAGATTTTCTTGTGCTTGGGGTCATACAGCGCCCGTTCGGGCTCGCGGGTAGCAGGGTAGATTTCTTTGTAACACTCAATTTCGTAGCCCTCTGAATGATCGGCTTCCTCCGGCGGCACGTATCCATACGCTATGGTCTTGACGACACTGTATCCGTAACCGGCACTGGTGGTGACGCCGATGACTTTGCCTTTATAAAGAATCGGTTCACTACCCCGCAACATAACCGGCTGATCGGCATCAATCGTAAAAGTGCACAGCTTCCAGCGCGGACCTTTATTTTGGACTTGTACCAGGGACTCGCGGCCAAGAAAATCACCTTTATTTAATGCCACACAAAAGCCCAGACCGGCATCATAAGGGGTATATTCAGGCGTCAATTCAGCCCCCCACTGACAGTAGCCTTTTTCCAGATGCAAGGAATGGATGGCCCGGTAACCCGCGTTGCAGACTCCCAGTGGTTGGCCGGCATGCCAGAGGCTCTCGTAAACATGTGAGGCAAACTCAGCCGGTATGTAGAGCTCATAGCCCAGCTCCCCCACGTAAGTAATCCTTAGTGCGGTGACGGGGGCACTGCCGACTGTGATCGTTTTGCATTTGCCATGGCGAAAATTCTCGTTGCTGACGTCATCAGGCGTGACTCTTTCCAGCAACCGTCGTGATTGGGGCCCGATCACATTGATCACGGCCAGACCGGCGGTGATATCCCGCAAAGAAACGCTACCGTCAGCGGGCATCTGTCTTTTGATCCATTCGGTATCATGGCGTCCGAAAGCGGTGCCGGTGACCAGAAAAAATCTGTCATCGGCAAGCCGGGAAATCGTCAGATCGCATTCGACGGTGCCGCGCGCATTGCACAATTGGGTATAGGTGACACTGCCCACGGGCTTGTCGATATTGTTTGCTGCCAGCCAGTTCAAAAAATACAGCGCCTTGGGACCAGCGACTTCAAACTTGCAAAAAGAGGACTGATCGATCAACACCACCTTCTCACGGGCAGCCTGATGCTCGTTGCCGACATGCTCGAACCATTTGGGAATGTCAAAGGTTAGCTCGTCTCTGGGCTCAACGCCATCGGGTGCAAACCAGTTCGGCCGCTCCCAGCCATACTTGGCGCCGAAGACAGCTCTTTTTTCTTTGAGGAGTGCATACAGCGGGGTCCGCCGAATCCCGCGCGCTGATTCATGTTCTTCATTGGGCCAGTGAATGGTATAATGTTTGCCGTATATTTCCCGGGTGCGCTCCAGGTTGTATGACCGGCTGAGGTGATGGGGCCCGAGCCGGCGAATGTCCAAAGGCCAGATATTCAGGCTGGGTTCACCTTCGATGATCCATTCAGCCATCATTTTACCGGCCCCTCCGCCCGCTGCTATGCCAAAAGCATTGAAGCCCACGGCCACAAAACAATTATCCAGTTCCGGTGCCGGTCCCATGATGGCATTGCCGTCTGGTGTGAAGGCTTCGGGTCCGTTAATAAGTTCGGAAATACCAACCGTTTGCAAACAGGGCGTGCGCTTCATGGCCGGCTTGGCCAGCTGCATAAAATGATCGGTGTTGGAATCGAGCAGGCGCGAGGAAAAATCATTGGGCACTTCATCAACGGCCCAGGGAAGGCCGTTTCTTTCGTAGCCGCCCATCACCAGCCCGCCGACTTCACCTTTATAGTAAATCAAATTGTCCTTGTCGCGTATGGTCGGGATATCCGGCGGGAGCCCTTCAATCGCCTCGCTTACCAGATATTGATGCTGAAAAGGCACCACCGGTGTATTGACCCCCAACATTTGGCCCATCTGGTAGCCCCACATGCCGCTGCAGTTAACCACGATTTCGCACTGGATATCCCCCCGGGTGGTTTTAACTGCCGATACCCTTTTGCGACCAAATTCAAATCCGGTCACCAGGGTATGGCGATAGATTTTGACCCCGCGATTGCGAGCCCCTCTGGCCAGCGCCTGAGTAATACCCGACGGATCGGCCTGTCCGTCGGTCGGCATAAAGGCAGCTCCGATGATACCATCCAAAGAAATAATCGGACAAAGGTCATAAGCCTCTTGTGGTGTTATCATGTGCATGTCCAGTCCGAAACTGAGCGCGGTGGTGGCCCCTCTTTTGAGTTCCAGCATACGCTCGGTGGTGCTGGCCAGATGCAGGCAGCCAGTTTTTTTCCACCCGGTATTTTGACCCGTTTCGGCTTCAAGCTGCCCGTAAAGTTCGACGCTGTATTGCAGCATACGCGTGAGGTTGCGATCCGAACGCAACTGCCCCACCAGCCCGGCGGCGTGCCAGGTGGAACCGCTGGTCAACTCATCTTTTTCGACCAGCACCACATCTCGCCAACCCATCTTGGCCAGATGGTAGGCGGTGCTGCAGCCGATAATACCGCCGCCAATAATGACAACCTGCGCCCTGTCTTTCACATGTATGCTCCTTCGATTCGGAGGGTTCAGCTTAATTTAAAAGCCAAGATGAAAATACTTCCAATCTATGCAGGTTGAGCCCGTTACCCGTTTGCCCGTTAACCCGTATGGAAAATAAAATGAGAGCTTTTATCGAATTTAACGGGCTCAACGGGCCCAACTGGCTCAACCGGTCAACTTAAATATGGAATCACCTAAGCTTGAGAAAGCTGATGGTTAGTCTGTGAAATGCGTGGATTATAGCGCCAACTAGCCAAAGTAGTCCCGGATAAATGCAATAAAGCGCTCATTTTCTTCATCAATCCCGGGGGTTACGCGAAAATAGCCGGTTTTGCCGTGAATTTTTCCGATCTTTTTCAGATAGATTTTGTTTTCGCGGGCAGCTTCGAGGATCTCTTCGGTGGTTTTTCCGGTCATGGTGCCGTCGATTAGCATGTAGTTGCCATGTGCCGGGTACGGCTTAAGACCCAGTTTCTTGAGCTCTTCTGTAAAAATAGCCATCCACCGGTTGTTGTGCTCCACCTTGGCCTTGACCTCCTGCGGGTTGTCGATGATCGCTTCGGCGGCAGCCGCAGACATCCGACTCACGTTCCAGGGTAAGAACATCCGGTTGAAGGCCGCAATCATCTCTTCGGTACCCAATACAAATCCGAAGCGGACACCTGCAAATCCATAAGCCTTGGAAAAAGTCACCGACAAAAATACCTGGGGATACTGCTTGATCAGGGATGCCTTCGAGGGGCGGTCCGGGTTGTAATCCAGATAGGCTTCATCTACACACAACGGTACCCCCGTCTCGCAAAAACGAATCAGATCCGCATCGTCAATAAACACCCCGGTGGGGTTGTTGGGGTTGATGATCAATATCAGTTTCGTGCGCTCGTTGATCGCTTTGAGCATTCCATCTACATCATACTGTAGGTCTTCTTCCCTGACCGGAATCTGAACCACCTTCGCATTGCAAAGCTCCGCCCGTGGTGGAAACAGCTCAAAAGTAGGCGTCGACAGCAGAAATTCATCTCCCGGCTGCAAAAATACCCGCATCATCGCGTCGATGGTCTCCGATGACCCGTTGCACAACGTCACATTGTCCGGACCCAGATCATACATGGCTCCGATCTTTGTTCGCAACCTCAAAAAACTATCCGGATACCAGTTGCCGTGTCGAAGGGATTCAACCACCGCCTCGATGACCTTCTCCGAAGGCCCGATGGGGTTCTCATTGAGCATCAGACGGGCATGGTTTGGGTTGGCCATTGCCTGATCTAAAATGCCGACATTATACTCTCTTGACGTAAACAGCCAGGGAACGAACCAGTCCTTCAATTCCTTTTTCATTATAATCTCCTTGTCTCATATTTATGTTCTGAGGTTCCCCCCTTCGCCATTCAGGCTTTGGGGGCAAGCTGGTTTCAGGGACTAAAGGCTGCTGGCTTCTCGCTGCTTGCTACTGGCCAGAAGCAAACGACCGGTCGCCAGTAGCCAGCTGCCAGTAGCCAGCTGCCAATGGATAAAACCTTTGAGCTTTGAATCCCAATTAAAGTAAATTATCGATGGGAGTAAAATTCAACCCGAAAGCCTCGGCAACCCCCTCATAGGTGACCTTGCCCTTGACCACGTTGGCCCCGTATTTGATCTCGGGGTTTTGTTGCATGGCTTTTTTCCAGCCCTTGTTGGCGATCTCCACCGCATACGGCAGGGTGGCATTGGTCAGAGCCAGGGTGGAGGTTTTGGGCACCGCGCCCGGCATGTTGGCCACGCAGTAATGAACCACCCCCTCGACTTCGTAGATCGGTTCGCCGTGCGTGGTGGCTTTGGCTGTCTCAAAGCAGCCACCCTGATCGATGGCCACATCTACAAGAACGGCGCCTTTTTTCATGGTTTTAAGCATCTCCCGGGTGATCAACCGGGGGGCCTTGGCGCCCGGAATCAGCACGGCGCCGACGACCACATCGGCCTCCTTGATCAGCCGCCGGATGGTGGTCGGCTTTGACATCAGTAAAAAGCAGTTGCTGGGCATCACATCACTCAGATACCTCAGCCGCTCCAGGTTCATATCCAAGATATAGACCTTGGCACCCAAGCCGCAGGCCATTTTTGCTGCATTGGTGCCCACCACACCGCCGCCGATAATGACTACCGTGCCCGGGTCGACGCCGGGTACACCGCCCAATAAAACGCCGTGGCCGCCGTGGGCCATTTCCAAATACTTGGCGCCTTGTTGAATTGCCATGCGGCCGGCCACTTCGCTCATGGGTGTCAGCAGCGGCAAAGACCCATCCTCTTTCTGAATGGTTTCGTAGGCAATTCCAATGGACCCGCTTTTAATCAGCACCCGGGTCAATTCTTCGGCCGCCGCCAGATGCAAATAGGTGAAAATAATCTGGTCCTTGCGAATCAGATCATATTCGGCCGGCAGGGGCTCTTTGACATGCATGACCATCTTCGCCCGTTTAAAAATTTCTTTGGGGGTGTTGACGATCTCTGCACCGGAGCTTTTGTAAGCTTTATTATCAAATCCACTGCCCATCCCGGAATTTTTTTCAACCAGAACTTCGTGACCGTTTTGTCGCATGACCTCTACCCCGGCAGGGGTCATGCAAACGCGATTCTCCTCAGCCTTAATTTCTTTTAAAATGCCTACAATCATTTCGGGCTCCTTTGCATTAATCCGTTAATAGGTTGGCCGGTTAAGCCAGTTAAGCCGGTTAAGTAAGCAAATTTATCAATTTTTTAACCGGCAAACGGGCTAATCCCGTTTCACGAGGACCTTCGGCGGGCAACGGGCTCAACCAATGGTACCGCTTCTAAAGAAGTTTATCGATGGCTGTATATTTCAATCCAAAGGCCTCCGCGACACCTTTATAGGTCACCTTGCCTTTCACCACATTGGCACCGCGTTTGATTTCAGAATTTTCCTGCATGGCTTTTTTCCAGCCCTTATCGGCAATCTCCGCTGCAAACGGCAGCGTGGCATTGTTCAGCGCCAGGGTTGATGTTCTGGGCAGAGCCCCGGGCATGTTGCTGACGGCATAATGGACAATGTCATCGACCGTGTAAGTTGGATCGGCATGTGTGGTTTCTTTGGATGTTTCAAAACAACCACCCTGATCGATAGCAACATCCACCAGAACCGATCCTTTCTTCATACTTTTGAGCATCTCACGGCTGACCAGCTTAGGCGTTTTACTGCCGGGAACGAGCACTGCTCCCACGACAACGTCGGCTTTGGGCAACACATCGCGAATAGCCGCCGGGCTGGACATCAGCGTGATGCAGTTACCCGGCATTACATCACTCAAATAACGCAAACGATTCAGGTCGATATCAAGTATGTAGACCTTGGCGCCCAGTCCGCAGGCCAGTTTGGCAGCATTGATGCCGACAACGCCACCGCCCAGGATTACGACAGTGGCGGGATCCACACCCGGCACACCGCCCAGCAAAACCCCGTGGCCTCCCTGAGCCATTTCAAGATATTTGGCCCCCTGCTGAATCGCCATGTCCCCGGCCACTTCGCTCATGGGCTTGAGCAACGGCAGGGATCCGTTATCCTTCTGGATAGTTTCATAGGCAATGCTGATGATTCCGGAGTCCAACATG
>JASFEV010000149.1:0-11113 GCA_050124655.1 Desulfobacterales bacterium
TGCCGCCCTGGGTATTGATCGGGGCTGTGGCCGTGCTGCTGCCGATCGTCGTTTTTATCACGGTTGAGAACATCAACCGCCAGAAAGAAAAAAGCATTCATCTGCTGCTGGAAAAAGGGGCGGCCTTGATCCGTTCTTTTGAGGCCGGTACCCGCACAGGAATGATGGGCCGCCAATGGGGCGGATTTCAACTTCAACAACTGCTGGCCGAAACAGCCCAACAACCCGATATCGTTTATCTCATCGTCGCCGATGAAACCGGCAGAACCATTGCCCACAGTAATCCCGAGCAAATCGGCCGCATCCATGGTGCTGATTTGGACCTTGAAACCATATCCGGTGCCAAAAACCTGCAATGGCGTCAGGTCTCCGGACTCGATAGTCCAAACGTATTTGAGATCTATCGCAAATTCATACCCAGCGGGCCGCCCCGGGGAATGGGCATGATGCGGCGCCATCAGAGAATGATGGGCCGGCAATGGCAATCTGAAGGGCGGCAAAATGAAACGATGGCGGATCTGGCTCAAATTATATTCGTGGGGCTGGACATGCGCCCCATTGAAGAAGCTCAGAAGGCGGATGTGCGGCATGCGGTAATCATGGGCGCCATTCTGCTTCTGGTGGGCTTTGCCGGATTCACGCTCCTGTTTTTAGCTCAAAGTTATCGGGCCACCCGCGCTTCCCTATCCAGAATAAAGGCCTTTTCCGATAATGTCGTGGAGAATGTTCCCATCGGTCTATTGGCCCTGGATCATCAGGGCAACATTGCCGCTTTCAACAAGGTGGCGGAGGCCGTCCTGCAGTGCTCGGCTGCGGAGGTCATCGGTCAGGCGGCGGTAAAATGTATTCCGGCAGCGCTGCTGAAAGAGATCAGTAACTCCCAAACCCACGATGATATAATCGAAAAAGAAATCGAATGTCGGACTGCCGGAGGGAAAACGGTCCCCCTGGAAGTCGGGGCCAGCAGCATTAAGGATGAGAATGATGTGTTTGTGGGCAATGTCCTGCTGTTTAAAGATTTAACCGAAGTCCGCGCACTCAGGCGGGAAGTCGCCCGGAGTCAGCGCCTGGCGTCAGTGGGCAGATTGGCGGCCGGGGTGGCCCATGAAATCCGCAACCCTTTGAGCTCCATTAAAGGATTTGCCACTTATTTTAAAGAAAGATATCCCGATCGACCTCAGGATCAACAGACGTCAACGATTATGATTCAGGAAGTCGACCGCCTCAACCGGGTTGTGGGACAGCTGCTGGAATTTGCCAGGCCCGTCCCGGTAAAGCCCAAACCGGTTTCGTTGCAGAAGCTGCTGGATGATTCCGTCACGCTGGTAGCAGAGCGGGCGGCCGACAAGGGCATATCGATCCAAACTCAAAATAACGCCCGGGTAGATGAGGTGCGGATCGATCCCGATCGCACCAATCAGGTTCTGTTAAATCTATATCTGAATGCCATAGACGCGATGGAAAAAGGCGGTGAATTGAATGTGGAGATTTCCGCCAATGGGCAAGGTGGCGATGTCGTTATTTTGGTTTCAGACACCGGTCATGGGATCCGTCAGGAGGATTTATCCAAAATTTTTGAACCTTATTTTACCACAAAATCAACCGGCACCGGGTTGGGTTTGGCGATAGCGCATAATACCATAGAAGCAATGGGCGGCAAAATAACCGTAGAGAGCGATAGGCAAGCCGGAACCACTTTTACCGTTACCTTGCCGGATTCGGAAGAACATAAAAATGATCAATAAACAACATACCGTTTTAGTGGTCGATGATGATAGCGCCCATCGCACGATGCTCAACACCCTCATCAACGGCTGGGGCTATGCCGTTTCAGAAGCGGATGACGGGTCCACAGCCGTCGATAAAATCAAAGAAACCGCTTTTGATTTGGTTTTAATGGATGTTCGCATGGTCAGGGTTTCCGGTCTGGAAGCCCTTGAAGTCATCAAATCGGTTAATCCGGCCATACCGGTGATCATAATGACCGCCTACTCATCGGTGGAAACCGCGGTCGAAGCGTTAAAACAGGGCGCGCACGATTATCTCACCAAACCGCTCGATTTTGACAAACTACGGCTGACCATCGAGCGTGCCATGGAGCATAACCGGCTCAAGGAAGAAAACCGGCTGTTGCGCCAGACACTCGGTCAGCAATTCGACAGCCAAAACATTATTGGTAAAAGCCCCGCCATGCTGAAGCTTCTGGAAACCGTAGCGCAGGTCGCGGCCTCTGAAGCCACCGTATTGATATCGGGTGAATCCGGCACCGGCAAGGAGCTGATTGCCGGCGCCATTCATTATAATAGTCTGCGAAAAGAGGGTCCTTTTGTGAAGATTAACTGTGCTGCCATAACGGAGACGCTTCTGGAATCAGAGCTCTTCGGGCACGAGAAAGGCGCCTTTACCGGAGCCGATCGCCGCAAAGACGGGCGTTTTTCACAGGCTCACGGCGGCACGCTGCTATTGGACGAAGTCAGTGAAATGTCGCTCATGATGCAGGTAAAACTGCTGCGGGTCCTCCAGGAAAGAGAACTTTGCCGCGTCGGCGGTGAAGATACGATCCAGGTTGACGTGCGTGTGATTGCCGCCACCAACAAGGACCTTTTGAAGCAAATCAAAGACGGCGCCTTTCGCGAAGACCTTTACTACCGCTTGAATGTGGTCGAATTAAAGGTTCCGCCGCTATCGGCCAGAAGGGAAGATATCCCGCTGCTGGCCCAGTATTTTCTTGAAAAGTTTGCCACCAAGAATCGCAAAGAAATCAAAGGGTTTACGCCCAGCGCCATGGACAATCTGATCCGCTATGACTGGCCGGGAAATGTCCGCGAATTGATGAACGCCATCGAACGCGGGGTTGTATTGGCACGAACGAATTATCTGGACGTCAGCGATTTTCCGTTTATAAAAGAAACCATGGGCTCAAATAACCCGGATGCGCACGATTCTGCTATGCTCGCCATGCAAGGGGATGTGCCCCTGGAAGAAGTCGAAAAAGCCGCCATCCTAAAAACACTAGAAGCTGCCGGTGGAAACAAAAGCGAGACCGCCCGCCGTTTGGGGATCACGCGCAAAACCCTTCATAAAAAGCTGAAGGCCTATGGGGTGATGGATTAAAAAACCGGAGTGATGGAGTACTGGAGTTATGGAGTAATGGTTTTTGAAGCTGTGTCCTTTTCATTTGATCTTACCCAGCACTCCAATACTCCACTACTCCAATACTCCAAATAAAGCTAATTTGAACTTGCACAATAATTCCAATGATCTAATCTAGAAAGTTACGGCGATGTCGTCCTTTACATGAATGTTTGAGTCCTTATCATTTAGAAAAATTTTTAGATCAAATGGGGTCGTTGATGAATCAAACAAATTTTCATATTGTTCATTGTTCTGAGTGCGGAGCGGCCAATCGGATACCGGACGAAAAAGCCGGCAGCGCCGCCAAATGTGGGAAGTGTCATACCCCGCTGCCGTCCGACCAACAGAAAACCGCTGCTGGTGAAGCCATCAAAATGCGCTGCACGGAATGCGGGACCAAAAATAAAATTCCGGCCGATAAAATTGATGCCGGTGCCAAGTGCGGCAAATGCGGTGTTGCGCTAAAAACCGAAGCGCTATCCGAGCCCCAGCCGCTGATGATAACCGACAGCAATTTTGCGGACAAAGTGATGAAATCCCCGCTGCCGGTGCTGCTGTTTGCCTGGGCGCCCTGGTGCCCGACCTGCGGGGCCGTCACACCGATTATCGATGAATTTGCCGCCCAGACCAAGGGCAAGGTTCGGGTGGGCAAAATAAACGTTGACGCCAATCCCATGCTGGCAAATAAATATAATATCATGAGCGTGCCTTTTCTGTTTATTTTTGATAACGGCCAGATGAAAGAAAGCATGCCCGGGGGATTGCAGAAGCATGAGCTGATGATGAAACTCGCCAGATATGTATAGAAACGGTTTTATTATCCCCATCTTTTGCCCGACAGCGGTGTTGCTCGTCTTCGAAATTCGCTTACGTACTAAAAGTACGCGGCGCTCTTTCTCATCCTCCCGCCTTGCTGTCAGACAAAATCTAAGGCACTAAAACCGTTTCAAAAAAATATTTTAATAGGGTGACATCAATATATGATTTGTCTTACAATTCTTTTTTGAAGTAATATCATCTTTAAAAATAACGCTCACCTTGAATCAAAAAAATCTAAAGGTTTTACATTATTTAAAAAAAGTAATTCATATGAGTTCAAAAGATAAACATAAGCAGATTGCAGATAAGATTATTGAATTTCTACAAAGGGGATTGGCGATCAATGCGGATACGCAGCATTATATCGATTCAACCTTTTCAAACCCGTCCATTGAGGCGCTTGACAAATTGTTGCAGGATGAGTCCAGCTGTGAGACCGATTCGCTGATGGAGCTGCTCTTTTATCCGGATGAATCCGTACAATTACAACTAGAAGGCCTGCTGGAAGATGCGCAACTCCGACCAGAAGATGAAAACGCAATCCAGGCGCAGGTCTGCCGTCAATTGTTTCAAGCCCGTTTTCATTTTCGTGACGGCCGAGGCACTTTGAAAATAGCGGTCAATTCTGACAATGTAGACGCATTTATCCAACGCCTGAATCTATCAAGGTCTCTTGATCCGAAAATCAGAGCCGCCATTGGTCAGCATGTCCGCCGCGCCCTTCAAACCCGCTGCCAGGTTAGACTTCGCAACGCCAAACCGATCACCGCACCCGACAGAATATTATTCCTGCAATCGTTTTTAGAAAAAATGTCAGTCGATGAAGATGAGTTTTTTGAGTATCTCGATTTTATCTTGAGTTTTCTGGGTGATCTAAGAAAAAAAACGGATATTTTCAAAGTGCTGATGACCTATAAAAAAATTTATCTTCAAGGTCTGCAAAAAGCGGCTAAATTGGAAAAGCAGATGACAAAACACAATGTGGAAACACTTTTGCTCGGTGGGACCCGTCTGATTTACATGGATAAGGTCGACGCCCGCAAAAAGATCCAGATGATTGATCGCATCAGCCTGGCGGTTTTTGGCAAAACCGACTTTTTTGATTGGATACCCGCAAACGGTCATTCCATCACGTTGAAAGGCACAGAAGATATCAACAAACTTATTCAAAAACTGGGATAAGCAGTTTATTCGGATAGGAATAATGGAAGGATAGATAGGGGGAGATGTGATATGAGATCAGCCATTAGAATTTTTATGTGTGCTGCAGCCGTTATTTTCACTGCCATAGTGCCAACGCTTTCTTCCGGACAAAGTATATCGGTAGCAGCAACCAGGGGCAGCGACCTTACCGTGGACCAGATTCTGGAACAGGTCGAAGCCAAATATGCGAATTCTAAATTCAGTGCTGATTTTATCCAAAAATCCACCATCAAAGCCATGGACATCACGGATCTGGCCAACGGCAGGGTATATATCAAATACCCCGGCATGATGCGCTGGGAATACGAAAAACCGGAAAAACAAATCATTATTACCGATGCGGATAAACTGTGGATCTATCGGCCTGAGGACAATCAGGTCATGACCGGCAAAGCCCCCACTTTCTTTCGAGACGGCAAAGGCGCCAGTTTTCTATCAGACATCCGTGTGATCCGGCAAAAATTCGATATCTCCTTGGAGCCGGGACCACCGGAAGAAAGTGACCTATTTTATCATCTGAAACTGAAACCGCGTGAACAAACCTTAGACATCTCTGAGATTCGCCTGCTGGTGTCCACACAAACCTTTAACGTGCTGCAGGTCATTACCCTCAATTTTTACGGTGATGAGACCCGTATCGATCTGCTTAATTTCGTTTTCGAAGGCAATCTGGATGATTCGCTGTTCAGCTTTGAAATTCCCGAGGGGGTTGATGTGCTTCAACTCAACGAATAAGTTTCCATTTATAACTGGCCTTTTTCCAGATCAGCTGCGTTCTCCGCGGATTTACATCCTCGACGTACTCTAAGTACGCCTCCTCGTAAATCCTTGTGCGGCCTTGCTGATCAGAAAAAATTCTCAATTATAAATTGGAAACTAACATATATAAAAATAATTTGAAAAAATTTAAAACGCCGTCTTTTGTTTGAGGGCAAGGCGTCGATTCAATTCAAAAGCGGAGCGTACACGATAGTACGTGAGCATTTTGAATTGAAGCGCAACACAGCCATCGAGCAAAAGACGGCGTTTTATAGGCTATTGACGATTTCTTCGGGGATATCTGCATTGGTATAAACCTTCTGGACATCGTCGCAATCTTCCAGGGCCTCCATCAGTTTGACCATCTGTTCGGCTTCCTTGCCTTTTAAAAAGGTGGTCGATTGCGGCAGCATGGTCACTTCAGCAACTAAATAAGGAATGGACGCACCGTCAATGGCCGTTTTAACCGCTTCAAAATCTTCAGGCGCGGTGATGATTTCAAAATTGCTGTCGTCCTCGCGAATGTCCTCGGCTCCAGCATCCAATGCTGCTTCCATCAAAGCTTCTTCTTCCACGGCCTTATTTTCAACGGCGATGTATCCTTTTTTGTCAAACATCCAGGCCACACATCCGCTTTCACCCATGTTACCGCCGGCTTTGCTGAAGATGTGGCGAATATCGGCCACTGTTCGATTTTTATTGTCGGTCAAAGATTCGATCAGAACAGCCGCTCCGCCGGGACCGTAACCTTCATAAATGCTTTCATCATAATTAACGCCCTCCAACTCGCCGGTGCCCTTTTTAACGGCGCGTTCGATATTATCCTTGGGCATATTTTCGCCTTTGGCGGCCTGAATAGCCGTTCTAAGACGCGGGTTGGCCTCGGGGTCTCCACCGCCCATGCGCGCGGCCACCGTAATTTCTTTGATCAGTTTAGTAAAAACCTTACCCCGTTTGGCATCAGTAGCGGCCTTTTTGTGTTTGATGCTTGACCATTTGCTATGACCCGACATGGTTCCTCCTATACGAAACAAGCCAAATTTAATTTGACTTCAGCTTTGTGGGCATAAACTTGTCCCAAAAATTGTAAATCTGAAGCATGCCTGATTAAATTTCATATTTTGAAAATTAAATTTTGGTATAGTATCCTCTGTAACCCTTCCCCACCACAAAGATTTCCTTGCTTTCCCGGCGACTGCTGCGCGGTTTGAAAATCCGATGTTTCCGGAATCGCTCCCCTACGGATTCCGAAAACTCTTCAAATTCTTCACCCTGAAAAATCTTACATAATAAAGACCCGCCCGGTTTCAAGGCCATTTCAGCTATTTTCAGGGCAGCCTGACACAACTGAAACGATCGGGTCGCATCCACCATTTTATTACCCGTGGTTGCCGGCGCCATGTCGCTGAGAACAACATCAAAACGGTTTAGCAAATCTTGTTCTTCCAGCCAGGTCCGATCAATTGCCATGACATCAGCTATAAGCGTTTTGGCCTGGGGCGGCATTGCATGGGTAACCGCTTCGCGATCGATGCCCAGTACCTTGCCCTGTTTGCCGATCAGTTTGGCAGCAAACAGCGTCCAGGAGCCCGGCGCGCATCCCAAATCGAGAATCTGGTCGCCCTTTTTGATGAGCCGATATTTTTTTTGGGCCTCTTTTAACTTGTACACCGATCTGGCTGGATACTGTTCCAGTTTGGCCCGCTTTGAGTAGTGATCTCTCCAACGCGGCATGTGTTGTGATCCTCGTTTCAGGATTTCGGGTTGCAGGTTAATTGTCCAAAAGACACATTTATAAAATCTACCACGAAGTTCACAAAGGACACGAAGTGAAAAAAAGTGACGTTAATCTTCGTTTTCCTTCGTGCTCTTCGTGGTAAAAATCACATATCAAAAAAGCATTTCCGCAGCTTCGGAAACAGTTTTTACCCCGCTTACTGTGATCCCGTCGATATTGCGAATGCGCTTTATATTTCCATCCGGCACCAGGCAGCGCTTAAAACCCATTTTTTTGACCTCGGCAACTCGGGAATCAACTTGATTGATGGCTCTGACTTCACCGGTAAGGCCCACCTCTCCCAGAACAACCGTTGCATGCGCAATGGGTTTATCCAAAAAGCTGGAAGCAATCGCCGATACAATTGCCATATCCACCGCCGGTTCAACCACCTTGACACCACCGGCGACATTCATAAAAATATCATATCCCATCAGATGCATGCCGAGCTGTTTTTCCATGACGGCTGCAAGCAAAGCAACCCGATTGGGATCCAGACCCAGAATCGTGCGTCGGGGCGTACCAAAGCTGGTGCTGCTGGCCAGGGCCTGCAGTTCGACAAGAATCGGCCGCGTGCCTTCCAGGCTGGCCGTAACGGCAGATCCCGGCGCATTGGCAGGCCGCTCTGACAAAAAAACCGCCGACGGGTTGGCCACCTCTTCCAGACCCTGATCTTTCATCTCGAAGACACCAATTTCGTTGGTGGAGCCGAAGCGGTTTTTAACGGCACGCAGGATGCGAAAGATGTGATTGCGATCTCCTTCAAAATACAAAACCGTATCAACCATATGTTCAAGGAGTTTTGGACCGGCGATGGCACCATCTTTGGTGACATGACCCACCAGAAAGGTGGGGATGCCGGTCTTTTTGGCCATTAACATCAATCGAACCGCTGATTCCCGCACCTGACTGACGCTTCCCGGTGCTGAGGTGAGTTCAGCGTTGTACACGGTTTGAATCGAATCAATGACCAAAACCAGCGGGGGCTCGGATTGGATCGTCGCCAGAATCGAATCCATATCAACCTCAGACATGACCATGAGCGCGGGTGAAACCGTTCCCAAACGCTGACTGCGCAAACGAATCTGCTGCTGAGACTCCTCACCGGATACGTACAAAACCCTATGGCCCTGGTTGGCAAGCCCATATAGAGCCTGTAGCATTAGCGTCGATTTTCCGATCCCGGGATCACCGCCAACAAGTATCAGCGTTCCAGGAACCAGCCCCCCTCCTAAGGTGCGGTCGAGTTCCTGGATATGGGTCAAGAGGCGGTTTTCCATTTCCAGCTCAATTGAATCGATGGCCACGGGCACCAGGTGCGTGTTTGACCGCTTGCGATGGACATCTTGAAAAGATACCGCTGTTGCCCGCTCTTCTATAATCGAGTCCCAGGTGCCGCAATCGGGACATTTGCCCATCCATTTCGGCGCCTGGTAACCGCAGGACTGGCAGCTATAGATAATTTTAGCGCTTTTTTTCACAATAGAAATAAACCCGTAAATATGATATATTCAATGAAAATCTGGAAGTGGTTTAAAAACCTCAGGTCAGGTTAATGGGCAAGGCGTTACGCGCATTGGAAGTGGAGTCCGCCACACATTCTGGCGGATGAACATTGCAATGCGGGCCTGCGGCGAGCTCAGCCGAGCCGGAACAACGCAGCCATTGGGCCATAGATGGGGTTTTGAAACCACTTCTAAATAGCATGGGATACAAATGCAATCAAGCGGCTTATATCCGTCGCAAGGATCATCAATTTTAATCATGGGAGGTTTCAGCGGTGTTTTTTAGAATGCGAAGTGGTTTTAGATGGAGCCCAAAATGGATAGGACTTACAGCCGGCCTGCTGATCGCCGGATTATTCGCTTTTATTGAGGCCGGTGCAAGCGTTGAATCCCAAAGTCAACCATTTGCGTCTGTTCAAAAACGATTGATCGCCGACGGTTTTGAACCGCTGAAAATAAAACAAATTTACAACCGACCGCAGGTGTCCTTTGAAGCCGATGGTGTCATCCTGCTTTTTACCTATAAAGAATCACGGGTCAATTACGGCCAATTTACGAATAAATGGTCCATTCGCAAGGCCAATCAATATCTTAAGGAAAATAAATCCGATCTGACGCGTATCGAAAAAGAATACGGGGTCGACAAAAAAATCATTACGGCGATTTTACTGGTTGAAACCGGGCTGGGCGCCTCGGTGGGGACGCGCTCAGCACTGAACACGCTTTCCACCATGGCAGCTCTCAAAGACCCGATGGTACGAAATAGGCTGTGGGACTTAATCCCGGACTCAAAGAAAATTTCCCGCAAAAAATTCGAAAAGAAGGCCTCCTCGCGATCCAACTGGGCGTATAAGGAGCTTAAAGCCTTTTTAGAATACACCAGCCGCGAAGGTTTTGATCCGGTATCGATCCCGGGCTCATTTGCCGGAGCGGTGGGCATCGCCCAGTTTATGCCCACCAGCATTCTGGCATACGGCCAAGACGGCAACAACGACGGGATGGTCGATATGCTCAATCACGCCGATTCGATGGCCAGCATCGCCAACTATCTCAAAAGCCATGGCTGGCGTCCGGGGCAAAGCCGTGAAAAGGCCGAGAAAATCATCTATCATTACAACCACAGCAGCTATTACGTCGATACCATATTGAAAATTTCCAGTAAATTAAAAGCTTAGTGACTTAATTTTACGCGAGAAAACCATTAATTTTCATGCAAAGCTAAAGTAAAATGACGTTAAAACTACTGGGCATATTTTTGGCCTTGTGTATCCCCTTCTTTATCGCCACCGTATGGTCCATCATCGATGTTGCCCAAAAAGATTTTGGTACCCCCAGTAAAAAAGCGCAGTGGTGGATAATTGCCTCGGTGCCCTTTATTGGATTTATCGTTTACTTGATATTCGGATTTCGGAAAGGAAAAAAACCAGCATCCGGCGTTCAATAGGCCGGCGTCCGTAAATAACGATTGACAATCATACACTTGTTTTAATAGATACCTTTAAGAGCAATTAGAATACAAACTAATTAGAATCCATCTCAAAGATGTGAATCAGGCTTCATAGCAAGGCGCGGTTCGGCGAAAAAGCGGAGCATACACGATAGTATTTGAGCATTTTGAGCCGAGCCGCAACACAGCTATGGGCACTGAGGTGCATATTTGAGATGGATTCTGAATGGTCCCATCGTCTAGTGGTTAGGACGCCGGCCTCTCACGCCGGTAACGGGGGTTCGAATCCCCCTGGGATCACCATAAAAATATAGCGTCTCTTTGAAGGGACGCTTTTTTTGCGGGTGGTTAGGACGTCCCGCATCACATGCGGGATAACGGGGGTTCGAATCCCCCTGGGATCATCCCGCTTCGCTTGCAGCTTCGCAGGACAAGCCACTATAAAAAAGCGTCTCGGTTGACGGGGCG
>JASFEV010000150.1:0-11044 GCA_050124655.1 Desulfobacterales bacterium
TAAGACGGGCTGCAAGTCAACCAACTGGTTTATGAATCTGCGCCTGCCTGAACCGACGACGGCGGACGTGTGGAAGACCGATAAAGCAAGGTAAGGCGAATATTTTATTTTTATGCGGTGGGCTCAGTGGTGAGAAAATAGTGCCTGCTAAAGTCCTTCCAATTTTCCTCTTCAAGCTTCGGCAAACTTCTTAGCCAGATCATTATCAATGACATAAATGCAGATTTCTTTGGCGCCCTGTTCGGTGTATCTGCATTTTTCACATAAATTATGGATTAAATAGGTCACATCGTCTCTGATGCGCTTGTCATATGTTTTAAAGTCCTCTGCATCGTAATCTTTGATGGCGCGCCGAAAATTCTCGTTTTTAAGAAAAGGATCCAGCACTTTTTCCTTCAAGTTGTACACATAACGGTCATGCATTGACTGGTAAATCTTGGTTTCTGAGATCGGAACATCCTCGACCATGATTTCCTGGGTAAGTGTATTGGAGGTGTACTCCTTCTGGGTTTCATTCCGAAAGGCCTTGCGCTGATTTCGATCGGCTTTGGGCCCCAGTAATTTGCCCTCAATGTTTTCCAGAAATTCTTCGGTAATTTCCAGTTTTTCTCCGGTGTAAGAGCAGGTTTCAACCGAGTCGACTTCAAAATTAATCGCAAACAGGTAGTTTTGGATCTCCCTGGCAATCTGTTCTTCATTGTAATAGTAAAGCGATTCTTTGACCTCCTGTAAAATGGTATAATCATACATGCGCAGCAAAGAATCCAAAAATCCCTCGGGTATCAGATCTCTGATCCCTTTGCGGGCTTTAGTGAAAAAATTACACAGGTCCGACATGTTGATCAGCTTATCTTCTTTGGCATAAGTCGAGAAAAATACATTGAAAATGTTGATGGAATCACGTCCGGAGATGCCTTTTTCACCTTCACTCTCAGATTCGGCAATAATTTTACGCCGCCGCTTGGCGGTCAACCGCTTGCGGTCTTTTTCCGACAGCCAGGTGGGAATATAACCGGTATAAATTTCCATTTTTAGCAGCTGCAATTTTTCATCACAAAACAGACGGTAGCGCGCCGGTTCGCCAATCCAATCCAGCATGGCATCGGATTTGGGGTTCAAACGGGTGGAGATGATGACTCTGGCAAAATTGTGAAGAACGCGCGGCAGGAAGCGCTCATCAATGTGCCGACCGAAAATATTGCGATAGATCTCCACCTCGGTGGACAAATCCATAACGTATGGGATCTTGATATATTCAATACGGTCCAGAAACGATTGAAAGCCCTGGATGTTTTTTTCATCCTCGGGGTTCATGACAGCCAGCAAAAGGGAATTGACGTTTTCTTCAATGTCTTCGACTTTATGGACACCCTCACTGATGATATTGTGCAGTTCAATTAAGCGTTCGGTATTGTGAGATTTGATGTCCATCAGGGCATAAACCCCGTTATTGGTTTTGGCGTACTGGGAAAATATGTATTTGACCAGGTTGCTGTCCCTGAGCAAATTGTTGATTCGTCGCTGAAGCATCATGTTGCTCATCACATTTTGTTTCAAAGGCCGATCACCTGGATTAAATACACTAATGCCTTCACCCAACCGGCGGCTGAAGCGATAGGGTCGCGCGTACAGCATTTCAAATACCCGTTGCGGGCTTTTTAGCCGGCTTAAAAGCGCCTCATATAACGAGCTGCAGATGGTACAGGGCAGATCTTTGAAGACCCATTCGTATTCTTTTTCGGTAGAGAGCTGCCATTTAAATTTGTCATTCTTAAACAAGTCATCGAAAAATTCCCGTCGATAATGCTTGGGAATGATCAACAGGGGGTTGTCGTGGCTGGGGCAGGGGATTTCAACAAAATTCTCATCGATGTAAGGCGCCTGGGAATCGTCAAGCATTTCTTTCGAGCTCGCAGCTGACTGGCGCCAACTTTTACCACCACCGGTATGGCTCAGGTCGGGATTTGACTCTTCCAGCAGACTGGATAGTTGCTTGAGGATGGGATGGGTCTCATACTCGCTGAACTGAGCGAACTTATTGCGATCAAAGCGCCAGACGGTCTCGTATCGAAAACCCTCATCGGTGTTGGCGTATTCTTCAAACTTGGTGAGCATATTATTCAAAAACGTGCTTTTGCCACAGCCCGGCGGTCCTTTAAAGATATAAATCTTATTTTGTTGAGTACCGCGCTTCAGTGCTTCCACCAGTTTAACCAACCGATTGGCGAACAATCTATCCGCGAAAAACGGGTTGTCCGTTCCCTCCACAAACAGCTGAGTGCAATCATAATTGACATAATGGATGGATTCGGGATCATCATGATATTCATCAACGCCTTCCCCGATATACGCTTTGATCATATCATGAAAAACTTGAAATATGTCACGCATCGCCGTTTGGGGATTGGCAACCATTTCGTTGAGAAACTCTTCAAAGGGAATTGAGGCACGTTGCTCCTGGGTGCTCATCGTCTGATTGAGGTTGAGCATGGCTTTTTTAATGCTATCCTCAAAGTTGTCGTCGACTTTGGCTTCTTTTTCCCCTTTTTTCAAAGCCTTGATGACTTTTTTGACTTTACCCATGCGGTCTCTCCGGTTCTACTTATCTGCAGGTTTGTGGACATCCGAGCTCGTTAAGGTCACTTTGGAAAGTTTGCGGTCTTTCATGGTGTATAGCACCCGCTGCCATTTAATTTCCATTTTTTTGCCGGCCTCCTCGGTTGGCAATGCCAGCCCGGGAATCGGGATGCTAATTTGCTTTGATTCGACCTTTTCCACTTCACTGGTTTCCAGTTTAACGGTGGCACCCCACAGGTACTCACTGCCCATCATAGTGTTGGCAATAAATTCTTTAACCAGTGGTTTGCCCTCAAAGTGATGATACAAATAAAGATCTCCGTTTTTTGATTTTTCCGGATCGATGGTAATATGAGGTGGGTGATAAAGCGTATCAAAGAGCATCTGGCGATAGTCTTCTGCCTTACGGCTTTTGACATAATACTCCCACACACTTCTGTTCTGGTTGAGACGTTTGCCGGCCACAAATAGTTTATTTTGATTGATAAAATCCTGATCCACAAATGTGCTGATAAACATAAAATCGTTTAAATTTTCCCGGACTTTGTAAACGAATGCCTGGCCGGCTCCTGTTTGGGCATCAAATTTTTCTCTTTCTCTGGCATCCAGCAAGCGTTTAAACTCAATGGAATACTTGCCTTTATCCGCCAGTTCCTCGATATAATGGAAAATCCGCATTCCTAAAGCATATGGATTCATTCCCACCCGTGGCAATGACGTCACAAAGGCATGGGTGCGCGCGAAATCGACCTCGTGTCCTTCGATGCGGTCATCCTGCAGAAACAGCTTTTCGTGCCAGTAGCTGGCCCAGCCTTCGTTCATGATCTTGGTCCGAATCTGGGGCTGAAAAAACAACGAGGTCTTGCGAACCATTTCGATAACCGGTTTCATCCAGCGGTTATCTTCCTTATTCAAGAAATCGGAATATTCCAGGATATGCTGCATCAAATCCAGCCGTTGATTCGATTTTTCCTTTAAACTTTTTTTATAAATGGCATCAAATTCCGGATATTTTCGGAGCACTTCCGCAAAAAAGGTTTTCTCCCCATGGGTTTTACTGGCTTTGATGCAATCATTGTATCTTTTAATTTCTTTTATATATTCGGTTATTTTAATTTTTTTATGGGTTTGTAAAAATTCATCAAAATAAAAATCCAGCATTTTCGATTTTTTTGTGACCGGTGGACGGTTCAAGGCCGACAACTCCGTATGATAACCCACCAAATTATCGATGCCGCGGGCAAACTCGATGACATAATCCAGCCAACGACCCTTTTCAGACCTTAATTTGGCGATCATGCGCTTATCGGAAAGCGCCCGACCGGTAAAGTCATAATCCCAAGTGTGCCGGAAATATAAATTGTTCTGAAAAAAATCAATATGGGCCAGCACATGGTAGAAAATCATGACATTCATCCAGTCTGGATTGTTGTCATTGTAATAAGAAATGGCCGGGCGCGTGTTGATGACCGTCTCATAGGGATTGCTGGGATACAGCTCGTAGCGGCCTTTTTCCTTGAGCACTTCTACATCGTGAACCCAGTAATCATAAAGAGTTGGGATCATCAGTTTGGGTGTCAATTCGAGCAAGTCGCGGTTGGTGACGATATATTCCAGAGTTTCATCTTGAAATCTCAGTCCTGCTTCCCGGGCCCGCTCTTTGCACCCTTCCATTATCTTTTTGGTATGCTGGTCGATGAGTTCCATTTTTATTGGTTTGCCTGTTAGCCGGTTATCCCGTTTAGCCGGTTAATGTTGTTCCCTTTTGGTGGCTGTTGCCAAATTTAACGGGCTCAACGGGTAACGGGAAAACCGGACAACTTTTATTCAGATATTAACTTCTTAATACCTTCGATGAGCCGGGGTTCATTGGCATTTTCCGGCATGACGTCCAACCGGATGAATTCCGCTTTTTCCGTTAACAGCCCTGATTTTTTCAAATATTTTTCAACCTCGGTGTTATGCGTCGCCTCTTGAGTATGCTCAGCAATGGAGATGCCGATCCGGCTGGCATAGCTTAACATTTTTTCTAATTGCGGCAGCGACTCCTTACCGTCGGTGTCCCAATCATCACCGTCAGTGCCGTGAAAAATGTAAATGTTATAGTCCCGGGCAAGGTTTTCCTTTTCAACGATTTCATTGACCAGGCGGTATGCGGAAGATACCTGGGTGCCGCCGGCCACCGCTGAATTGTAATATGTGTAAAAATCCTTTACTTCCGAAGCTTCGGTATCATGCAGGATAAAACGCGTTTCCACCTGCATGGCATACTGATACAACAACCAACTGTATATCAAGACATGCTGAGCAACGACCAGCTCCGTTGATCTGCCGGACATCGAACCGGAATAATCGCGCAGGAAAAAGACCATGGCCTGGGATTCATAATCCTTTTCCCGCGACAGGACCCGATAGACCATGTCTGCGGGTGAAACCAGGAATTGCGAGGGATCAACGGCGCTAATATCCGGCAAGTTGCCCAGATGAATGTTGGTTTCGACAATTTTTCGCAGGGTGGCTTTTTTATCCAGCAGCTGACCGAATCCGTGGTGTCGGTCGGTAAGGTCATAAGTGTAACGGGTAAGGGATCGTTTTTTACCTTTGTCCTTGAGGTTCGGCAGCTGAAATTTTTCGGTCAGTATGCGGCCCAGATCATAGGCGTTGGATTCCATTTCATGCTGGGCACCTTCCCCCTGTCCCGGACCGGTACCATCACCTGCATCAGGCTGATGGATCGGCTGCTCACCGATCACCTCGCCTTCTTCTCCATCGCCGGAGCCGCCATAGGGCTCCTCATCTGAGGCTTGTAAAGAGGGATCATGGATAAATTTTTCTTCAACAGTGGAAGGAACCACTACGACCTTATCCTTGCCCCCTTTACCCGGCTTGATCAAACGGCCCACGTTTATTTTGCGTGGAAACCCGTCTTCTTCGCGCTGCTTGTCCCTTTCCAAAAGCTCATCGATGGATCGCAGACTGGTGCTATGGGTGCTTTGTAATGCAGTGATACCTTGTAAAAAAGTCAGATCATCATAGTTGTAGATATTCTGATATTTGCGAAATGATTTGAATGAGCCCGTTTGGCCGGCATCGGGCAACGGATGGGTGTCGGCCGATTTCAACTCGGCCAGGACCTTACGCTCCTGCTCGGGCGTCAGTCCCTTTTTTTTCAGACGCTCATATAACTCGATAAGTTTCGGATCCATAATTTCCCCGGCCGTCGCTTTGGGTTTGGCTTAAGATAATGGGGAAATGAGCAATTTTTTAGCTGAGGTAGGCCGCACAAGGGTTTCAGTTTGAGGCGTACTTTGAGTACGTCGAAGGCTGAAACCCGCGGAGAACGACCCTCAGCGGAAAAAGGGCCATTTCCATTCCCCCATTACTTTTCGTCTTCCTGAGTACAGAAATACTCGATTGTCTTTTGCGCACAGGTCTTACAGTACCCCAGTTTGTTGAGCATGGTTTCGATCATGCGATCGTAAAGCTTCTGATTTTCTTCATTGGTGCGGTTGGCCAATGCCCCGATCAAACTGCCGGCTCCGGCGATATCGGATTTGAGACGCACGTCGGTAACGGCTTTGACCAGCTCCAGGTTGTCCATAAAATCGTAATCCGGATCGACCGAGATTTTTTGACCATAGATTTTGCGGATCGACGTTCGAAAAGACTCGCGTTGTTCTTCGGTTTTAAGCCCCAGACGTTCTTCAACACTGTTGATGTAGCGCTCATCAATTTTTAGGGCCTTCAGTTCTCCGTTTTGTGGGTCTTTGTATTTCCACATTTTGTCGGGGCCTAAATTTTCGGCATCAATTCCGATGATCATGTTGACATAGTTCATCACATCCTTGCGAATGGCATAGGGTTCGTCCATGTAAGCGTTGAACATTTCGGTCATGATCCGTTCGCGGTATAATCCTTTACCGGTTTTAAGATCTTCAAGGTATTTAGACCGGTCGTTGGCTTCGGTCACATAATCCAGCACAATGCGTTCCAGGGCCTTGAAAATGTCATATGCGAACATGCACCGGCCTTCATTGGTTTCAGAACTCTCAATCAGCAACTGGATGGCGCGGCCCAGATTGCGTTGTCCCAGACCTTTCTGGCCAAAACGATTGATGATCTCCGGATCCTGGTTGAGCGTGTCGATGACTTCCGCCAGTGTTTTGATACTTTTTTCACCGGCAACCTCTCCGGCGGCCAGTTTCATGGTTTCCACTGGCGTTAGTTTTTCAGAGCGCGGCAATCGGCTTAAAACGGAAGTAACTGAGGCGGCGTAATTCAGATTGGGATCCTGATGCAAATCTTCGCGGGTCAGCGTGGTACGGGTTTCGCTGCCGATGGCATAGCCGGTCAACTCTTTTTGAAGTTTATAGTTGGTGTTGTGGGAAACATAGCAGATCCGGCAGCGGTCGACGATGGGCGCCTCTTCTTTTTCCGACAGAAAACGGTGAAATTCTGAGTTGTTGCTGGTGGCCACAATCAAGGTGTCAATCGGCCATTTGAAGCCGTCGATTTCGATGTTGCGGTTTTGGATAACACCCAGATAGACCTGCACCAGGTCTTTTTTGTTTTTATAGATCTCGTCGCTGAAATGAATTCCGCCCCCGGCAACCCGCGCCAAAGCGCCACGGCGTAAATCAAAACGATAGGGATTGTTGGTATCGGTGATGTGCAGCAAGCGCTGAATGGACTCTTCGCCCAGCAGATCCACGGCCGATGAGGTAATCTTGTCTTTGGCCGGATATTTGCCGGTCACCGTGCCCAGACTTTCGGTCAACGGCACCGGTGTGATCTCGATGAATTTGAGCATTTCATCGATATTTCCGTCGCAATGATTGCGCAGATCATTCCAGATATAGCCGCTGCAGGCGCCCAACGGCCGATAATTTGCATAGAAATTTTCGATATCCTTATCGGAAAAACCGATCTGTTTGGCCAAAAATTCCCGGTTTTGATCTGGATCGTCAAACAGGTTCATGGCCAGGATCATGGGGTCTTCATAGGTTTGGGATTCAATTGTGGAAATCTTGCCGTAGTTGCCGAGCTTGTCCAGATCCCAGAACTTAAAGGTGAACTTGCGGTTTTTTTCCTGGGCCAGAAAACTGCGATATTTGCCCGCCAGAAAGTCAACAAGAAATGTTTTGCCGTTGCCCGGCTCACCGACCAGGACAAAGGCCATTTCTTTGGAGGAACCATTTTCGGCCGCATCCTTCACGTATGAAACAAAACTGTTGATTTCATCATACATGCCGATAACGTGTTTGGCGCCGTTGCGGAAGATCTTAAAATCATAGGTTGTCTTGCCGTTCACCACCACTTTATTGATTTCATCTTCCAGGATCATGCGGGAGACCCCCTGGAAAGCATTTTCAAACCGCAACTTGCCGTCCTTGACAGCTGCCAAATGCTGGTGAAGCGTGTTTGAATTTTTAGGCATTTTTCCTCCCATCGTAAATGGTTGTCAGAAAATCAGTGTTTTACAGATTTCGGCCCAAGCTGCCGGCTTCTGATTTTGTCAAATATGTTATTCAGATCGCGAACAACTGACAGGATGCTGTTTTCACCTTCGGGCAGGAAATGACTGGCTGGAATCCCAGGAGCTATGCTAAATACAAGTCTTACCTAACGCTAACGCCTCGTGTTCCCTAACCAAATGTGTAAGCATCAATCCTGTTTTGGCAACTCATATATTAAAATATTTAACACCTTTTTGACGTTATATTGTAACATTTTTTGGCATCTTTATCCGATTTTGAAACCATTTTTCAGATACTTGGCATGCGCATTTTTTATTTCGCTTTGTTGCTAATTTTGGGCAATACAGCTAAGTCCGCATAATTGCTTTACTTTTGCATATAAGCAGCCTGTCGCAAGCGCATCTGCACCCCTATACGGTCGACGGATCAGCCTTGCCCATTACAACACATCTACATGTATAGATGCAAAAACGATACCATTGGTATCAAAATATTTAGTTAAATCGATATTTTTAGGCATTAGGTTCAGGGTTAAAGCTTATAGTACAAAGCCCCTGGTCGCTGGCTGCTGGCAGCTGGCTGTCAGTCATTGGTCACAGCTTCAGCCAGTAGCCAGTAGCGAAAAGCCAGCGGCACAAGACCCGAAGCTCTGAAACCGGAAACAGTGAACCTTGAATTGTGGACTTTTAAGCGGAGTGTTTACGGACCAGCATCAGCGTATTTCCAATCACGCTGATACTGCTGAGGAGCATGGCGCACACCGCCACCAGCGGCGTCAGCAGGCCGCTCATGGCAATGGGGATACTGATGAGATTGTATGCGAAGGTGAAGACCAGGTTCTGGTGAATTTTTTGATTGACCGCACCGGCAAATGTCAAAAATTCAATGACCTGTTCGGGTTCGGCCCGCATCAGGGTTACGGCGGCCACCTCTTCTCCCAGATGCGCTCCGGAATGGACTGCCAGTGAAAGATCCGCCTGTGCGAGGGCGGGGGCGTCATTGATGCCGTCTCCGACCATGGCCACCAGATGGTTTTGTTGCTGCAAGGCTTGAACTGCAGCGGCCTTTTCTTCGGGCATCTGACTGCCTTGAGCCTTCTGAATGCCGATGGCTCCGGCAACAGCCCGGGTTGTCTCGTCTCCATCGCCGGAGACCAGTTGGGTCTTTAACCCGCGATGATGCAATTCTTGAATGGTCTCTGTGGCGCCTTTGCGAATGGTGTCGCCGAAAACGAAAATAGCGGCAGGCCGATCTTCGATACCCATAAAAACATATGAATCGGTCGATGTTTGCTGTAAGCGGTCGAAATTGATCTCTTTTTTAAAGTCGGTAATGGTTTTCCCCATATAATTCGATGAGCCGATCTTTATTTTGCGGCCTTCAAAAGTGCCGCATATGCCGTTTTCGGTTGTTTGAGCCTGATCGATTATGGCTGGCTGAATCTGTCTTTTTTGGGTCTGGCGTCGGATTTCCTGGGCGATGAAATGGTCCGAATTTGTTTCAAGACCGGCCGCCAAGGAAAGTACCCGGTCTTTGTCATGGGGGCCCAATACGATAATCTCCTGCAAGGTCCAGTTACCATGGGTGACGGTACCGGTTTTATCAAATATGAAGGCGCTTACGCGTTTGGCTAGATCAAAGGCCGCAAAATCCCTTACCAGTATCCCTTTTTTACCGGCAATCGATATCCCGGCCACCCGGGCCAGGGGAATGGCGATTCCCAACGCACAGGGGCATGAGATGACCATAACGGTCACGGCTCTCAAGATCGATGCTTCCACCGATATGCCGCTGGCGGCGCATATGATAGCAGTGGCTGCCGCGAGCACCAGAATGACCGGAACAAACCACTGTAAAATAACATCGGTTCTGCCTTCGATGGGCAATTTGGTCAGTAGCGTTTTTTCAATGATCTGCATCATCTGTCCGAAGGTGGCGTCATTGCCGACCTTTTCGGCTAAGACGTTAAACTCGCCCTGATGGACCCGAGTACCGCTGCGGATAAAATCACCGGGCTTTATAGCAACCGGCACGGGTTCTCCGGTCAGTGATGATTCATCCACTGTCCCGCTGCCGGCCAGGATGCGCCCATCAGCGGGTATGATTTCGCTTTCCACGACGCGAAAGCGGTCACCGGCTGCCAGCTGTTCGATGGCCACATAACGGCCGTCGGGGAAATGTTGGCTGCAGATCCTGACTTTGGTGGGCATCAACGCAAAGAAATTTTCCAGATCCACCAGAACTTTTCTTTTCGCCCGACGCTCCAGTGTTTTGCCGAGCAATACCAGGGTAATCAGCATCGCTGCGGTGTCATAATAAAGATGGATGCTGCCGCTTAAAAGGTTAAAGGTGCTGTAAAAATAAGCGCTTAAGGAACCGATGATGATCAGGGTTTCCATGCTGAAGGCGGCATGGCGTAAACCTGCCCAGGCTTTTTTAAAGAAATTATATCCGCCGTAGACTAAAACGGCGGTCGCCATGACAAACATGGGCCAGGAAATTTTAGCTGCATTTTCAGCTGAAAAATCTGTAAAAAATCCCGTGTAGAGGGCAAAGGATAACATCATCACGTTCATGGTTAAAAAAGCCGAGATCGCAAAGCGCACAAATTCCCTGCGCTGTTCGGTTGTATTTTCTGAAAAATCGGGCTCCGTCGCCCGGTAACCGAGTTTGCCGATATTTGCGATGATTTGATCGGGAGAAACTTTGATAGGATCATAAACCACCTGCAGCCGGTCGGTTGAAAAATTACAGGTCGAATCGACAACCCCCGGGGTTTTTTTCAAGGATTGCTCAATGACCCAGGCACAGGCCGAGCACCACATGTTACCGATCAGCAGTTTGAGTGTTAAAGCGTTACCCCCGGCAATCGTTGCAGATGCCCTGGCGGAATCTGGATGGGTGCCGTTAGCGCCGAAACCGGCATCGCCCATCTTCGCCATGAGTTCTTCTTCGGAAGAGGGGATAATGCCCCTGGCCTGGCATTGTTT
>JASFEV010000151.1:0-10986 GCA_050124655.1 Desulfobacterales bacterium
ACTGTTGCTGTATGCCGTTGATTACGTTTCAAATACGTAAGTTGGCTGTTTGGGGGATAGCAAGGTAGTGATCACTTCCGCCTGACAGTATTTTTCCAGCATCCGGGCAACCTGATCCCGGGTCGCAATTGCCCGGGATTCACTTTCCGCCCCTAAACTGTCGATATTCATAACGATGATTCGGGTGTCTTCGTCAATACGAGTAGGATGCCCATTGCGCCAATTCCAGCGCCGGCACATCACTACTTTTGATTCAGGGACCACATAAATCACCTCCCCGGCCACTGGATGCTCGCTGCCGGTGGGATTGCCCAAGGGGATGAAGATTTCGCTGCCGTTGGCATACCGCAGTTCCAGGCTGCCCGCCGCCCGGGTGACATCATCACCCCCCACCGGTATTTTATCCTCAATGGAGTTGATGTTCATAATGGCTACCACTTTGCTGATAAACGGCATGCGGGCGCCTGGCTTTTGAAGGCGCTTCAAAAGAGCGCAATGGGCCGGCGGATATTTATTTGGATTTGAGCCGAATTGGCGGTGCGCCTCATTCCAGGTTGTAACCAGTGGATTTGTTTTTAAATCGATGGGTTGCCGTGCCGCCTGCTCAATTGCCCGGCTCAGTCTGTCTTCAAGCTCCGGTGCGTGGCCTTGGTTATCCAAATTTCGGGCAATGACAATGCCACGCCGAAAGGAAGGAAAGTCCTCAAATATGTTGGGATGGATCCGGATTTCCACCATGATCATCTTTTTTATCATCCGTATTTTGGAGGACGCAAGCACAAAAATTCATTTCCAACAGGGGTTCATCGAAATCGAAAAATGCTGCCACCTTTTTGGGTAAGGCCATCTTAATTATCGTCCATCCGTGTTTGCTTTTTTGTGAGCTGTCGTCCAGATCCTTAAGAGCTATTGAGCATTTTCGTCAGCATTTGATATTCGAAATCAGTGCCGTCATAATCGTAGGTTGATTTTTCGTCGGACATCGGGATTAATTTTAGCCGGCCCTTAAAATAGGCGGAGGTGATGTTTTCGACCTCTTTTATGCTTAAATCTTTCCGGACAAAGTATTTAGAATAGACGTTGGGATATCCCAGGTTGCGGGTAATTTTAAAAAGCGCTAGCTGGGCGTTGGGATTAAGGGCCTTGCGAAGACTATACGCGGTGTTGGCCGTATTCATATCGAACAAATGAGGGTTTGCAAACATCAAAGAAGAGAGCCTGAATCCCTGACGGTTGTGGCTGTCTTTTGATCCGGGTAATTCAAATTCCGTATCGTTCAAAAGCTTGAGCGGATATCTGCCCATCTTATCTTTTTGGGCATCAATCAGAATGGCCGGAAAAATAATGGCCGCCTGATCCTGGTGTTTTGAAGCCATACTCATAAAATGCTCTATAAATTCCTGGCTTGTCAGCGGCGAGTCGGAGGCCACAAATAAGGCGTGCTTTTTTTCCCGGTAGGCCTTGCTGACGGCGTAACCCTTGATCAGATTGCCTGCAATTGAACTATATCTGACCTTACGCTTTTTGATTTTGAAGCGCTCAATAATGTCGGCTGATAATCGGGTGTTCTGATTTATAAAGCGGCACGGTTTCTCAAATTGTTTGATAAAATTACCGAGGCGTTGCTCCAACAGCATCTGATGGCCGACGATGATGATGTCATCGAACAGATCACTGGCAAAAAGTTTTTCGAGCGTAAATTGGATGATGGGTTTGCTGTTTTTCTGCCCGTCAATGACGGTTTCAAACTCCCGCAAAGGCCGATATCCGGTCTCGATGAATTTTTCGCCATAATGCTCGCCCACGATCTTGGCGTAATGTCGAACTTCCATCTTGTTTTTATATCCGGCCATCAGGATTGCGCTAGCCATGTCGCCACCTACGAGAAATTATCGAGATAATGATATCCAGAAAAAAATTTTCAGAACATTTTTGGATTTTAGTCGTTGGATAGGGTATATTGCAACTGGTTTTTTAATCAATTTTAAATCGCCCCTATTCATCCAATCGGCTGTCCTCAGGAACCGCTTTTTGAATTTTCTCTTCCGCCCATTCCTCATCCCCAGCCTGTGCTTCCGGTTTTTCCTGAAAAGAATCAGCGCTAGGTTGGTAATTTATTTCGGCGAAAAGAGGGAAATGGTCAGATCCAAAATACGGTAGTCTGTCGATGGATACCAGTGTGAAATCATTTGAGTGAAAAATGTGGTCGAGGGGCCACCTTATAAATGGATATTTGGCGTGAAAAGTACTAAAGAGGCCGCGGCCGACTCGCGGATCGAGCAAACCACTAATTTCTTGAAAAAGTCTCGTTGTGCGTGACCAGGCAACATCATTTAAATCTCCAGCCACAATAACCGAATCTTCCTTCTGTTTGATGTGCTTTGCAACCATGAGCAGCTCGGCATCTCGTTCGGTGGATGTTTCACTTTCTGTCGGGCTGGGGGGCGCTGGGTGAAGGCAGTAAAGCCGGAGTCGATGACCGTTTCGCATCTTTACAGATGTGTGGATGGAGGGAATGTCTTCTTCAACTAAATACTTTACTTCAGGACTCACCAGCGCAAGCCGTGAATAGAGGTGCATGCCGTATAAATTGTCTTGAGGCTTCTTTACAAGGTGCGGATAATCGGCTTCCAGAGGCTGCATTTGCTGTTCCCACCATGTGTCGCTTTCGAGGGTTAATACGATATCAGGAGACTTGGCTTTAATGATCTTTAGAAGATCGGCAGCTCTGCGATTCGGGGTCAAAACGTTGGCGACCAGAATTGAAATTTTAGAATCTTCGGCCGCCTGTCGATTTTTGATCACTTGCTTTTTAGCCAACCAGCTATAGGGACAGATTTTTACCAATTGATAACCAGCGCAGACGATGAGTATTAAAATAAATAAATAATGCCAAAATCCGCTTTTGCCAAATATGAATAATAGCACGATAGACAATATCATGGTGAATATACAAATTTGAACGCGTGGGAAGTCAAACGCGCGGATCCACCAATCATCTTTTTTCAAAAATGGAGCTATCGTCGCCAGAATTGCAGCAATACCGAGTGCCGTAAAAATACCCTTTATCACCATAACAGATGCCCTAAAAGATTGACGTCTATGGGTTTAGCGCAGCTAATGGAACCCACCTTTGGTTTCCACAATGATTAGGCCGGATCAAAATACCGGTTTTAATATGTTAGGGCGTGGCAAGCGGATGCAGGCCGGCTTCAATGATGGCGGCGCGGGCCAGAATCGCTAGCGCATCAAAATAAGGGACGGATAGGTGCTTTTGCTTTAAAGCCAGCGGGATTTCCGTGCAGCCGGCAACTATGCCCTGCGCGCCGTCTGATACGAGACTTTCGGCGACGGTGACCAGATCCGATGTAATCTGGCTGCGGGAACGTGGTGACGCGGAATTTTTGATATCGTAAATGGCCGCCATGACCACGGCTTGGTGAGGGGCATCGGGCACAAGTGTTTTGATGTTGGCGGATGCCAGGCGTTTTTGGAACAGACCGCCGCTGATGGTCCCGGTGGTGCCCATCAGACCGACGATATTAATGTCCGTATGCTCCCTGCTGATCGTATCGCTTACGGCATCAAAGATCGAAAGGATGGGAACCTGTATTTGCTTTCGGACTTCTTCAAGAAAAAAATGAGCCGATACGCAGGGGATAATGATAAAATCCGCTCCGGCTGACTGTAGCGTGCGGCAGCCTGCCACCAGGATGGGTACCGGATATGGCCCATCACCGATAATGGCCGCGGTGCGATCCGGGACTTTGGGATTCGAGTCGATGATCACCCGCAGGTGTTCCTGGTCGGTTTTTGCCGGAGTGTTTTGGATGATTTTAGCATAGCAATCAAGTGTTGCCTCCGGGCCCATACCGCCTAAAATGCCGATGGTTTTTTCTTTCATGTTTTTTCACCACAGAGAACACGAAGAAGCACGAAGGTTAAAGTAAAAGTTTTTTCACTTCGTTTCCTTCGTGAACTTCGTGGTAGATTATATGAATGTTAACATTAGATTCTTCAATCTATTCTAAAATGTCTGACATGTAGACATGCAGGGCCGGGGATCCACCGGTGTGCACGAAAAGAATGTTTTCATCTTTTTGAAACGCGCCCTTGCGCACCAGATCGATTAAGCCGGCCATGGCTTTACCGGTGTAAACCGGGTCCATCAAGATGCCTTCCAGGCGGGCCAGCATTCGAACGGCTTCGGCCATTGCGGCGGTGGGCAGGGAATAGCCCGGGCCGACATACGCGTCATAGCAGCGTACAGCCTGTGCAGGGATCTTTGAGCTGACACCCACATGCGCCGCGGTGGCTTGAACCAGTTCGTAGACCAGTTGCTCCTGTTCATCCTTGGGCCGGCTGACATTGATCCCGCTTACCGGTATATTGCTGCTATTGCCGTAAAAACCGGTAACCAGGCCGGCATGGGTTCCGGCACTTCCACTGGCGCAGATAACATGATCGATATTGATGCCCAGATCAAATGTCTGCGTCAGAATTTCTTCCGCACAGGCCACGTAACCGGTGGCGCCCAGCGGAGTGGAGCCGCCGCCAGGTATGACATAGGCTTTGCGGCCTTCGCTGGCGACTTCATCGGCGGCCTGCTGCATGGCAGTCGACATGTCGCTGCCGCCGGAAACCACCGTGACCTTTTCGACTCCCAGCAAGCGGAATAGAAAGTTATTCCCGCCGGCTTCCAGGCGATAACTGCCGGGCACCCGTTCTTCCAGTACCAGCCTGCATTTGAGCCCTTCTTTGACAGCCGCTGCCAGCGTCAGGCGGCAGTGATTGGATTGTACCGCCCCGCAGGTGATCAATGTGTCGGCACCCTGCGCCAGCGCCTCTGCTACCAGAAATTCCAGCTTGCGGGTTTTGTTGCCTCCGCCGGCCAGCCCGAGCAAATCGTCTCTTTTCATGTAAATTGTGGGTCCTGCCAGTTCCGCGGAAAGTCGGGAGAGTTTTTCAATTGGGGTTTTGCCGTCGGTGTATCGGCGGCGGGGAAATTTGGCCAGATTCATTATGGAGTCCTCCTTAAAACGCAAATTAGGACTAATTTATTCCGGCATTCTAAGTTTATCAACCCTTTTTGTGATGTCTCCGATCTTTGCTTGACTACATGGGGGGCAGAAAGTATGGTGGCCTGTCCAATACTCGACGTGTGCGAAAATCAAGTAACGAAATCACCACATGAACACCGAAGCGCACCTTTATGAAAGCTGGAACCGTAAAATCAGACGCGCTGCTGCTGACCACTGCCATTATATGGGGCTTTGCTTTTGTTGCCCAACGGGTCGGCATGGACTATGTCGGTCCATTTACCTTTAACGGCATTCGATTTGCCATCGGTAGTTTGTCATTGTTACCGCTGGTATTACTAAGCCGCGGTCAACGAACATCATCTGACAACATTCTGCCGCCCGCCGGATTAAAAACCATCCTTTTGGGCGGCGGCGCCTTAGGGCTGGCGCTTTTTGCCGGGGCTTCTTTGCAGCAAATCGGACTGGTGTACACAACCGCCGGAAAGGCCGGTTTTATCACCGGTCTGTATGTCATCATCGTACCGATCCTGGGTCTTGTCTGGCGACAGCAGCCGAAAATCGGGACCTGGATGGGTGCCTTTCTGGCCGCCTTCGGTCTGTATTTCTTAAGTGTGACCGAACAATTTACAATTGATCTGGGTGACTTGCTGGTCTTGATCGGCGCTTTTTTCTGGGCGGCCCATGTGCTGATTATCGGCTGGTTGTCACCCCGGATCAATCCCATCAAATTGGCATTTTCACAGTATCTGGCCTGTTCGATTCTCAGTCTGATTACCGCAACCGTCATTGAAGATATCAGCATGCGGTCCATTTCTCAGGCGGCCATTCCCATTTTATACGGCGGCTTGCTTTCCGTTGGAATCGCTTACACTTTGCAGGTCATTGCTCAAAGAGAAGCGCACCCGGCCCATGCAGCAATTTTACTCAGCCTGGAGGCGGTGTTTGCCGCCATCGGCGGCTGGTTGATACTGGATGAAGTCATTTCGGCACGCGGCCTCTTCGGATGCGGGCTGATGCTGGCCGGAATGCTGTTGTCGCAATTATGGGGTTTGGTTGGTAGCAAATCTTAAAATTCTTGTAATGTAAATCCAGTGAATTAATATTGTCTGTTGTCCGTCGTCCGTGGTTAGTTGCAGGAGTTGCGCCTTACAACGGACAACTAACAACGGGCGATCAACCGCTTTTTTTGGGCTTACTTGTTGAAGGACTAACGAATTGTCGATGTCTGAAAACCATATCGATAAACCTCCATCTAATATTGATGCGGCTGAGATTGCCAAATTCGAAGCCATGGCCCCCATCTGGTGGGATCGGCAAGGGGATTACAAAGCCCTGCATGACATCAACGGGCTGAGGCTGGACTATATCAACCAAAGGGCACCGCTGGCCGGCAAATCGGTACTGGATACGGGTTGCGGCGGGGGGATTCTGTCCGAGGCCATGGCTTCACTGGGTGCTGTGGTCACCGGAATCGATGTGGGTGAGGTCGCTTTGGGAGTGGCCCGTTTACATTTACGTCATTCCGGCCTGGAAGTGGACTATCAGCAGGCGACTGCCGAACAATTTGCTGAAACTCATCCGGCGCAATTTGATGTGGTTGCCTGTCTGGAATTGCTGGAGCACGTTCCGGATCCGGCTTCGGTAATCAGGGCTTGCACAACCCTGGTCAAACCGGGTGGTGATGTGTTTTTTGCCACCCTCAACCGCAACCCGAAATCCTTTCTATTTGCAATTGTCGCCGCGGAATATATTCTGGGTCTGGTGCGCAAGGGAACCCACACCTACCGCAACTTCATCAAACCGCAAGAGCTCAGGGACTGGGCCGAGACAGCAGGGCTGGCACTAATGGATCTGTGCGGCCTGCATTATAATCCGTTTTTAAGGCGCTACACGCTGGGCGGCAATACGCATGTGAATTATCTAGCCCATTTTAGAAGCTATCTCAAAAACGCATCTAACGCCCAAGGGCTTTGTTGCGATTCAGTTTAAAATGCTCACGTACTTCGTGTACGCTCCGCTTTCAAACCGAATCGACGCCTTGCCCTTGGGCGTGATCTACAATTTTTGAGATAGCTTCTAATATAATTTAAGCTTATGTTTCCGGAATAGAGGGCATCCATCACTCCGAGGGCTATCTCAAAAATGCATCTATTTTGAAATCCCTAAAAAGGCTTCCAGCTGAATGACGCCTAAAAAAGCCAGCAGAGGCACCGGAGAAACGGCTAGGACGACGGTCAGCAGAAACCATTTCCATGAGATGTGGTGACTGAATCCGCAAACCAGCGAAATTCCGCCGCCGCCCCCGATCAGGTAATTTCCAGGCATATTGAATAAAGCGGCAATTGCGAGATAGCGATACTTGGAAAAAAAAGACTGGAAGCGGTTTTGTTGCCATCTCCGTTTGCTGGTAAGATTATCCAGCATGCCGTCAATTTCATCACTGGGATTGTCACAGGCGAGAGAGATTCCGAGCATTTGCAGGCGGGATTCAACCCACTTTTGCGGCAGCAAGCGGCCGATCCAAAAAGCCAAGCACAAACCGGCAATGGTGGCCAAATAGACAAAAACAATTCCCTCTTTGCCAAAAACACACATTAACAGCACGCCCAACTCAACCCCTGGCACGAAGGGCAGGCTCAACAGCAAAACATAGAAAATCCCGCCGCCGATCAGAACACCGGTTCCCCATTGACCGTCCGCGAAATCAGCAAATTTTTCGGCAATGCCCATTTCTCCTCTAAGCCAATAATCCAGCCAGAATGCAACGATAATTAAAAAGGCCAGAGCAAAGAAAATCCGAAAATAGGATTTCAATCTGCTGATATAGCGCGGAGGATTAAACCTTTGGCTGCAGCTGTCTGTTTTCATCAGATCATCCTGCTTGTAGGCGGATATTTTTCAAAAGCTTCCGGATCATTTATCGTATAATTGGCAACAACATAGCCCGGCATAAAAACCTCCTTTTGGAAAAGATCAGGCGATTCATTATGGCCATGACAGAATCTGCGTCAGCTGGAAAAGTCGCTTTAAGAAACAAAATTTCCCATACGGCAAGGTGAGCTCTGTTGAGAGTTGCAAATGAAAAGTTAGTGACTACTACATGCCACAATGTGGTATATTGTGTCAAGATAAAATTATCCCCATGGCGCAACGAATTCTTTCTGGGTGCAGGCACTTTCTAAAATCTTATTGGGTCGGCTAAGCTTGCGATTTGGTGACAAGTTGGGATCGAACGCTGGTTGTGCTCAGGCGGGTCGGTTAACTTTACGATAGTGCAAATTCGGTCGATTACAGATATCGCAAGGCGTCATCGGGGACTCATCGATAGTTGAGCCACAGATCTCACATACATGAAAGTCTAATTTCAAGTCTTCAAGCTTTTCCGCCACATGACCAAAAAAGAAGGTTGAATATTTTCGAATTTCAGCGATTTTGCGTTTATGCTGCTGATGGGATTTCCATGAGTACATGCAATTGACAACTGCCTGATCGTGCGATTCTGTTTTTAACTTCGCAAGCAAATCCGGATAAGTTTTTTTAATCTTTTTGAGTTCACCCTCTGTTGCCTTGATTAAATTTGCTTTGGTGTCCAGAATGGTGACTTCAATTTCAGGCTCAGCAGGCCCTGTGCTCATTGAGGCCAGTATTCTTTTATAGTTTTCGGCATGGATTTTTTCAGACGTTGCAAAGGCGGTGAAAAGATAAGCAATATTGGGATAATCTTCTTCAATTGCTTTTTGGGAATAACACTCATAATTTTCGTAGGCCATTTTTTCTGTTGCATAGGCGGATTTTAACACAGATTTCGTTATCGGGAATCCACCGTTTGCTTCCAGCTTTTTTCCTTCTGAAGAAGCCGCAACCATCGATAGTGGATACGATAATGACAGAGAAGATAGAATCGTTAAAAATTTTCTCCTGGAAATGTTATCCATCGCAACAACTCCTGTAAATTAAAATATCGCAATTTTCTTTATACGACATAATCCAGGAATTGGCAAACAGGCGATCTGCATATACCGCTCCAGGTTTTTAACCCTTTGCCAATTGTACCCGTTAAACCATTTTGGTGTTACTAAATTTTCTGATCATGCTTTAGGTTAACCGGTTGGCCAGTTGCGCCAGTTGTGCCCGTTTAAAAAGGAACACGGTCCTTTTTTTATCGAACCGGTGACGGGCCAACCCGACAAAGGCGGACAAGCGGGTAACGGGCTCAACGAAAAGGCCTTAGATGCATTTTTAAAATAGCTTCTAACTGTTGCCACAGTAAATCCTGACCTTATCTCCCTTTTTCTCATCCACCTTCATCTCAAATTCGCTTAAGCCATCCAGAATGTCTTTGAAATTTTCAGCTTTGAAATCATCTAGGTCTATGCCTTTTTCATTGAGCTTGGCATTGATCTTGTCCTGAGCATCCTGGGGCAGCAGGGCTTTTAGTTTAATGCCGGCTTTGACGAGCTTTAAGGGCACCCGGATATTGACCTTGTCCCCGTCAACCGAGTCCACTTTAACAAATAAATACTGGGGCAGAGTATCCAAGGTTTTTGTCAATGCGGTTTGCGGAGAGGTTTCGGTTGCCTTGCTTTCAAGGGCGTCTAACAGTCGTTCGGCTTCGTCTGCCGAAATCTTACCTTCGGCCAGCATTTCGAGAACTTTTTTGCGTTCTTCGTTCATGATCAAACTCCTTTCCTCATTTGATGGCGATCTGAAATTTTTCTTTGTTTGTGTTGACGTCGATTAAAAAACCGCGGGATGCTGCCAACATCGAAAAAAACATCGGTACGGCTCTAAACAAATTGATCCGTTTGAAAATGAGCAGAAAGATGGCGCCAAGGATCAGCAGGGGAGCCAATATAATGATCAGGATCAGCAGAGGGATATAAAGCAGCGGCAGTGGAAGCCAAATCCTTCTGTACTTTTTGTTAGAACCGCCGAAGTGAATCTTTAATAGCCAGGGTATCATTTTTTTAGTGCCTTGAGGGCTTGATCGAAAGAGATCTTGCCATGCTCGAGGTCTTCAAGAATATCGCCAGCCGTGTTTTGCGGTGTGATATCGATAAAATCAAAGGCCTTTGATATGCGGTTTAACCTGTTTTTGATGGAGGGGTAGCTGACGCCGTACAGCGCTTCCATATCCTTGATCGATCCGTGGCTCTTGACAAATGCGGCCACAAATATTTGATCCTCCATACTCAACTGGGCCAGAGGCGGCAGCTCAAAGTCGCCGTCTATGGCAATGCCGGATTCGATGATTTTGATCCGTTCGATGCTGATTTTCTTGTTTTGGGTAAGCTCGGTTAGCTGTTGCCAGTCATGCATACCGTACCTCCAAGCAGTTTTTGTCTAATTATAATAAAATTTAATTGAAAGTCAAGTAAAAATTAATTATATTGATATATAAATAATATTTATTTATTTTTTTTACTATATAAATAAATTTTTTAACTTTATTGGCAGTTCGGTCAATATTGGTTCAATATATTGATATTGTTGAAGAATTATTCATATGGACGACCAAAAATTTGCCCTTCGGGTTTAAATTGGATATAATAACTAAAGGTTGCGTTTAGCCGGGTCGAAAACCATTTCTTGAAAAATAAATTCTCGCGATGGGAATCGGCGAGGTGGGCACATGAGTGAAAACCATAAAGAATGTCAGGATTGCGGTTGGCGGGGAACAGCTGCAGAACTGGATCAGACTGCGGACGACGCAGGCAGTCAAACACACATTTTTTGCCCGGATTGCGGTGGCATGGACATCATAGACCTGAATCCGGATGATAAATAAGCGGTCCCTAAATCCTAACACTGATGTTGAATAACAAAACGCCGGGGAATTAAAACCCCGGCGTTTTGTTTCTGGCCGTTGCATGCAACTTATATGAACATATTAAAGCTTTAGAGCTCCCAAAAGTGTTTTTGCCGCTCTCTTTTTTTGCCGTTC
>JASFEV010000152.1:0-10899 GCA_050124655.1 Desulfobacterales bacterium
CCGGGTAGCCACAGCCCTGTTAAAGATAGGGATCGCGTCCGGCGACCACGTGGCCTTGTGCGCGCCGAATTCTGGAGACTGGTTGGCCTTCTATTTCGGCGTGATCAAGATCGGCGCCGTTGCGGTGACGCTTTCGAGCCAGTTGAAAGCGGATGAGATGACCCTGCTGGTCAATCATTCACGCCCCAAGGCCATTTTTACACATGACGGAAAGCTGGGCGACCTTGAAAAATTGCGAGGCAAAGATTGTCTGGGAAAAATCATCTGCCCCGAAGGCGATCTTAGTTTTGAAAAGCTACTTGATTCCGGCGAAGGCGTCTTTAAGGCAGTGGACGCCGAGAGGACGGCCACGGCCGCTATTTTGTATACCGGTGGGACCACGGGGATTCCAAAAGGGGTTATGTTGAGCCACGAAAACATCAACGCCGCCATCCACACCGTTGTGCACCACGAACTGTCCACTGAATACGACAAGGCCCTTTGTTTTCTGCCTTTCAACCACGTCTTTGGTCAGATGCACATCATGAATGCCACCATCCTCAGTGGCGGGTGTCTGGAGCTCATGCCCGGCTTTGACTTGGACCGTGTTTTGGCCGCCATGAAAGCAGGACGGATCACCAAGTTTTTCTCCGTCCCAACCATCTATGTGCGGCTGCTGACTCTGGATCGGCTCAAGGAAACCATGGGTGATGTCCGCTACTGTTTTTCCGCTGCAGCCAGCATGGCGGCCGAAACCGTCCACCAGTGGAAAGAGCGGACCGGTCTTTCCATTTATGAGGGATATGGCATGACCGAAGCTGCGCCGACCGTAGCCTACAACCACCAATACCGGCACGTTATCGGATCGGTAGGAACGGAAGTGCCTGGCGTGGAGATCCAAATCAGGGACGAAAAGGGAAACGTACTGGAGTCCAACAGCGCGGGCGAAGTCTGTGTTCGCGGCCCTAACATCATGAAGGGGTATTACAACAATGTCGAAGGTACGCGCAAAGCCTTCTGGCCCGGCGGCTGGTTTCGATCAGGCGACGTGGGCGTGTTGGACGACAACGGCTACCTGTTCATCGTCGACCGGCTGAAGGACATGATCATCAGCGGTGGTGAAAACGTCTATTCTCTGGAGGTGGAAGAGGTGCTCTACGCCCACCCGGATGTACAAGAATGTGCCGTCATCGGTACGCCGGACAAGGAGTGGGGCGAAAGAGTCACCGCGTTCATCCTCCCGAAGCCCGGCCGAGCTATCGATGAAGGGGACTTGAAAGATTTCTTAAAGGCCAGGTTGTCTACGTACAAGGTTCCCAAACGCTTCTTTATGGTGGACGATTTTCCAAGAAGCCCGGCCGGTAAGTTGTTAAAACGAAAACTGCGCCAATCCTTCCTCAAAGACGACGAGTCGACCTGACTTGATAACAAAATTGTAGCTTTTTTTCTTTATGATTGAATTACAAATTTTAAGTATTTTGAGAAAATCCCTTATATTGTGTCTACATGATATTTCGTCGAAGTTCCGGGTAGATGCGCCGGTTACCCGACGCACCCCCCACAGTGCCGGACGTGAGGGACTCCCTCATCCGGTTCCTCGGTTCTAATCCTTTTTACCGGATTAGAAACCAAACAGGCGACACCCCGTTTGGTGCATAACTGTGCTGTCCTCCAGACCATAGATATTTTATCTGCAGCATGGTACACACTCTGCTGAGGTTCCGGTTACACGGTTTGTGGGCTCAAAGTCCCTCCCGTGGGCCCTCTCAGCAGAACGTCATGCCCGGCTTCTCCTTCCCTGCAGTGGGTCCCTTGGACCTCGGTTCCCCACCTTACCGGTCAAAACCATCTGACCATCGGTACTATTGTCAGCTAAGACTGCCAAATGCCCATCTCGGGTTTGTTCGCTGTTCGCTATCCGCCCCCAATACCTTGGTCGCTCCTTTGCTTTCGCTCACTGGTCAGGTTAGAGCACTCCTTTCCAGTGCCAGGACTCCGCCGCATTGGCTGACCGGCGCCCTTGACCGGATTACTTTTGCCAAGGAAACATTTGGCTCTCCCAAGTTCCCAGGCTACCCCTTTGACTGCATGCCCTGCTCTCAGACCCCGGTGGTGTTTTGGTCACTTGCCAGGGCGTAACCAAAACTGTTGCCTTCCGTTATGTAAACAACGTCGGCTTTTGTCCGGTTTTCCGAACTTATCCTAATGACCACCATGAGCACGATTTCGGGGCTCAATCCCACAGCCTGCAGCCTCGTTCCATCTGGCTTCGGACTCCCGTTGCCGGGCTTACCCGCAGATTTCCCTATCGACCTGCTGGCTAAGCTTTGGTCAAGTGGGACTCTCACGGTATGCGATCTCCCACTGGGTAACAATATCGAATTTCATGGACCTAAATCCAATCCCAACGATCTGGGCTTAACTTGGCGCGATTACATTTCGTGCCTTGGCCAAATTATTCAAAGCTATCAAATCAATTCTGTTCATATTTTGTTTCGGTACAGGTCCCTGATTACTCTTTTTAAAATCTTGCCGGTCGGGCTTTTCGGGAGCTCTTCCACAAACTCGACGGAGCGGGGTTTTTTGTAGCTGGCGATGGTTTTTTTGCAAAGATCGATTATTTCTTCTTCAGTTGCATTCATGCCATCTTTCAAAACGACATAGGCTTTAACTGACTCTCCCCAGTAGTCGTCCGGAACGCCGATGACCGCCACTTCCAAGACGGCGTTATGGGTATAGATGACTTCTTCGATTTCCCGGGGATAAATGTTTTTCCCGCCGCTAATGATCAGATCGTTTTTGCGGTCCACGATGAAGACATAGCCCTCATCGTCCATTCGGCCGAAATCCCCCGTATAAAGCCAACCATTCTTAATTGTTTGGTTCGTCTCTTCGGGGAGATTCCAATACCCCACGGTCATCGCTTCGCTGCGCACTATGATTTCGCCGATATCGCCGGTGGCAACTTCATTTCCGTTTGGATCGACGATTCTGATTTCGTAGTCCAAAACGGCACGACCGGCCGAAGCCAGTCTGGCAATTTGGGCGTCGGATCCTTCCGTCACGTGATCCTTGGGTTTGAGTGCCGTTGTGCAGGGGCCGGTTTCGGTCTGGCCGTACATTTGGATAAATTCACAGTTAAAGGTTCTCATTGCCTTTTTGAGCAATTCAACCGGCATTGGAGACGCAGCATAAGAGATCAATCTCAGGTGGCGAAGATCATGTCTTTCCAGGTTTTTTGCCTGCAACATGGCATTTATCGTGGTCGGCACGAACTGGCAGGTGGTGATTCGTTCGGCAGACAGCAGGCCAAGTACTTCTTCAGCATTGAAACCACCTTCTCTTCGGATGACAATGGTGTTGGCCATCAAAATGTGGCGAAGACTGTCAGCGAAGGTGACGTGATAAAACGGGAAGAGCAGCAAGGCCCGATCGTCACGTCTGATGCCCTGTTCTATGGCGCTTGTCAGCATATTGAGCACATCGTGGCGATGATTTCTGAGCGCCCCCTTCGGTCGGCCGGTGGTGCCTGAGGTCAAAAAAATGCTGATTATGTCGCCACCCGTGATAAAAACCTCAGGCTCTGCTTCGTCGCCCCCGGCTATCAGCTCATCGTATTGCCGGTAGCCGGTCTGTTTGCTATGGAGTATGATCGGAAACTCGATGCATTCCACATCTCTGGATCCGGCCTGGATGATATCGCTAAAATCCGCATCGAAAAAAACAAAGCGCGGCTCGATGTATTCCAGAATCTGCCTCAACTCCCGCTGCCGCAAGAGATTGTTGATGGGTACGAATACAGCACCCGACCTGGCACATGCGAAATAGACCTCGAAAAATTCAGGACAATTGTGAAGGAGCACCGCAACACGGTCCGCCTTTTGAAGCCCCATTTTCACCAGGCTATTGGCGAGAGAATTGACACGGCGATTCAAAGCGTCGTAGCTAACCCGCCGTTGCCCATATACCAATGCGTGCTTTGTAGGGAAGTTGGCTGCGCATCTTCGAAGGATATTTCCAACCCTCATTGCCATCGCCTCCGGCTCCTACCATGATCAGTAGTAGCTATGCGGAAATCTAGATTTTTCCTCTTCCCATGAAATACCGAGTCTTTCCTTAAAAAAAGTCTCCAGGCGAGCGAAGAGTTTTTTCCAATGGGTGCGGCCCTGCTCCAAGCCTTCGAGTATTTCAGCCACCAATTCGGGCAACCGGTGAAGCTCTTCCTTCGGAAGAAAAGAAACCGCACCCAGTTCGACTGCCTTGTTCAGGCTTTCTGCATTGACGGCGTGGGCGGTCAGCATGGCCGCCGGGAGCTTGTTCTGGACACATAATTCAAGGAGACTGAATCCGTTTACCCCCATGATGTCCAAAATAACCAGGTCGAACGACCCGGCCTCAATGAGTTTGCAGGCATCATCGAAATTATCGGCCGTTATGACTTCGGATGATGACAGAAGTTCCACCACCGTTTCGAGAATATCCGGCTCATCATCGACGACGAGAATTTTTTTGTTTTCTAGTAGTTCCATTTCCTTGGCAACTGCTTCCGACAATTCATGTTTTCGGTCGGTGTCCGAATTTATTATTGCAGGCACCATACCGTCAGGTCGAAAGAGGGGGAGTTTCTACCGATCCAGCAGTGTTGCGGGGTAAAAACTCCCCGTCTGTCAACTATTCATACTACTTGCTGTATTCTTCCACCATTTTTTTAACGGCATCAAAAACGGCCTGACCGTCAACACCCTTTTCATTTGCTTTCTTGATGTACTCGTCAAAAACCGGTTGGACCGCTTCTTTAAACTTGGCGGATTCGGCATCCGAGAGCTCGATGAATTCGTGTCCCAGGCCCAATGCGAATTTGCGGCCAGAAATATCGCTGTCTTCCCAGGCCTTGGCCGTAATTTCTTCGTATTTCATGCTCACGTCGGTAATGATCTGTTGCAAGTCTTTCGGTAGCGCATTCCATTTTTTCAGGTTCATCGCCACAAAGAAGCCCTGGGAGTATGCGGCACTGTAAGTCAGGGTGGTATATTTGAGCACCTCGGCCTGTTTGAAGCCTTCCAGAGCCTCAATTGGGACCAATGTGCCGTCAACAATACTCTTTTTCAGAGCATCATAGGTCTCCCCCTGCGACATGGCCACCGGCGCCGCACCTAAAGCCCTGACGATCAACTGGCTTGTTCCGGTGGAGCGGATCTTCAAACCCTTTACATCCTCCAGCGTCCTGATTGGCTTTTTGGCTGAATGCAGAAGGCCGGGGCCGTGGGCAAACAGATAACACACATGGACATCACTCAGTTCCTTTGGTTTGAATTGGCGATAAAGTTCATTGATGGTTTTGGTGGCCACATAGGCATTCGGATAGCCCAGCGGGTTGTCAACAGCGGCTATGACCGGAAATCGTCCCGGGGAATAAGCGAAAACCGAGAGGCCAAAGTCCGAGATCCCCTTTACAACGCCGTCATAGATCTGCGGAGCCGGTGTCAGCGAGCCGGCCGCGAATATCTTTATTTTGATTTGACCCTTGGAAAGCTTTTCAATTTCGGCCGCCCAGGCTTCCGGAACCTTTGTCTGAATATGGGTAGACGGGAAGAAGGTACTGTAGGTGAAGTTGTATGTTTTTGCTGCTGAGTCGTTCACACAAAGGGGAATCATAAAAAACAGGGTAGCTGCGATGGCGAATCCAACTGTGGTGAAGTAAAATCTTTTTCTCATGGTAAGTCCTCCTTTTGTTGTCGATTACGATAGGTTGTTTTCAAACCGAGGACACTGTCCGCACTCGGTTACAATTTTAACGATAAAAGCAACTTGGTGGTTTTTTTCATTGCCCGCCATACGGAGGAAAAATGCGTCCGAGGCGAGCAAATCAAAGAAACCAACCGATAGCGCGTCTTCGTTGGCCCAAGTTCGCCGCAAACCCATCAATTGGCCGCCATGTTCGGCAGAAATAAAGCGATTTGCGGAAAAAGGACCATGATCACCAAATAAGCCAGCAGGGTCAGGACAAATGGGATGGCCCCTTTAAAAATGATCTCCAACGGCACATCCTTGGCAATGCCACTGACCACATAGACATTTATTCCAACGGGCGGGGTAATCACACCCAATTCTGTAACCAAAACAATGACCACCCCAAACCAGATGGGGTCATAGCCCAACGCAACGGCCACCGGAAAAAAGATAGGGATGGTCAGCAGGATCATCCCCAGCGCATCCATGAAACAAGAACATGACAACGATCATGATGGCCCAGGAGGGCAACGGCAGACTGACAACCCAGCTCGACAGAACGCTGGGGATGGTGGTCACTGCCAGAAAGTGGCCGAAGACGGTGGCGCCGGCAACGATCATGAAAATCATGCAGGTGGTCAGCGTCGATGAATAGACGGCCTGCAGGAAACCCTGCCAGGTGAGCTGTCGTCTTACCAGCGGAATCACCACGCCACCTAAAGCCCCTACAGCACCTGCTTCGGTCGGGGTAAAGACGCCGATGAAAAGACCGCCCATCACGATGACAAACAGGATAATGACTTCAATCAGGCCGGTAAGAGATTTGAGCTTGACCGTCATACTCTGCTTTTGAACCCTGGGAGCCATATGAGGCTTTAAAGTAACCCAGATATATATTGTGAGAATAAAGAGCACCGCCAGTAGGATCCCCGGGAAAATGCCGGCCATAAATAGTTTCCCGATGGATTGCTCGGTCATGATCCCGTACACAATGAAAATTACGCTGGGTGGAATCAGAATGCCCAGACTGCCGCCTGCGGCCACCACTCCGGTGGCCAGTTCGTCTCGATACTCCAACCTCCTCATTTCCGGCAGGGCAACAGTGGCCATGGTGGCGGCTGTCGCGTTGGTCGATCCGCAGATGGCCGAGAAACTTGCACAGGCACCAACGGTTGCCATTGCAAGGCCCCCTTTGTAATGCCCGAGCCAGGCATTGGCGGCATCGTAGAGTTTTCGGCTGATCCCGGCATAAAACAAAATCTGACCCATAAACACAAATAGAGGAACTACCGTCAGGCCATGGGAGCTGAATACGGTATAGAAGTCCTTGGCGATAATATTCAAAGCCGCCTCGGGTGAAACCAAATAACCGAATCCCAGAAGGCCGACAAGCGCCATGCAGAAGGCCACCGGAAATTTTGAGAAAAGGCTGACGACCAGAAATACGATCCCAATTATGCCGACGTGGACTGGATTCAACTTTTGCCCCTCTTCCGCCAGATATTGAGCAGGTTAACAAGTGTGGCCAAACAGAGCATGAAAAAGCAAAGTGACATGAAGTAAACAATGGGATAAAAGGGGAGCAGCAAAGTCGGCGTGACTTCTCCGGCGTCTTTCATATCCGAGGCCAGGATAACACACTGCCAAACCATGACGATAAACAACAGGATGCCGACAACATGGGTCACTGTTTCCACAACCAGTTGTTTTCCAGGAGACAGTTTTCTGACAACCAGGTCAACGGCCACATGCCCTTTTTTGAGCATTGTGTAAGGCATCGCAAATGCGGCAATGACTGCACCCATTAGACTCACCAGATCATAGGTTCCGGCAATCGGTCGACTGAAGAAATACCGCATCGACACATCAAGACAGGTCAGCAGTATCATCGTTATGAGAGAAACCGAGGCAAACAAATTGAAGAGGGTGCTCAACAGCTGGACCGATTTTTCAAAAAAGGACGTATCTTCTCTAATCGACACTCCAGGGCACTCCTTATTCTTTCCGGGCGACAAGAACTAGCAAAACGCTGGCCTTCGGATGTGGTTTTAGCGGATGCTCTACCCGGTTGCGAAAATTGTTTTTATAGCTTTAATTTGGGGTCATTGTTTCAATACTGTGTCATATTTCCGAACGGTTGTCCATTCGCTGCTGGATTAAAACCGGCCGAGTATTTTTTTTGCGATAATCACTTTCTCGACTTCCTTACTGCCTTCGAAGATCTCGAGCACCTTGGCATTTCGCCAGTAGTGGGCCACGTTGTATTCCTCGAGGATGCCGTAGCCGCCGTGAAGCTGGATCGCCTCGTCCGCCACCTGGACAGCCACTTCGGCGCAATACCATTTGGCCATCGAGCTCAGTGCCGGATCAGCCTGGTTCATGTCCAACTTGCCAGCCGCCCGGTAGCAGATGGAGCGGGCCGCTTCTGTTTTGGTTACCATCTCGGCGATTTTACCCTGAACCAGTTGCAGGCCGGCCAGCGGTGAGCCGAACTGCTTCCGCTGGCGCACATGTGCGACGGCCTTGTCCAGCGCGCCCTGGGCAGTGCCGACAGCCAAGGCTGCCACCTGAACTCTGGAGCGGTTGAAAAAATTCATAATATTGTAAAAGCCATTGCCTTCTTTACCCAGGAGGTTTGACACCGGAACCCGCACATTTTTGAAGGTCGCGTCCCCGGATTCCGAAGTGCGCAAAGACAGTTTGCCGTGATACGGTACCCCCTCGTAACCGGGCCGGTCGGTGTCGACGATAATGGTGGAAAACCGATGATGAATCTTGGGATTGTCCGGGTCGGTGACACAGAGTGCCACGAGAAAATCGGCGGATTTGCAGTTGGTGATGAACACCTTGCCGCCATTGATGATGTATTCATCGCCTTCCTTGACAGCCTCGGTGCTGACCGCGGCAACGTCGCTGCCGGCATCCGGCTCGGTGATGGCCATGCCCATTCTAACCTCACCCAGACAAATGGGGGGTAGATAGCGCTTTTTCTGTTCTTCCGTTCCCACCATTTCGATTAATTGGCTGCCGAAAAAGGTGGATTCGATGGCGTGGGTGATGCCAAGATCAACCCGGGCAAATTCCTCTACGATCAGGCACTGCTCAAGGTATCCCATGCCCATGCCGTCATATTTTTCCGGAATAAATACGGCCAAAAATCCCAATTCGGCGGCTTTTTTCCACAGGCGGTCATCAAAACAGCCTTTTTCATCCAACTCTCGGGCGATGTCGGTGAATTCGCCTTCAGCAAATTCTTTTGCTGCTTTTTTGATTTCCGATTGCTCTTTGGTGAGCTCAAACATCTTTTCCTCTGAAAATGAAGGTGTGCTAAGTGCATTGTGGCAGAAACGAAGAGGCAAACAATTGGTCCTACATTTTTGGTTTTACATATAATATAATAATTTATCTTGTCAACCCTTGATTTTTTTGATATTTCGCGAGCAGGAGCGTACCTGTAGCTATTTCAAAGGTATACTGACTAAAACCTTTAGAGGTTTTTCGTAAAAATGCATTCTTTCATCCCTATCAAGCAGTCAAAAGCGACAGAGGAAGTCCTTGCACAGCTGAAAGAGGCCATTCTGCGCGGCGTATTTAAAGAAGGCGATAAACTCCCATCGGAAAGAGAGCTGACAGAGCAGTTCAACGTCAGCAGAGGGGTCGTTCGTGAGGCCATACGCGCTTTACAGGTTACGGGCATGGTGGAAATTAAACAGGGACCCCTGGGCGGTGCTTTTGTAAAAGAGATTTCCTTTGGTCTATTGGACACCGGCTTTTCCGACCTCTATTTTTCGAATAGACTGACGATCACTGAAGTTGTCCGGGTTCGCCAATATATAGAACCCGAAGTCGCGCGTCTGGCAGCACTGAATATCAACGAGGAGTATCGAAAAACATTAGAGACCGCCTTACAACAAGAGCATGAGCCTTTTAACTCACCTGATGACCTCATGAAAAAGCTCACCACCGTGCACTATATATTAGCCGAGATGTGCGGCAACCGCCTTTTCGAAGGTATGATCATCGCAATCATCTCTCTGACTCGTCGGATCATCAGAGCACAGTTAGAAGACCTGTTATCATTGCACAACGCGGGAGAGCACGATGATATCGTCCGTGCTGTAGTGGCGGGCGATTCGGAAGCCGCACAAAAAGCTATGGCTGTTCACAGCCAAAACTTTGGTAATGCTTTTATCCAATTGGAAAAAACGCTGAGCGACAAGCGCGACTCTGCATAGGGACTGAAATCGGCCAAGAAGAATAGAGTGAACCATATGAGATCGACCTCCCTGTTGGAGGACGATTATCAGCAACCATCCGGCAAGTAAGATACAACATAAGGGAGCAGGCGATGTTCTACGAAACTGCAAAGAATGATCATGGTCTACAGTTCGACCCATTCAAATCTTGTGTGGTGCCCAGACCGATTGGTTGGATATCGACCATCAGCAGTGATGGAATAGCCAACCTGGCGCCATACAGTCAATTCCAGAACCTGACATTCGATCCGCCCTACGTGATGTACGCGGCGAACCAGAGAACAGACGGCAGCCGTAAAGATTCTGTCGAAAATGCCGAACAATGCAAAGAATTCGTTTATAATCTGGTGACATATAATTTACGAGAAGCGATGAATCAATCTTCTCAGGAAGTCCCGCCGAATATTGATGAATTTGAACTGGCCGGTGTTACCAAAGCCCAATCAGTCCTTGTCAAACCGTTCCGGGTGGCGGAGTCCCCGATTCAATTCGAGTGCCGTTATCACCAGACGCTGAGACTTCCGGGCAAGGGTGCCATGGGTTCCGTGGATGTCATCATCGGTGAAGTACTGGGAATACATATCAAAGATGAATTTATCATGCCGGACGGCAAGTTGAATATCCTCAAAATGCGTCCAATCGGCCGTCTTGGCTATTACGACTATACCAGCATAGAAACCATTTTTGAAATGATTATTCCCGGCCCAAATGAGGATGTGCGAGCAGGAATGGAGGGGCGCCACCTGAAATAATCGGTTATCCAAATATTAAACACATCAAAGTTTTTTCATACCTCAATACACCTGTGTTGCGACACGAAGTCGCGTATTTTGACTGTTCAGCGAAGGCATCAAGCCTTTGTCTGAACCCAGCGTCCCGTCGCTGCGATCCTATGGAAGCATGCGCTCAAGGTGCATCCTTGATGGGTATGAAG
>JASFEV010000153.1:0-10855 GCA_050124655.1 Desulfobacterales bacterium
TATGCGGATGCCGAACTGCTTTTAAAAGTGGCCCAAAAAACAGATTTATTTTTATATGACCTGAAATTCATGGATGCGGATAAGCATCGGGACTTTACCGGCGTATCCAATCAGGTGATACTCAACAATTTAAAATTATTATCCCAACATAAGGCCCGCATCCAGGTGCGCATACCCATTATTCCCGGCATCAATAGTGATGCCGACAATATTCATCAAACCGCTGACTTCGTCGCAGAGCTTTCCGGGATCGAACATATTGCCATATTGCCTTTTCACAATTCAGCCCGGGGCAAATATGGTCGGCTTGGAATGGAATGTATATCATCGGATATAGAACGCCCTGACGACGAACTATTGAAAATGATTGCCGCTTGGCTCGCACAATCCGGCCTGCCGGTCAAAATCGGAGGTTAGAACCCATGAACGACAGAATTTCACGCTTGCGCAAAGAAAGCTTTCAGGCCCAGCCCTGCATTTCAGCTGAGCGCGCCTTTCTGGTCACCGAATTTTACAAAGAAAATGACGGAAAATTTTCAGTGCCGGTGATGCGCGCGCTGAATTTTAAGAATCTGTGTGAGAAGAAGACCATTTATATCGGAGAAGACGAAATGATTGTGGGCGAGCGTGGGCCCTATCCCAAGGCGGTGCCCACCTTTCCGGAACTGACCTGTCACTCTATGGAAGACCTCAAGATCCTGGATTCCAGGGAGATGACCCGCTATGCGGTTGCCGACGACGCCTTGCAGGTATACGCTGAAACGGTCATCCCTTACTGGACCGGCCGCAGCATGCGGGAGCGGGTATTTAGCCAGATACCGGACGAATGGAAACGGGCCTACAGCGCCGGATTGTTTACCGAGTTTATGGAGCAGCGGGCACCGGGACACACCACTTTAGACGGCATCATCTATCGCAAAGGCATGCTGGATTTTAAGGCCGAGATTGCCGACCGTCTTGATGGTCTGAACTATTTAAATGATCCGCAAGCAGCCGATAAGGCTGAAGAACTCAGGGCCATGGATATTGCCTGCGATGCGGCCATTATTTTTGCCGAGCGGCATGCGGACTTGGCTTTGAAGATGGCCGCCGCAGAAGCGGATCCTGTCCGCAAAGAAGAGCTTGAACGCATCGCCGGCAACTGTCGCCGCGTACCGGCCCGGGCGCCGCGCGATTTCTGGCAAGCCCTTCAGATGTACTGGTTTGTTCATTTGGGAACCATTACGGAACTCAACGGGTGGGATGCCATGAGCCCCGGCCATCTGGACCAGCACCTGTATCCCTTTTATGAAAAAGACCGGGCCGCCAACGCCTTGGATCGTGAACGCGCCAAAGAGCTGATCGAGTGCCTCTGGATCAAATTCAATAACCATCCGGCGCCGCCGAAAGTCGGCGTCACCGCACTGGAAAGCGGCACTTACAATGATTTTACCAACATTAATATTGGCGGTCTGCAAGTCGATGGTTCGGATGGCGTCAATGAGGTTTCCTACATTATGCTGGAAGCCATCGATGAGCTACATTTGCTGCAACCCGGCAGTAATGTCCAAATTAGCCATAAGACTCCCAATCGGTTCTTAAAGGCGGCCGCCCGGGTGATTCGAAAAGGCTATGGTTATCCTTCGGTCTTTAATACCGATGAGGTGATCATGGAGCAAATCCGGACCGGTAAAACCTTAGAGGATGCCCGGGAAGGCGGATGCAGCGGGTGTATTGAAACCGGGGCCTTCGGTAAAGAAGCCTATATTCTAACCGGTTATTTGAATGTTCCAAAAATTTTGGAACTGGCTTTAAATAATGGAACCGATCCGAAGACCGGCAAACCCGTCGGCCCGCAGACCGGGGATCCAAGAGGATTTGAGAATTTCGATGCGCTTTATGAGGCTTTTGTCAAACAACTGCGTTATGTTGTCGATCTTAAAATAAGGACCAATAACACCATCGAGCGAATGTATGCCAATTATGCCCCGGCGCCGTTTCTTTCGGTGGTGATTGCTGATTGTATCGCCAATGGTAAGGATTACTACGATGGCGGGCCGCGTTACAACACGAATTATATTCAATGCTGCGGTATCGGTACGGTCACCGATAGTCTCTCGGCCATCAAAACACATGTGTTTGGAACACAGACCATCGCTATGGCCGAATTACTGGCTGCTCTTCAGGGCAATTTTGCCGGACAGGATGCTTTGCGCATGCGGTTGATAAACAAGACACCCTTTTTCGGCAATGACGACGACGTGGCTGATACGCTTATGCAGCGGGTGTACGCCGACCTGTTTGCCGCCATCGACGGCAAACCCAATACCAAAGGGACGAGCTATCATTTGAATATGCTGTCTACCACCTGCCATGTTTATTTTGGAAAAATGCTGGGCGCTTCTGCTAACGGGCGTTTGGCGGGATTGCCGATTTCAGATGGGACCTCCCCGTCGCATGGCGCTGATCGCAATGGACCGACGGCGGTGATTAAATCGTTGGCCAAGATGGACCAGGTGAAATCCGGCGGAACGTTGTTAAATCAAAGATTTTTACCCGATGTCATCAAGGATGAAGACGGCATTGAAAAACTATGTCAGCTGATCCGCACATACTTTAACCTTAACGGGCATCATATCCAGTTCAATATCGTCGATTCGAACACGTTACGCAGAGCCCAGCAGGCCCCTGATGATTATCGCGATCTGCTGGTGCGGGTGGCCGGTTACAGCGATTATTTTGTGGATCTGGATGTAGATCATCAGGAAGAAATTATTGCCAGAACCGAGCATGACACCTTTTAAAACGGCTCACGCTGCACAGCTCTCAGGAAGGGGTTAGCCCGTTGAGCCCGTTGGCCCGTTAGCCGGTAAAAACTAAAATGTGATAATGTTTTTTCTAAACGGGCTCAACAGGCTCAACCGGCAAACGGGCGAACCTGTGGTGTGTGGGCACCGCATTATTGCACCGATTGTGTTAGATCTTCAGCGGTGTTCATTATGTATTGAGCGAGCTTGCGGGTTTTGGGATTGCACGGATCACGCCAGTCGTAGAAGCCTTTTCCGCTGCTGGCACCGAATTCACCGTTTTTGACCATAAAAAGGCCGTGCTTTTTAAAGGTCGTGTTCTTGTGATGCTTGGCTTTTATTCTTTTCAGCTGAATCTTGTTGGTAGGTGTGGCGAAGGCGCTGCAAGGCCGTCAGGTTTGCCAAAATAGCCACCATCCAGATGGCCAGTTTAAATGCCGCTGGATGGATCAAGGCACCCAAACCCAAGAAAACAATTCGTTCCGGTCTTTGCATCAATCCCGCTTGAGCCTCGAAACCAAGGCTTTCAGCCCGAGCCCTGGTGTAGCTGACCATTATGGAACCACATAAAGCCAGGAAAGCCAATACCGCTGTCAAACCGTCATTGCGTACTATACAATAGGCGAGGATACCCAAAAACATGACAAATTCAGAATAGCGGTCAACCGCGGAGTCAAACAGTGCACCGAATCGACTGGCTTTGCCCGCAGCCCGCGCTAGGTTGCCATCGATGCAGTCGCACAAACCGCCTGTTAAGATGAGGAGCCCACCAATGCGCAGATGTTGCTTGTATAGAGCAGCCGCCGCTGCCAGTGTGAAGACAAATCCGGCCATGGTAAAGGCGTTCGGATGAATCCCCCAGCGGGTCAGTCTCTTGATCAGTGGGGTCAAAAAACCCAGAAATTGGTTTTGTAGATTCTCCGGAAGTAAGCGTGGTTGTGATTGCGCCATCTTAGGGTCTTTCCAAGTTCGATTCCGGGTTATTGCTTTTAGCACGCCATCTGAGTCACATCCAGCTACCAGACTCTTAACACAATCAGATTGATGATGAAAGTTTCATGTATTCGCCAGCGACGACTTTCATTTTGTAAGTCTCAAAGGCGTCTTTATGCGTAGTTCGTCTTCTTTAATAAATTTGCCCTCGATTTGTTGGGCAACCAAGCTGGCGGCATACTGACAGGCATCCGCTACCGAACGCTGCTTCAATAAGTGCTCGACCACATATGCAGCCATGAATATGTCGCCGGCGCCGGTTGGGTCCCCGTCGGATTTTGCCGGAGCGGCTGCATACGGCGTTGCCGGTGCAGTGCTTTCCTGCACAAAACCGCCGCTTGCGCCAGAAGTTACGACAAATTCACGGATATCAAATCGCTGCATTATTGTCATCAGGTCCGTTTGAAAAAAATCGAGCATGACGGCATATTCATGGCGATTTGCTTTGACAATCTGTGAAACGCCGAGGGCATCAATTAACTGCTGTGAACCAGCCAAATACACATTTCCGTTCCTAACCGTTCTGACCAGACCCTGGATATCTAGGATAACCTGCCGTTTCAGCCCCTTGAGCGATTTTATGCCGCTAATGTCGATATCCTTGGGGTGCAGCGGTCCCAGATGCACACCATCTGCACCTTTAACATGATCCAATACCTGTTGGCGACTGATGGGCGCTGCACGCTGTGGATTTTTTTGTTGACGGTTGCCTGTGCGAATATCGTTTATGAAACGCGTTGTTTGTCGGGTTTGACCGTTGTGAACCAAAATCCGCTGATTGCGCAGGCATGCCATAACCTGCGGGTTGCAGTCCGCGATGTTGGTAATTGCCCTTGTCGCGATACCGTGCCGGCTGTAAGTAATGCCAGAATATACGGTAACGCCGCCGGCCTTAAAGACGCGGCGATTTCGATGGATGATCTGATCGATCGATGTCGAGCCGATAACGGCGATACCTTTTTCAATCATGCCGCCATTGGATTTGCGAAATTGGGTTTTGGTTATGATGTGTTCCCCTGTGTACTCTGGGTGTTCTGTGGTGATGCCACCGAATTGATACGGAAGTTCATGTGCTGTTTATCCGGCAGGGCACTTACCGATCCAGTTGGCCGTCTAAGATTCGGCGCAGTTGGTGATGTTCTGCTTCGGCTTTTTGCAGCCGGCGTTCAATCTCCGGGCGCTCTTTTAGGGGTGCTGACGCCAGCTTTTTTTCGAGCGCTGCGACCGCTTGCTGAAGGCGATATAAATCTTTTGCGATTCCTTTGATGGACACTTGAAACACTCCTGAGCAAAGACGTCAACAATCGAACTCACAGCTATTTATATGCGATCTTCGTCGTTTTTTCAAATAAAATCTGTATGTTTCAATGGATCCCCATCCAGCAGCGCGGAACCGGTGACAAAGCGCTTTTAAACCATTAACAGATTTGCTAAATTGAAACAATGATCGCTGAGCTTGCCAACATCCTCAATCAACCACTTGCCATCGGCAACACTTTCATTCAAAAGCGATTGGTGATGGCGCCCATGGCGTTTTTGGGCAATGTTGCCTTTCGAGAGCTGGTTCAACAATTTGGTGGCTATGGCCTCTTGTTTAGCGAGATGTGCAGTGCCAAAAGGATACCGCAGGAAAATCGGTACCGATCGCCTTATTTCAGGTGGCGCGATGCGGAGCTTTCACACTTGGTCTGCCAGATTTTTGGTGCTGATCCGGCTACGATGGCAAGAGCTGCCCAGCGTATTGAATTCGAGCGGTTTTTTGGTGTTGATATTAATTTCGGTTGTTCCGATGGTTCCATCTGCCGGCAAAATTGTGGTGCGGCGGCTTTGAATTCCCCGGACTTGGCCGCTCTAATCGTGTCCGCGGTTCGCAGGTCCGTTTCCATCCCCGTGTTTGTCAAATATCGCATCGGCTGGCAAGATGATCTGCGTACAGCGGTCGCCATGGCCCGACGCTTCGAAGACGCGGGCGCGGATGCGTTGACCTTTCATCCGCGGGTTGCGCCGGATCGTCGCACACGTCCACCCAAGTGGGAATATATCGGTAGTGTTAAACAGGCGGTGACGATTCCGGTGTTCGGCAATGGTGATGTATTTGATCAAGCCGATTGTCTGAAGATGCTGCTGACCACCGGCTGTGACGGTGTCGCTATCGGCCGGATGGCGATCGCCAAACCATGGTTGTTTGCAGAGTGGACACAGGGAGATCGGTTTGGTTCGGAAATTTATTTGGATAGTGCCCTGCGACTGGCCAGCTTTTTGGAGGCCCATTTTGATGCTGCCAAAGCATTGCGGCGCTTTAAGAAATTCGGCTTTTATTTTTCCGCCAACTTTAAATTCGGCCATACGCTGTGCAGCGCCATCCAGAGGGCAGGGAATATGACCGAGGCTACAAAAGTTCTGCATCAATTTTTTGAGCGCCCACTGGAGACCGTTTCCAGACCGAACTTAAATTTTTTCAGCTAGTTTTCTTTAACTGTGACTTTTTGCCCTTTCTTGCGTCGATAATTAGACATTTCGCGTACGTTACCCGGAAACTTTTTAATAAATTTTTCCAGCATCTGATAGGCTTCATCGTCTGTAAACTGTCGTGGCGGGTGCTTACAGAAATAAGCTGAGGGTGCTTCCAGCACACCGCCTTCTCCACGCTCTAACGCCAATTTTGCGCAACGCAATGAGTCTATGGCCACTCCGGCCGAGTTGGGCGAATCTTCCACCGAAAGCCTGAGCTCGATGTTCATGGGGACATCACCAAATAGCTTGCCCTCCATGCGGATAAAGCAAATTTTATTATCTTTTTGCCAGGGCACATAATCACTAGGGCCAATGTGAATGTTCTCATTTTCCAAGCGCCGGGCAGCCACTGACTGAACAGCCTCGGTTTTGGATTTCTTTTTGGATTTTAAGCGATGGCGGTTGAGCATATTGAGAAAATCCGTGTTTCCACCGGTATTTAGCTGATAGGTCCTTTCCATTTTAACTCCCCGTTTTTTAAACAGATCCGTTAAAACGCGGTGGGTAATGGTCGCCCCCAGCTGGGATTTAATGTCGTCTCCGATCACTGGCACATTTTTTCGTGCAAAACGCCTGGCCCATTCGGGATCACTGGCGATGAAAACTGGGATATTGTTGACCAGCGCCACTCCGGCCTGCAGGGCGCATTCGGCGTAAAAACAAGCGGCTTTTTCGGATCCGACCGGCATGTAGTTCAAAAGAATTTCAGCCCCTGATTCTTTCAGTATCTCGACAACCTCGTCCAGGGAGGGTTCCGGTAAATCCGCCGGTAAAAATGTATAGCGATCTTCATGTTCTTTCATATGGTCCGCGACGCCGTCCAATATACGGCCCATTTGGACAGTCACCCCAGAGGCAGGCAAGTGGTCACAGAACACTTGGGTGCAGTTGGGATCGGAGAATATGGCAGTATTTACATCTTGGCCGACTTTGCGCTTGTCGATATCAAAAGCGGCTACGACTTCGATGTCAGCGGGTGTGTACCCTCCAATTTCCCAGTGCATCAGGCCAATCGCATCTTGTGGGCCCTTATCTCGATAGTAATGGATCCCCTGCACCAGAGAACTGGCGCAGTTGCCCACACCGGCTATCGCAATTTTGATCCTACCCATATCTGTTACCCCTCCTTTCGATGCAATACACCCTCATTGATCAGTTCAAATATTGACTTCTTCAATTAAAACTTAACACCCGGCAACAGATTTTATCTTAAAGCATTAACGAGAATTTGAGATTGTCTATGATTGATGAACGTGTCATTTATCACTTCTTCGGATATGGCTGGCGCCCTCCTCAATGCATCTCAGCACAAATTAACGCTCATCTTGAGGCTCTGGTCTAATGGCTAGTCGATTTTAACTACTTATAAAATAAACATTAAGTCATTAATTTCAATAAAGGTTGTTTTATGCATGAATTGCACATAAACTGTTGATTTGTCAAGGGGTTCGGTTATATTTCTATTTTGCTCATTTGCTTTACCGGTGCGGCCAGGCTTAAATACATATTTTTCTCTGTAAACATCAACTTCTTGTCCACCATCATCTTTAAAAAAGAATTAATGGTGTCATCGGGTATATCCGGAAATGCCGTGCAAATAGACTGTATCGGATGGTGTTTCTGGCAAAATAAATAAATTTGTCTGGAGGCCCCCACCAGGCGGTGAACGGCAGGCTCGGCCTGAAATCGCCGCTGGCGAATGATGATAAAATCTTTGCCGTCCCGCAAGCTTAATAGCGGCGTATCACCCGGTCCCCTCTGAATGGCCGCGTACTGTTGTTGCCATTCAGCGATCTTTTTCTCAACCGGTTTCCAGATTTTCCTCTGAAAGGTCAAATCACCCCGATAGGCTTGGATCATAAACGGAATTGATTGGCAAATCTTGCCCGGGAAAAGATGTGACCAGTTGGGATGATTAAACATCGCCTTTATTCCGTAGTCTTCAGGATTCTGCCATACCGGACTTTCCAGCCCTAGCCAGAAGTGGACCGCTTTGAGCGGATAAAGCGGTAGGACAAATTCGAGGGCGCGCAATGTTTCGGCCACATCCTGCTCATTACTTCCTGGAAACCGTAAGATTAGATTTGAGATGTTTCGAATACCAAGCGCTTCACAATTTTTCATAATTTCAAGATTCTGGATGGCGCTGGTACCCTTGCGCAGCTTTTTTAAAAGACTGCTGCTTAGCGCTTCTATGCCAATCTGCACTTCTCGCATTCCACATGCGCGCATGGCTTCTAATTCTTTCAATGGTGTCGTGGCTCTAACCTCACCGAAAAGACGTAAATCTTTATTGAGCTTGGCAATTTGCTTAAATATCTCAATGCCCGCCTTTCGGGGCAATACATTATCCATCATTGCAACTGAAAGAGTTTGATGTCGGTTCGTCAATTGGTCGATTTCAGCAGCGACTTGGCCGGCAGCCTTACTGCGGTAACCGTCCCACTGAAGATTGAGGTTACAGAAAGCACAACCGGCGACTCGAGCAGAGCCGACAGCGCGTTTCCACCAGCATCCTCTGGATGTTTCTATCGGAAGGGTCGCAAAAAAGCGTTTATGGGGCTTAAATGTTTGAAGCAGGTTAAAATAGTCATCGTAATCCGGTACCGGTAGCTTGTTGAGCCCCTTCAATTGCGCAAAGGCGGCTCTGGCAGGTTGGGTTCGGTCTGTGTGCCGGGTAAAAATTCCTGCCATGGTTGATTTGTCCAGTTCAGGCGATGTGTGTTTAAGCTTCTGAATTATTTTATATAGTGGCATTTCGCCTTCGCCGTATACAACCACATCGATCTCGGGAAATGCGTTTAGATAATCCGGTGCAGCAATCCCTGGGATGAGGGCGCCGCCAACAACGATCATCACTTTTGAAAATTTCTTTTTAAGGCGCTTGATAACATAAAGTGTGGATGTCAGCTGGCAAAGCGAGATGCTAAAACCAAGCAGACCGTATGCTTGCCAATCTCGGCTGCCAATAAATGCATCGGTGGCTTTTTTAATTTGGCGAATTAAGGGCCTAAATTCGGCTTTGCGCAACTCTGCCTTACCGTTGGATTCTTTGCGAAACAGCGCTTCGGCCGCTTGACGACGCCTGGGATACAACAGCGCGGCATAAATACTTTCCGCCAACCAGGTCCGTTCTGAGATTTCGTGGTAGGTGCGATACCCGATGGCGGCTGCCAATTGCAGGTAAAAATGATATGTGTCAACCTGCAGCTCAGGCATTCGGGCGCTTAAAAAAGCCTTTAGCGTACCCAGCTGAATGGAAGGGCGGCTATAAAGGGGCCATGGCATGGAAATCAAAGCGATTTTATCAAAGGGTCGGATCGATCTGTTCTTCATTTCTATAACCTATTGAAAGCATATAGTTTCTTACACCACCCGCTTTATGCCGGTTACATGGAATACTGGAATATTGGAATAATGGTTCATAACGAATAATATCAGTGTCTGGATAATTGAGATCTGCTTTGCGATTCATTTACATTGGTTTTTCTCATGAATCATGGTATTTTTCAATGCAATGCAACTCAGAGATCCCATATTCCAGTATTCCATCATTTCAACTCTATACGAAGCGATCTAAGGTATCGATGAACAAAGGACCGGACTTAAAGATCACCATCGGCAATCTGGAACTCCAGAATCCGGTGCTAACGGCATCCGGCACTTTCGGCTATGCACAAGAATTTGAGGATCTTGTGGATCTGAATCGTCTGGGAGCCATTATTGTCAAAGGGCTTGCGTTGCGGCCAACCAAAGGCAATCCTCCTCCGAGAATTGTTGAGACACCCTGCGGCATGCTCAATGCCATTGGTTTAGAAAATGTGGGTATTGACGCTTTCGCTGACCAGAAACTTCCGTTTTTAAAAACCCTATCGCCACCGATATTGGCCAATATCTATGGCACCTGCATTGAGGATTACGCTGAGTTGGCAGCACGCCTGGAAACGCTGGAAGGCATTGCCGGTGTGGAGGTTAATATTTCATGCCCCAATGTAAAAGCAGGCGGGATTGCTTTTGGTGCCGATCCGGATGTCGCTTATCGTGTGGTCGCAGCCGTGCGTGAAAAAACAACCAAACACCTGATGGTAAAGCTGTCACCCAACGTCACGGATATTACCCTGATTGCCCGATCGGCAGAAGCGGCCGGTGCTGATTCGCTGTCCCTGATCAATACCATCACCGGCATGGCCATCGATCTTGAAACACGGCGGCCAAAAATCGCCAATATTACCGGGGGGCTATCGGGTCCGGCCATCAAGCCCATTGCGCTGCGAATGGTTTGGCAAGTGGTTCAGGCAATCCAAATCCCGGTTATCGGTATCGGGGGCATCATCACAGCTGAAGACGCACTCGAATTTTTAGTTGCCGGGGCATCTGCCGTCCAAATTGGGACCGCTAATTTTATTAACCCGCAAGTAACCACCGACATTATTGACGGTATCGAGGCGTTTATAGCACGCCGAAATATCGCCAGCGTCACCGATATTATCGGGACGCTGGAAACAAATAGACCAGGTTCACTGGAGTAATGGAGTGGTGGAGTGATGGAGTAATGGAAATAT
>JASFEV010000154.1:0-10809 GCA_050124655.1 Desulfobacterales bacterium
TATGCTGTTCAATTCCCCGGATAAGTGGTGGGGAGATCGTGGCCTGCGGGATTATCCCCATGAAGGCGTCGATCTATGCCTTTACAGTGACAGTTCCCGCAATATATGCTGCATTGATGAAAAAACCCGAATCCCTGTGATGCAAAAGGGTATGATCAAGGCAATGTTTAAAGATTATCTTGGGCAGGCGATTGTCATTGAGCATGAAAGAAATGACAGCAACCCAGGCCGCTTCATATCGTTTTATGCTCACACGAAACCGCACGACAGAATTGAAGTTGGTATGATTGTGGAAGAGGGGGATATTATTGCAACCCTTGCCGATACCAGCCACTCAAAAGCCCACATTATTCCACATTTACACCTCTCGCTCGGACGCCCAGCTAAATCTTTTTCTTATGACGGGTTTGTCTGGAATACGGTTAGAAAAACCGAAGAAATAACTCTATTGGATCCTCTGCCAGTAATTGAGTGGCCTTATCAAGAACTGGATGCTGGTGAAAGCTTCTGTCATGAGCTTTGATCGCGAAATTTTAGCAACCTGATATTTGTACTTTGTTGGAGAGTACCATAAATATGTATGTTTGCGATTTGCAAACATTTAAGATTGCCAGATAATACTGTAATAATTTGCGGTTTTCCCTTAAAACTGGAATGGCTGGGCAACCATCATCTGGACACCAAAGCCTTCATCAGAAACGGCCGAATCAATGCGGGCCACCAGACCTTTGGCCCAAAAACGCACCCCCAGACCTGCGGACCACTTCATGTCCTCATGCAGACGTTCGACGCCCCAGTCCGGTGCCACCCGCCCAACCTCCACAAACGGCACAAACTGCAGCCACTGAACCCCTATGTGCTTCTGAATCCAGGACCAGTTTTCAAAAGGATTCCAGTCGGGAATTAAGCGTAACTCAGCTGCATAGTAAATCGCCGCTTTATCACTGAAGCGCTGGGACGGGTAACCACGCATACGCCAGAGCCCTCCCAGGGTGGCACCGGCAAAGGACGGCGCCCCGTTTTCAATTTCCCCATCGCTTGTTTCATTCCAGGTCGGGGAATAGGCCGTCCAGAAATCAAAGGCCAGCACGCGCTGACGGAACCAGTCCGACTCTCCCAGTGAAAAATACTTGTCAAATTCCCGTCAACCACCGTCCAGGAATCCGAGCTGTCCAACCATCCAAAATCACGATTGAATTTCAATCGCAGAGCATTTCCCTTGGATGGGTTTGGCTTGAAATCCCGATTGTCTCGAAACAGGGAAACCTCTAAGCCGTTGGTCTTCACATCCTCTCGAACATCGTCGCTGTCGACTTCTTGCTTGCGATAAAAAGGTTTCATCTCGATATATGTAAGTCCGCTGGTAAGGGGATTCCAGGACTCACCGCCGGTTGCGCCGTCGACAAGCAGTCCCCGGTCCACTACCTGGGTGCTGATAATCTGATCTTTTCCGTGGCCGATGGGCAGCAAATATTTGAAACGCAGCCGGAAAAAGTTGTCCGTGCCGTCACTTTCTACAAAATCGTCTTCATCAGAATCATTGCTGCCAGCGCGCTCGTCCGGAAAATCCGGGTTACCGTCTATGTAAATTTCATTCTCTTGAAAATAGCCGGCCTGAACGATGGCATCCAGAAACAGCCGTTTGGTATAAGGGATGCGGTAGTCCTTTGCCATCATAAATCCCATCGCTGACCCCTGACTGCCCGCCATTGCAGTGGCAATCAGGGCCGACTGTTTCTGAGGCCACCCCGTCACGGCGTAGGCGTAAGCGCCGGCAAAGCCAAAACTTTCGTTGTAAAACGCGTAGGGCACGCTGATGACGTTTTTTTCAAATTTCCCGTCGGGTCCGACCATAATGCTCTGTCCGTAAGCCAGATTGTAGCAAATCAACACAAAGAAAAGAAAAAAGCCCAGAATCGCTTGCCTATGCATTTTTCCCACTCCTTCGTTTAGCTATTAGTTGAATGCTAGGGATATGATGACGTTTTTGATTGATCTAAATAAATGATAGGTGTTTGAATACCGACCTGTAGCTGAGGACTCTCTGCCGGTCAAAAATAGGCATAAAAAAACAGGTGTAAGCGAAATTGTCTGCTTACACCTGTTTTTTAAAGGGCAAACGGCTCAGCGGGCCAACCGGACTAAAACGGTTGAAAGGGTTCGCGCTTGATGAATTGGCCACGACCGACCTCCCCGACAAACTCCATCTGATCACCGTTCCATTGGGACACTTTCTTGCCGCGCGAGTAAACCACTTTGGGCATCCCGGTGACCTCAAATCCCTCATAGGGCGTGTAGTCAACGTTCATATGCAGTTTGCTCTGGGTCACGGTAAATTTCTGATCGGGATCAAAAACGACGATGTCGGCATCCTTACCCACGGCGATTTCACCTTTGTCTTTGAGACCGAACATGCGGGCGGTGCCGGATGAGAGCACGTCCACCATCTTCTCGAGGCTGATACGCCCTTTGGCCACACCTTCCGAATGCAGCATGATGAGCAGGGTTTCAATTCCTGGCGCTCCATTGGGGATTTTCTTGTAATCGTCTTTACCGTTCATGTCCTTGACGCCCTTGAAGTCAAACGGACAGTGGTCGGTGGCCACCACCTGCAGATCGCCCCCCCGCAAACCTTCCCACAGGGCGGCGTTGCTTTCTTTGGTTCGCAGCGGGGGCGACATGACATATTTGGCACCGTTCCAATCCGGCTCCTTGTAGCGCTCGTCATCCAGCAGCAAATACTGCGGGCAGGTCTCGGCATAAACCTTTACACCGCGGTCGCGCGCCTCTTTGACTATCCAGAGGCCTTCTTTGGAAGACAAATGCACAATGTAAATGCGGGATCCGGTCAGTTCGACCATTTTGGACGCCCGGTAGATAGCTTCCTCTTCAGCGATATTCGGCCGGCTCATCGCATGGTAGTAAGGCTCCAGTTTGCCTTCTTTTTCCAGCACCGCGTTCATGTGATCGATGATATGCACATTTTCAGCATGCACCTGGACCAGGCCGCCATATTCTTTGGTCTGCTCTAACAGTTTAACCATGGTGGCATCATCGACCCTGAAGTCATAAACCATGAAGATCTTAAAACTGGGGGTGCCGTAATCCTGGCAGGCCGCCTTGACTTCCTCGATGACTTCCGGTCTGGGATCCATGACCGCCGGGTGCAGGGAATAATCAACTACCGCCTTGCCTTCCGCCAGGGCCTTTTTGCGTTCTATGGCTTCGAGCAATGACTCACCCTTTTGTTGCAGGTCAAAATCCACCACACAGGTCACCCCACCGCAGGCAGCTGCGATGGTGCCGCTTTGATAATCGTCCTGAGCATAGGTTCCCATAAACGGCATCGAAATGTGGGTATGCGGGTCGATAGCGCCGGGCAGCACATACAGCCCTTTGGCATCAATCATTTCATCGGCCGGATTGTCCAAGTCTGTTCCGATCGCTTTTATTTTGTCGCCGTCGGCAAAGACGTCGGCCACATAGCGACCGGTGGCATTAACGATCGTACCGCCTTTAAATAACACACTCATCGGGACCCTCCTTTGTAAATGGCTCATATTTTATATCTTTTTCCAGACTGCTGTCCATTACAGCCGTCTCTTGACGTTCCCATCCTTTGGGCATTTCCTTGTGCGAAATCAGATCGGGCACCGGACAAACAAATTTGCAAAGCATACAGCTTAAACATTTGTCTTCAATCACATTCGGCCGACGGTTTGCAGCATCCCATTCAATGGCCTGGCCGGCGGCATCTTGACAGACAATGTAGCATTGCCCGCAGCCGATGCACTTGTCCATGTCATACTCGGCAATGCCCTGACGCTCAAGATCAAAGGCCTCGGTTTCGTGCAGGTTCGGCAATGCTTTGCCCACCAGATTAGAGATCTGTTGGATGCCACGCTCGTTCATAAAATCAGATAGCCCTTCGATCATATCATCAACAATCCGATAGCCGTAGTGCATAATTCCACTGGTCACCTGAACCGTCGAGGCCCCCAGCAGGATATATTCCAGGGCATCGATCCAGGTCTCGATGCCACCGATGCCGGAAAGCGGCAGACTCAGCTGATCGTTCTGGGCCATGGAGGCAATAAAGTTTAATCCAATGGGCCGAATGGCCGGTCCGGAAGTCCCGCTGATGGCGCCTTTACCAAAAACATTGGGGGTGGGCACAAAATCATCCAGACCCACCGAGGAAATGCCCCGCACGGTATTGATGGCGGAAATAGCATCCGCACCGCCTTTTTTGGCATACATGGCCGGTTCATTCATGTCGGTAATGTTGGGCGTCATCTTGGCGATCACCGGAATGGATACAACCTCTTTGACCGCTGCGGTAAAGCCCTCGAGCAGCTGAAAAGCCTGCCCGACCTTATGACCGGCGCCTTCGATACACATATGTGGGCAGGAGAAGTTGAGCTCCAGTAAGTCGGCCCCGTTGTCTTCAGCGGCTTTGGCCAGATACACCCATTCATCGGTAAAGAATCCCATGATGCTGGCGATGATCGGGTGGTCCGGGTAGTTTTTCTTTAAATACAGAAACTCCATCAGATTGTGCTTGAGCGGGCGGTCGGAGATCATTTCCACGTTTTGCACCGCTACCTGCTTTTTGCTGCCAATATCAACGCAGTGCATCCGCGGAGAGGGATGGACGATGGGCAGACGGTCTGAATTCAGGGTTTTAAAGACCACTCCGCTCCAACCGGCATCAAATGAGCGCGCCACCATCTCGGCACTGTTGGAAACCGGTGATGATGACAATAGAAATGGATTTTTAAAATGAACACCGCAAAAATCTATGGATAGGTCAACGCTATTCGGAACCATATTTCCTCCGTGCTGAATATCATTGCTTAGTCGAATATTTAGGATATTGGAATGCTGGGTAAAAAAATATCTTGTCTGTTTTATAAGAAGGAAAATAATTTATCGAAAATTTCCCAATATTCCATTATTCCAACTTTCCATCATTCCATTTGATCTAATACCAGTTATGAAATCGTTAGTATCTCAATGTTTATAAATTTGCCAAATTACTTCGCCAGGTACTCCTTGATGGCTCGGGCAGCCACTTTCCCATCCTGCACTGCTTGAACCACCAGGGCAGGGCCGCGAACGATATCGCCGCCGGCAAAAATGCCGGGAACCGAAGTTTGGCCGGTTTCCGGATCAGCCTTAATCAATTTTTTGCCATCAACCGTGACATTGGGATACCACCCAGGTGATTCATCGGGCGCTTTGTTACCAATGGCCTCGATGACAATATCCGCATCCATGTTCCATTCCGAACCCTCGATTTCGACCGGACTTCTTCGGCCGGATTCATCCGGTTTTCCCAGACGGGTGCGGATGAGCTTCAATCCTTTAAGCTGGTTTTTCTTATCGGTCAGATAATCCAGAGGTTGATTGAGCAGCAAAAAATGAATCCCGGCTTCCAAAGCTTCAATGCGCTCATCAGGTTCGGCCGGCATTTGGGAATAGGAGCGCCGGTAGATCAGATATACATCCTTGGCCCCCAAACGGACAGCAGACTCGATGCAATCCATGGCCACCGATCCGCCGCCGATAACCGCAACGGTTTTGCCTTTGATGTTCTTTTCCATTTCCTCAAAACGGCCATCCCGCAGCGCCGACAGATAATCCACCGATGAAAACAGGCCCTGGATGTCTTTAGCGTCTGATTTAATCGTGGCGGCATCCCACAATCCCGGCGCCAGAAACACAGCGTCAAAGCCATCTTGCAGCAGCTTTTCGGCTGCGCTGTGACCTTCAATCGGTGAATTGCACTTGAATGTGATCCCCAGCGCTTGGATGCCTTCCATTTCATGCTCAAGAAAGTCCATGTCAAAGCGATAGGAAACAACGCCATAGCGCAAGACCCCGCCGGGCTCGGGTCGGGCTTCAAAAATCGTGACCTGATAGCCTTCCTTGGCCAGTTCGGCCGCACAGCTCAAACCGCCCGGACCGGATCCCACCACCGCAATTTTCTCGGATCGCGGTGTGGGTTTATCGAATACCTTAAAACCCCTTTCCCATGCGTGTTCAATCAAAAAGCGCTGGATTTCACCGATCTGAATGGGTCGATCAGCACCTTCAGGACGATTTTGCGATTTAAACATCGCACTGCATTTTTCTTCACACAACCGGGAAGTCGGACACAGAACGCCACAGGCCCCGCCCAGGATATTGTTTTGCTTGATGGTGCGAATGGCACCGGTAATATTTTTGAAGCGAAGCTTGCGAATGAATTCAGCCGGCCGGGTATCGGCCGGGCATCCCTCTGAGCAAGGGGCATCGTGACAGAGCAGGCAGCGATCCGCTTCTGCGATGGCCTGCGCCAAATCGAGCCCTTTGCGCATGTGTTTAAATTTATCGACAGCACTCACAATGTTTCCTCCTTGCGACACATGTTCGGCAACGATATTCGGCAAAATTTTGCGTTGCCTGGCAAGCCACAAATACATGCATATATATGGGTTAGGTGGCCGCTAAAATGCCTGAAATAATAGCTTAAACAAAGCTGCAATATTAAGCTTTTCGGCGCTAAATGTCAATCGGTATCAACTTTAACAATTGAATGGTATTCATTTGCAGTGATGAATTTGAAAAAAGCTTGACGGCGATCTGGCGTCAAGATAAATGAACATAAATTTAATCAAATTCAAAAAATTCGATTGCAGTTCTGGCCGAATCGTCTGAAAGGGGGAGATGCATGTCCAGAATTGTCAAATGCGCTCACATCCAGGCATCCAACGCCAAACATGATGGCACACCCGCCGAAATTAAAGAAGCCATGATCCAAAAACATATCCCGCTCATCGAAGAGGCCGGGAACAAAGGGGTCAAGATCCTGTGTCTGCAGGAAATTTTCTACGGCCCCTATTTTTGTGCCGAACAGGACATTAAATGGTATCAAAACGCCGAGCCGGTCCCTGGACCCACCATCGAACGCCTCAGCGAGTATGCTAAAAAGTACCAGATGGTCATGGTCATTCCGGTCTATGAAATGGAAATAGAGGGGGTATATTTCAATACGGCTGCTGTGGTTGATGCCGACGGCACCTATCTCGGTAAATTTCGCAAAATACATATCCCTCACACCTGGCCGGGTTTCTGGGAAAAATTCTATTTCAAACCGGGCAATTTAGGCTTTCCGGTATTTGAAACCGCTTATGCCAAAATTGGTATTTATATTTGCTACGACCGGCATTTTCCTGAATGTGCCCGCCTGTTGGCCCTCAAGGGGGCAGAAATTCTGTTTAACCCTTCTGCGACGACATCGGGTAAATCCCAGTATTTATGGGAATTGGAGCAGCCGGCTCAGGCGGTTGCCAATGGTGTTTTTATCGGCGCCAATAATCGGGTCGGTTTGGAAAAACCGTGGGAATTCGGCAAATTTTACGGTTCAAGCTATTTCGTTGATCCGCGTGGCGAACTGCTGGTCAAAGGCAGCGAGGATAATGACGAAGTCGTCGTCGCCGATCTTGATCTGGAGCTTATTCGTGAAGTCCGTGACGGCTGGCAGTTTTTTCGGGATCTGCGGCCTGATCAGTATACCGATCTGACCCGCACCATCGGTTAATGCAATAAACACGTAACTCATCCGTATCAGGATTTTTGGGCTATTCGAATTTGAATAAGTTCTATAATTTGTTTAGCTGGTTGTAATTTAAAGCAATCTCAACTTTTCATTAATTTTCATGCAAGATTCAGATTTTAATAATCCCCACACGGGGGCCAACGAATAAGGAGGTCAACAGATAATGAGCGAAGAAAACGCACAGGAGAAGCAACACTGGATTGTCTATCCGCTTGGCAGCAAACCCAGGTGGCCGCTGGCGGTTCTGCTGGGCATCCAACAGTATCTGACGATGTTCGGCGCCACGGTCCTCATCCCCTTCATTGTCGGCGGGGCCATGAAGCTGCCCCCGGAAGAGCTGGCATTGATGATTTCAACCATCTTTTTTACTTCCGGTCTGTGTACCCTGATCCAGCAATCTCCGCTGGGCAACAAGCTGCCGGTTATTCAGGGCGGCACCTTTTCGTTTCTGGGCCCCACATTTGCCATTATTGGTATGGTGGCGGCCAAGGAGTTGACCGGTTCGGAGCCCATGTGGCAAATTCAGATCCAGCATGTGGCCGGTGCGATCATGATCGCCTCGGTGTTTGAAATTGTCCTGGGGTATACCGGCATCATGGGACAGGTGCGCAAAATCATCAGCCCGATTGTCATCGGCCCCACCATTGCCATGATCGGTCTGGCTCTCTATGGCATCGGAGCGCCCTGGATGGCCAGCAACTGGATCATTTCTCTGATCACCCTGTTTGCCCTGATCATTTACTCCCAGGTGTTTTCGCAAAAATCCAAAGCCTTCATGCTCTTTCCGGTCTTGCTGGCCATTGTCACCGGCTGGCTGGCATCGCTCATCGGCACGGTCACCGGCATGATTTCTCCGGACAGCCCGGCCTATCTGAAAACCGAGCTGATCGGAGCCGCGCCCTGGTTGAGCCTGAAGCCGTTAATGCCGTTTAAATGGGGTTTCCCGGATTTCGGAAGCGCAACACTGTGGGCCGGCGCATTCGGCATGCTGGCCGGCTATCTGGCTTCCATGATCGAGTCCATCGGCGATTATTATGCCTGTGCCCGAATTTCGGAGGCACCGGTGCCGACCGGCCGCATGATTTCCCGCGGCCTGGGCGCTGAAGGTCTGGGTTGCTTCGTTGCCGGTATCCTGCAAACCTGTAACGGAACGACTACCTATTCCGAAAACATCGGCTCCATCGGTTTGACCCGTGTGGCCAGCCGGCGGGTGGTGCGCTGCGGTGCGGCGGTGATGCTGCTTATCCCCGTTGTGGCAAAGTTCGGCGCCATCCTGGCGACGCTGCCCAAACCGGTAGTGGGCGCCATGTTCGTGGGGCTGTTCGGCATGATCGCATCGGTTGGCTTGTCCAACCTGCAGATTGTCAATCTGAACAACTCCCGCAACCTGTTTATCATCGGTATATCCTTTTTTGCCGGGCTATCGGTGCCCTATCACTTCAGCCCGATGCTTTCAGCCAATGCGGTGCCCATCGACTGGAGCGCAGGCGGAGCCTTCTTGAAAGTGATCGGAGAAATCCTGCAGGCCATCTTGACCACCGGAATGGCGGTGACCGCCTTGCTTGGTATCCTCCTAGACAATATTCTGCCCGGCGCCACCCGGGCGGAACGCGGTCTTGAAGTCTGGGAAAAGGAAGCTTCCGAAGAAGCCTGGGAGGAAGCTGAAGCCAAATGGGCCGCGATGAAAGAAGGAGAGGCACGACCCGTTTAATGTTGATGAGCGTATCAAACTTTAAAAAGAAATTCCATTTTAAGGAATGCTATCATTTTGATTTTTAAAGTTTGAAACCCTTCGGGATTGCCGATCTTACCGCATCTACTGTGTCAGATGCCGTTCCGCATAGGCAACTATAGCGGAACGGCATCTTCCTTGTAGCTACGGCAACCTCGACAATCGCTCAACTTAAACCCTATCCAGAATATGGGGAAAAGCGCTTTGTGCTTTTCCCCATTTTTACAATTTAGGTTGACGATTCCCTAAAACAAAAAGGTTAAAAATTGCCGAAACCGATCCTCTCCATCATTTACGTACTAATGATCCTTATCGGGCTGGTGGCCATGTATTCATTACTGAATGCCGGCAACCCGGACAGTTTGTTGCGGCCGCTTTTCCCGGACCCCAAATATGATGTGTATATCGCCATTGTCTCCTCGGTCCTGGTATTTATCCTGGGATTTTTTGTTTTTTTTGCCCGGGATCAGGAAAGTTTTCGGCAGCTGGTAGCACTGAATGCAGAAAAAATACGGGAACTGCGCACCGAAGGTAAAAAAGATGAAGAAATAGCCGACTCCATCCTGGCAGCCATGGGCAGTTACAGTGGATACAAGCATAATATGGCACGCAAGAAACTGTTGATCTATCTTTCCGAATTCAGATAAATATCGGATCAGAAATGGCCCTTTTTTTAATGAGCCGCGTTAAAAATGGCATAGGGCATGGTGCATAGAGCATAGCGATATGATTGCGTAAATTAGAAGTCAATTTCTAACGCTATGCGCTCTGCCCTTTGTCCTTTGCGATATTATTGACGTCTACCCCAGTATAAAGATTTGTGTAATAATCGACACCAAAGAAGAGGTCAATTTGCACTTTTTGGGTGAACAACAGTGGGTTTTCATTGCGATCGCGTTTTTCGGGATCATCGGCTATATCGCCTGGATGCGCTGGCGCGACCGCAAATGGATCGAGGCGCGTTTCGGCAGCCGCCCGATTCTGGCCATGAGCTTCGGCGTGAACTTTTTCGGGAATGCCACCGAGCCGGGCAAACCCCGCCGCAGCAGCGGTTTTTTGCTGTTATTCTCCGACGCACTTTTCTACCGCAGCCGGGTCAAAAAAATTGAATTGGAGATTCCGGGTGCCCGTATTGCCCGCATTTATCACGACCGAACCCACAAAGGCGTCGACCTGCGTCAATCCCTGGTTAAAATTGATTTTTTAAATGAAGATGGTCAGAAAGACACCGCCGCCTTCAAGGTCCCCTACCCGCCCCAGTGGATGCAGGCCATCGAAAACGCGCTGCTCAAGAAAGAATAGCGTCTGGTCACTGGCTGCTGGCTGGCGGTTTCTGCCCAAAAGCCAGATGCAGATTTTTAGTATCTACTACTCGTCCTCGTCCTCGACAAAAATTCAAAAACCGATTACGAGGACGAGGACGAGGACGATAAGATCTTGCATCCAACCAAGTCACTTAGACCCACCGCCAACT
>JASFEV010000155.1:0-10681 GCA_050124655.1 Desulfobacterales bacterium
AAGAAAATGAGCCCGCTGCCGAAGCAGAAGTAGTGGATTTAAAAAAGGCGACAGCCGACCGGACGAATAGCGAAGAAGTGGCGGATGATTATCCCCTTGCCGAATTGAAGAATCTAGTGCTTTCAATTGATTGGGAAATTACCGAAGAGACATTGGCCGGTTTGCTGTCTGAAATCGACAGCCTTAAAAAAAACTATCAAGGGGAAAAGATCATTTTAATGTTTCTGCAACTATTGGCATCCCTGGGTCAATACATCAAGACCAACCGCGGCAATGCTCACCCAAAAACCTTCAAAATTTTAAATTCGGTATTCTCAAGTCTGGAAGAAGTGGTTCTGTCGGAAAATATGCCAGCGGCGGAGAAAAAAAACATATTGCGCTCTGAGATGCAAAAATACAAGCAGCTCAGGAATAAGGTCTCAAAGAAAAAAGCTGTCGCAGTGGCTCGCAAGCAAGTTCAAGCAACAGCTAAGCCGAAGCCCCCGGCGGCGGCAACAACGCATCAGGCAGCCGAACTGCGGGGTCAAACCAACGCACCAACATTCGATGCCGGTAAACCGGGCGAATCTTTATCGTCTGAAATGCTGGCCAAAGCGGTCAAAGAGTTAAAACAATTTATTCAATCTGAGCTTGACACCATAAAACAGGAACTAAAAAAGCTCCAAAAATCAGATTAACATACCTGCAAAATTTCCTATGTCTGCAATGGTCAGAAGCCACAATTGAATAGGGAATTATTGTCAACTGTACCCATACAGCAATTGCGTTGATCCCAAGATTGAAAACGGCACCAGCGAGGTCGCATTATGGATTTTTCGTCCAGCGAATTATCCACTACGGTATTTAAACGTGTCGTCCGGCAAGATATTCAAGAATTTTCTCTTGATCGTCAAATGCTTTCCGTTTTTATGGAATTGGACGGAAAGACACCACTGGGCAGGGTGGCGCAGAATATTGGAATAACAATGAGTTCCATGCGCGAACTGATTGCCAAGCTAATGCAAAATGGTTTGGTCCAAAAGGTCGAACAAGGAATCGCCACACTTGACAAAGATTTTTTTGATTACCTGGTCGTCCAATTATCCCTTGCTATCGGTCCCATCGCCCAGGTGTTGATAGAAGAGGAAGTCGCCAATTTGGGTCATACATTATCGCAGTTTCCGGGGCATCGCGTTGCTGAACTTACGGACAATCTTGCCCGGCAGATACGACGCGAAGATAAAAAAGATGCTTTCCTGAAATCAATGGCGATGAAGATACGTGAAAAAAAATATTTGCCGATTTGAGATCCCTCGTTTGCTGTCCGCGCAAGCGTATCGAAGCAAACATTAATTTGATCATATACCGAACCAGCCAGCCACCTGTCCGATGAGAACTTTATTTGAGGAGTGCAACCATGATTGTCATCTGCGAGGAATGCGGAAAAAAGTACCGAATCGATCCTTCCAAAATAAGAGGTGCCGCAGCGCGTTTTAAATGCCGCGTGTGCACCCATATGATCATGGTATCCAAACCGTCATCGACTGCGGCAGCCGTATCGGCCAATGATTTGTCTGGCACACAAGGGGGCGCCAAGCCAGCTGAAGAGGCGGTGCCGCCGGCCGAACCTGAAATAAAGCTTGACCGATCCGTTGACCAACACGTGCAGGTACAGTCGGCCCGCAGATCGGGTTTATTGAATTTGCGCGTTAAAATGCTGCTATTGTTTTTTTTCATTCCTTTGCTTCTGCTCATCGGTGCCAGCCTGTTATATTTGTGGCAGCTGGATAAAATGGCGTCCCTTTTGACCGATGAAAGTACCCATGTGGTTAACCAAATGGCGGAAAAAAAAATTGAGGATCTTTCAACCGCCGTTGCCATTCAATGCCGCTTATATCTATTGGCGAACCCCGAACTGGCTAAAGAAGATTTTATGAACGATATGGGATTTAAAACCCTTGCCGTGCAGAAAGTCGGCTTAACAGGCTATACGGCGCTTTACGAGATGCCAGATTCCGATGGTATCTGGCGCACCTGGGCCCATGTGAATCCAAAGATTGTCGGTATTGATATGGGCTCATTGAAAAAACCGATGGGGCGCAATTTTCCCGGATTCTGGAAGATATTCAGCGGCGTAAAAGGGGGTAAACGATCACAAGGATATTACACATGGCAGGACAAAGATGGAAAATTTCGCGAAAAATTTATGGTCTGCACCCCTGTTGCCGGGACACCGTATGTTGTTGCCGCAACGACTTACTTGGATGAATTTCATGATCCGGTGAATCTCATGCAATCCCGCGCCGCTGAACTCACACAAAAAACGCGCTGGGTTGTTTGGGCCATTCTGGGCGGAACCGTATTGCTGATCGGACTGATTGTCTCCATCTATAGCCATCGGCTAACAGCGAAAATTAAGTCTTTAACGGATGTCGCTGAGCGCATCAGCATCGGGGATCTTGGCATCGAAATTAAAACAACAGCCAAAGATGAAATCGGGGAGCTGGCTGAAGCCATTTCTAGGATGCAGGAAAGTATTCGCATGTCAATTGAACGATTGCGGCGACGCAGATAGGTGATCAATTTGCACACGGTGTGCTAACGGCGGATTTTAAACCTATCATGCCGGATAAAACAACTCAGCGATGCTTTTCTGAAGCGAGATGAAAAGAAAGGCCTAAGGAGTCATAATGGTCGTCATTCCAAGGCAGCAGCCTGTACTTGAAAATTTAAACGCCTATTATTTGGATATCGGAAAACTGCTGGAGCATTATCAGGGAGAAATCGGATCAGGCGGCATTCATTTTAAATCCCATGCATCTGAGGGGGTTCTATTTTTCGATCAAGACCAGGTGCTGAGCGGTTTTTTAAAAGATAAAAATAGGACAATGACAGGCCAACAAGCCGTCGAGCGCCTCTTAAATGCAGGAAAAGCGTATAATTTCAATGTGAACATATATCAAATCGACCCTGAAGAAGTTTATTACTGGGCCGGTATTCAGACGGCGGAAAAAATCTATAAAGATCTAAGCACTGAATTTACAGATCTTGTTGGACTCATCAAGAAAATGAGTTCTGAAAAATTAACCGGCTATATTGATATCAGCATCGGCAACGGAGAGAAAAGCGGTTTAATTTTTCTGATCAACGGGAAAATGAGAGGGGGTGTGTGTTCCTGGGGAAACGGGCTGCCGAGTCCTTCAAGCAAACATCAAGAGCTGCTCGTTGAAAAAACCAAGCAGCTGGGAGGCCTTTTTAATGTCTGCCAAATTCCATTAAAAAACATCCAAAACGAAACGATACCGGTTATCGAAAAGGGTGACCCTTCCGAAACAGCCATATTGATGCTGGAAGGGTTGCTGAGCGTATTTGAAGCAGTGGTCGATCTAAAAAGGAAAAAAAAGACAGATTTTCATAAGTTGCTCAAACAAAATTTGGTCGAACTTGCTGATCGTTTTGCATTCCTTGATCCATTTGCCGGTGAATTTGACTACAGCAAACAAAAAATCACTTTTTCAGGCCAGGTAAGCGATCAGGTTCTGGTTCAAGGGGTGGTCGAGGTGGTCAAGAAGATGGCGCATGATCTGGGACTGTTTTCAGACCTGTTATTGAATTTGGAATTGTGGACGGAAGAATTTGAAGATGAATTGGTGTTCTATGATGTTGTCTTAACAGAAATAGAGATTTAACCGCAATGGCACCATACGCATTTTGGATTTTAGATTTCAGATTTTGGATCTATTGATCGACCGAATAGCTGGACTTTCAATACCGGTGGTTTCAATCCAAATTCTAAAATCGAGGTTTGGATCAATGTCTGGTGAAAAAGTAATGCATAGCGGAGATATCACCGCTCGCAGGTATGCTGAATTTTTTGATAGTCTTCCAGCGGCCTTATTTCGCACGACCATTGAAGGCAAAGTTGTTTATTGTAACCAAGCATTGGCAAATTTATTGGGGTTTGACTCTGCTTTGGATCTGATTGATTATCCGGTAATTGAATTTTATCAAAATAAGAAAGATCGCGGCCAAATTATTCATACCGCCATTCAAGCTGGCGGCGTTTTTGATTTACCCATCGCACTGAAAAAAAAGGACGGCACACCCATATGGTGCGCCATCACCGCTAAAGCGAATTTGGATGATGACGGTATTGTCATCAATTTAGACGGCATTTTAAAGGAAATCACTTCAGATATTGATCCCAACACGGATGTGCACAAGATCGAAGGTCCATCCGGGGATTTGCCTCAGATGATCATTATCTTCGATCTTCGCGGCGAGCTGATCAATGTCAATCCGGCAGCGCAAGAATTATTCGGCCTACCCAAGAAAGAGTTATTGGGAAAATCGTTGTCTGAATTTTTGGCTCCGAGTGATCGCGACCTGTTTCTTATTTTTCTCGCTGATATTTTTAAAATCGGCCGTAGCGAAACGATACTATCCATACTAGACGGCAACTCAAAAGTGCGTCATCTAAAATGCCACGCCTTTTTGATCAAACATAATGGACGTGCAAATCATATCAAATGTATCACCAAAGATGTTACGCAAATTATCAATCAACAAAAAATACAAGCGGAAAGTCAAAAATTTCAAGGAGTTCTTGAGATGGCCGGTGGGGTGGCGCACCGGTTGAACCAGCCTCTGACCATTATCAATAATCAGATCAATGAAATTTTATCGGATTTACATCAGGATGACCGCTTGTATCCTAAAATTGTCAAGATCCACAATCAGATCAAGAAAATGAACGATATTACCGATAAATTAGGCAGGATCAAAAAGTATGAGGCGATGGATTATGTCGCCGGAATTAGAATCGTTGACATTGAAAAATCGTCATGGTCCCACGATCGCAAGGATAACAAATGATCAAGAACGTTCTGCTTGTCGATGATGACACAGAGATGCTGCATGCGCTCAAAGAAGGCTTTAAGCGCTATCTGGAGTCCTTTGCGGTTTTATTGGCGGAAGATGGTTTGCAAGCCCTGGAGGTGCTCAAAAAAAATATCATCTCCTTGGTTGTAACCGATTTAAAAATGCCCAATATGGATGGATTTGAGCTGCTGGCACATATTATGCAGCACTATCCGGACATACCCGTAATTATCATAACCGGTTACAGCACACCCGAAATGGAAAAGCTGGCGCGCGAGGGTGGTGCGGTCGGTTATATTGCCAAGCCTTTTTTGATCGAAAACTTAGCCCGGCAGATTTTGACCACATTAAGAAAGGAATCAGAGGGTGGTACCCTGCATAATATATCTTCGGGCATGTTTCTTCAACTCATTGAGATGGAGCAGAAAACCTGCACAATACGTTTGGAAGAAAAAACCGGTGGCCAAAAAGGAATTTTATTCTTCAGAGATGGTGAATTATTGGATGCCAGAGTAAACAACATGCAGGGAGAATCGGCAGCACACGAAATTTTCTCATGGGATGCGGTTAATCTTTCAATCCAAAATGGCTGTGCCTTAAAGGAAAATAAAATTCAAAGCGATTTGCAACCGCTTATCCTGGAAGCCATGCGACGCAAAGACGAGGAGGAGCCGGAGGTTGTGCCCGATGGTGTCATCGAACAGATTGAATCTGCTCCGGAAGCGCCCGCGGATCAGCTCACCATACTCAAGGACAAAATAGAAAAAGAAATCGGACAGCAATGCGGCCTGGAAGATCTGTATCAGGACACCCTTTGGGACAGCCGCGTAATGCAGCTATCAAAAATAGGGGCTTTTTTTCAACTGGGAAAATTTAGGATCGCCTACATCGATAAAGGCGATACCAACGACTACATTCTCATACCGGATCAAAAGACGCTGGTTGTTACCGTTGATCCCAGGTGCCCCAGAGACAAGCTTTTGCGGGTCATCACAAAATAATGCAGGAACTGTTTAATGATATTCTGAATACCGACGGCGTAAACGGCATCATGCTGTTTGCCGTCGATGGGGAGCTGCTTTTCAAAGCGTTCCCCAAAGCGATCAAAGAAGCGCCTGAAAAGCGAAATTGGCGATATTTTATCGAATCCTTGGAAGGTATGCGCGAAACAGACCTGATCTTTGAAAAGGGCCGCATTTATATTCGTAAAACCGACGTCGGATACCTTGTCATTTTAATGGCGCTTAGCGTGCCGATTGCGATGATTCGGTTAAATTGCGACATCCTTTTACCATCCTTGAAGGCGCCAAAATCAGGTCGAAAAATCAGTCGGTTCTTCAAAAAATAATCAGAACCTGAGCTGCCGCGTTATTTAAAATGAAAGGGCTATGAAAATACATGAACACTGAGATTGAATCCAAAATCAACGAGGCCGAAGTTTGCCGTTCAATGGGTTTATTTGAAGATTCGCTCAAAATTTACGAAAGCATTCTTGGCAGCATGTCAGACCAAGATACCCAAACCCATGATAAAATTCAAAAGCGCATCCGCCTGCTCAAACATGAAATTGATAATGAAGAGCAGACTATGCCCAAAGGGGTTTCCGCAAAAGACATCACCATGCTGCGAGAAAGGCTCTCCAATAAGGGAGACGTTCCGGCCATATTGGACAGCGCTTCAGCCTTTAAGGAAATGGGGCTCCACGGAGAAGCTTTGCCCGAATATGCCAAATTGCTCAAAGAGGATTATCCGGTAAAAAAAGTAATGCCCGAAATCAGCGAGTGTCTCCTTAAACTGCATTCTCCAACAAAGGCATCTGAGAAACTGAATCAGCTATTAAAGCCGCTGAAGCTTGCAAAAGAGGAAACCGCCAGCATTTTGTTCATCTTTGGTCAAGAGATGGAAAAGCGGGATCATCGTGAAGTGGCCCTGGATAACTACAAAGCGGCTCACAAAATGATGCCTGATAATGCGGAAATCAAAAAACGGATGGATTCGGTTGCCGCCACCTTTACCAGCGGTTCGAAGTACGATTATCTATTACGTGAAAAAATGGTCACCACCCAGCAGTTGCAGCAGGCATTTGCACTGGCGAAAAAGATGAACAAAAGTGTCGAATTTGTTCTCATCGAACACAACAAGATCAATAAAGCGGCTATCGGCAAATCCTTTTCACTGTTCTATGATACAAAGTTTCGCGAATATAATCCCTCCGTTACAGTGCCGGTTGAACTCTTGTCCAATCTGAAAAAAGCATTTCTGCTGAACGAATACTGGGTTCCTATGAGCTGGGATAAAGATGGCGTGGAGATCCTGGTCGATGATCCGCGGGATCTGAACAAAACCGATAACATCAGGGCGCTGATGAAAACCAGTCGAATCAACTTTACGGTCGCGATCCGTGAAGATATCGAGCAGTACATCAAACTGTTTTTTGACGGGACACAGCAAAGCGCCGAAGCCCAAACCGTTTCGCAAGAGTTGGATAATTTTGATTTAATGCCAGATGTCTCTTTTGAAGAAGAGGAAGAGGAAGAAGAGGAAATCGATGACGGCCTTGATGAGGCCTCCGGCAAAATCGTTAAACTTGTCGATCAGACGATAATCGCCGCTTACCGTAAAAATTCCTCGGATATTCATATTGAACCTTCATCAATTACCAGATCGACATCGATTCGTTTCCGATTGGACGGCGTCTGCCAGGAGTACATGAAAGTTCCCAATTCCATGGTCCGCGGAATCGTTTCCAGGGTAAAGATCATGTCCAACCTGGATATTGCCGAGCGGCGGCTGCCCCAGGACGGAAAGATCAAATTCAAGCGCAAAGGCGTGCCCACCTTTGAACTGCGTGTTGCCACCCTGCCCACACAGGGTGGATTTGAAGATGTCGTTCTCAGGATTCTGGCCTCGGCTGGCGCCATGGAACTTGACGAAATGGGCATGACCGATCGCAACACCAAGGTGATGAAACGTATCGTCGCTAAACCTTATGGGCTGGTGTTGGCGGTCGGTCCCACGGGTTCGGGTAAAACCACATCATTGCATGCCATTCTGGGCTACATCAACAAACCCGGTATTAAAATCTGGACCGCCGAAGATCCGATTGAAATCACTCAGGGTGGATTGCGGCAGGTGGAGGTGAAACCCAAAATCGGCCTGGATTTTGCGCGGGTAATGCGGGCATTTTTGCGGGCTGACCCGGACGTCATTATGATCGGGGAGATGCGCGATGAGGAAACCGCCTCCATCGGCATAGAGGCCTCTTTGACCGGCCATCTGGTTTTTTCCACCCTGCACACCAACAGTGCGCCGGAGACCGTTACCCGCTTGCTGGATATGGGGCTTAATCCCCTCAATTTTTCCGATGCGTTTCTGGGCGTATTGGCCCAGCGGCTGACACGCCGTCTGTGCAAGGACTGTATGGAAGAATATCCGTTGACCAAAGATGAATATGAAATGATTTATGTGGATTACGGCGAAAAGTACTGGGCGCAAACCGGTATTGAATATGACCCGGACCTGACGCTCTTTAAAGCGGCCGGCTGCGAAGTGTGCTCCAACACCGGGTACCGTGGCCGCATGGGTATCCATGAACTTATGGAAGGCACGCCCAAAATCAAATTAATGATTAAAAAGCAGGCCAACACTGAAATGATATTCGCCCAGGCCATGAAAGAAGGCATGTCCACCCTCAGACAGGATGGGATCATGAAGGTCTTCAAAGGGCAAACCGACTTGTCTGAAGTTCGGCGGGTGTGTATCGCCTAATCAAAGGTTTGTGGGTTTAATGGAAATTGGTTCCCGCGAATGGCAAAACCTCATCGTCGATGGTGCGCAAGAGTTGGGCATCAAAATAGATGAGCGTGTCAGCGCCTTGTTTGCCTCGCATGCCGCTGAGTTGATCAACTGGAACCGTAAAATGAACCTCACTGCCATCACCCGCCCTCGCGATATGGCCATCAAGCATTTTTTGGACTCGTTGGTGCCCGCTGAATTGATTGCTGACGGATCCAGATTGCTCGATATCGGCTCCGGAAGCGGTTTTCCGGGGATCCCCCTTAGGATTGTCAAACCGTCTCTGTCCATCCATCTCATCGACGGGAATCGCAAAAAGGTCCATTTTTTAAAACATGTCATCAGAACACTCGGTCTTGATCAGAGCCAAGCCTTTCACATCCGTGCTGAAAACCTTCATAAAAATCCTGATTATGTGAATTTTTTTGATGTGATTATTAGCCGGGCCCTGTCGAATCTAAAATCGTTCGTTAAAATTGCCCGACCGTTGCTGGCAAAGCAGGGGTTAATTGTGGCCATGAAAGGGAAGGTTGATCAAGATGAGCTGGAGATGCTGCGCTCTATGGTCAACACTGAGCGCTATGTGTTAGAAACCAAAAATTATCGCCTACCGCTCATTCAGCATCGGCGATCGCTCATTACCTTCAGATCGCTTCACTAAAAACCGAGCCCTTTATCAGCGGATCCTTTAAAAATAACTGCTGGCATCCCAGCAGTGGGTGCACAGTTTTTCTTTTGGCAGACCGATGGCGGCAACCAGATCATCCAGCTTCTGGTACTGCAAAGAGGTCAGTTTCAATCGCTGTCGGATATGATCGACCATCGCGAGGTTCTTAAGCGATCTGGCCGTCGCATATTGAGGTAAATTTTTATCTTCTTTGCCTTCGAGTGCGGCAATGGCTTTACGGCCCGCCAGATCCAGCGTTGAGCGTGAAGTCGAAAAATTTAAAAAATCGCACGGATAAATGAGGGTCGGGCAGGCGGGTCGCATGTGCACCTCTTTGGCGCCGTACTCGTATAGAATTTGAATGCTGTCTTGCAGCTGGGTGCCCCGCACAATCGAGTCTTCGCAAAAAAGGATTCTGCGGCCGTCGATCAGTTCTTTTATCGGGATCAGTTTCATTTTGGCGACCAGATCCCGGATGCTTTGATTCTGGGGCATAAAACTGCGGGGCCAGGTCGGCGTGTATTTAACAAAAGGCCTGACATACGGAATATTCTTTTCGTGGGCATAACCGATGGCGTGCCCGATCCCCGAATCCGGTATACCGGCCACAAAGTCGATCTCAACGGTGTCATTTTGAGCCAGAAGTCGGCCGCAACGGTTGCGGGTGGCTTCCACATTGATGCCTTCGTAGCTGGTTGCCGGATAGCCATAGTAAACCCATAGAAAAGCGCACACCTGCATTTGATCCTGTGGTGGTTTTCGTTGCTCGATGCCGTCGGCGGTGATGAATACAATTTCACCGGGCCCCAGGTTTTTTTCAGTGTTATAACCCAAATTGGGAAAAGCACAGGATTCCGAAGCTGCCGCGAAGGCCCCCTCCTTTTTGCCGATCACAACCGGTGTGCGGCCCAGTTTATCGCGGGCCGCATATATGCCGCTTTGAGTCAGCAGAAGCAACGAGCAGGAGCCTTGGATCGCTTCCTGGGCATGCTGGATGCCGGCTTCGAAAGATTCCGCTTCGCTGATGAGCATGGCCACCAGTTCGGTTGGACTTGTTTCGCCGCCGCTCATTTCTGAAAAGTGGTGTTTGCTGTGAAAGGCTTTGGCGGCCAACGCTTCGATATTGTTGATTTTGCTTACCGTTACGATCGCAAATGTGCCCAGGTGAGAGCCGATAATCAGCGGTTGCGGGTCATGGTCACTAATGATGCCGATACCTTTGTGGCCATGCAGTTTTGAAAGATCGGACTCGAATTTAGACCTGAAATAATCATTTTCGATGTTGTGGTTCGATCGTGAGAAATCTTGTGAATTAAGCACCGCCAGCCCACCGCGTTTGGTGCCAAGGTGCGAATGATA